>CANGEG010000089.1 GCA_947452725.1 Comamonadaceae bacterium | reverse complement strand
GATGATGCAGGCTGTGGAGAAACGATTCGGATCAAATGGCAAGCCGCCCAAAACGATTGAGTGGCTGACTGATAACGGCAGTTGCTACACAGCAGCAGAGACTAGAAGCTTTGCCAAGGAACTGGGCTTAAAGCCTGTAACAACACCGGTGACAAGCCCTCAAAGTAACGGCATGGCAGAGAGCTTTGTGAAGACGCTAAAGCGGGACAACGCCAAGCTGGCTAACCGGCCAGATTCAAAAACTGTGATGGCCCAATTGAAAGATTGGTTCGATGACTACAATTCGTATCACCCGCACAGTGCATTGGGCTACTTGCCGCCAACGCTGTTCAGGGAAAAACGATCGGTAACTTAAATATACCGGCGGTACTGGAATACAGGGTCAAGACCAGGTACAACTATCAAGCCTTTGCCGGCGTCATGCCTCTCAACAAGTCAAGTAAATCTTGCTGCGGAGATGGAAAAGAGTCGCCGCGCCAAACGACATGCTGATCTGTTCTACACAGAATTAATTTGTGTTTATATGCCAAATCCACATTTGGCTGAGCTTGCAGGTCGATGAGATGTATAGGAATTTCCATGTTTTTTGCAGAAGTTAAAAATCCCTGGACTTCCACGTTTGAATCAAATCGAAGCAAGCTGTAGCCATTCCCCAGTAAGTCGTATAGCGATGTGCCGTTTTCTAACCAAAAATGTGGCGCTCTGCAACCGGGCACCGTGGATGGCGTGAAAGATCCCATTTCGTAAGCGGGGGCGGCGGCTTCCTCATTGCTAATGATGGGGGATTTTTCATAAAAGTATCCAAAGTTAAGCCCCTCGCAACAAAACTGTTGCACATTCAACTCATAGGCTTCAGCGCCAATTAAGGCCCGTGATGCTTCTCCTGCGGGGTCTAGATCTTCAATGTTCGCCGGTACAGCTCGCCGAGCCTTGATCATTTTCTGTGCGTGGTTCATCACGAAATGCGAAACTTGCTCTGTGATGGGGTGGCGCTCGGCCTCATAGGCATCCAGAATAGCTTCATCAGCCCATCCTTTTATTGCTGCATCAAGCAGCCAAGCTAAATTGGTCGCATCGGCTATGCCGGCATTCATGCCGTATCCTGCATAAGGCACCCACAGGTGGGCCGCGTCGCCGGCGAGAAAAATTCTGCCATCACGAAAACGATTGGATAACAGGCGTCGGCCGACCCAATCCTCTTTGGTGATGATGTCGTATTTGAAATCGGAATCTACACCCAAGATATTTCGAATAGACAGATCTCGATCCACTGAGTCAAATTCAGGCTCATCCGGATGCAAATGGTTGTGCACCAACCAGTTTTCATGACCGTCAATGGCGAAGACGGTGCCACAGCGTCGAGTGTTTACTGAGTAATAACACCATGCTGGCTTACCCGGTAACAAACTAGTCAAATTTGGTGCTCGAATAAAAGTAGATTGAACGCGCTGAATCACTTCAGTACCTTCTAACTTTGCTCCAATTTTTTTACGAACAAAAGAACTGCCGCCATCACAACCTCCCACATACAGTACACGCAAAATGTGGCTGACTTGTGTATCCAAATTAAATAGCGTGACGTCTACGCCTTCTTCATCTTGAACAAGATCCGTGACTTGCGTTCTATTCAATAATTCAACCCCGGTTTGTGCTACAGCGTGTTTCAACAGCAAGGGTTCAAGGTAAATTTGGTTGATGCGATGTGGTGGCTCCGGCGTGGCCCAGTCGGTGTCAGGGCCATCTTTGGCTGTGTATCGATCTTTACTGCATGGAATCGGTATGCGCGTTAATTCCGTACCTGTCATGGAGGTGCGAAAAACCACATCATTGGGATACTCTTCTGGCAATCCAGACGCACGAAGCGTTGCGGCTATACCGAGCCTGCGAAAGTGCTCCATGCTTCTTGATGAGACATGATTGCATTTCACATTAGGGGGTTGGGCGAATTGACGAATTTCTACAATAACAACCTTAATCCCTCTTTGTGCCAAGTCCATTGCCAAGGTTAAGCCCACAGGTCCCGCACCAACCACCAACACATCCGCGTCAAATTTCAAGGTCATAGTTGTTTAATTCAGTTTGATATTGGCTTGTCGAATGACTTTGGCCCACTTTAGGGTTTCACTTTTGACGTACGCATCAAAGCCCTCGACAGTGGTGGCAATGGGTTCCATGCCGCTGCTGCGCATTTGGGCTTTGATGCCTTCATCATTCAACGCTGATGTAAATTCAGCATTAAGACGTTTGATGATGAGGGGTGTGGTGCTGGCTGGCGCAACCAATCCAAACCAACCGGTTGAGTCATAGCCAGTAAGACCTGTTTCAGAAACAGTGGGAACATCGGGCAAATTACTCAAGCGCTTTGGGCTGGTTACGGCGAAGGCTTTAAGCTTGCCTGCCTTGATATGCGGTAAAGCCGCCGGCAAATCTGTAATTGATAATTGAATTTGCCCTGACAACGTGTCCATGGCGGCAGGACCTGAACCGCGGTAGGGGACTTCAATCAGTTTAATGTCTGCCATTTGCATGAATAAGGCCGTTGACAAATGCATAGCGGTTCCATTTCCGCCGTGACCGATAGACAGCTTTCCTGGTTGAGCCTTGGCCAGAGCAATGACCTGCTGCAATGTTTCTGCTGGAACTGAGGGATGACCCACAATGACAAAAGGAATAGAAGCCAGCATGGTGATAGGTGCGAAATCTTTCGCTACATCAAATGGCATTTGCGGATAAAGGCTGGAGTTGGCAGTCAGGCCACCAGCTGCGCCGACACCCAGCGTGTAGCCGTCCGGCACTGACTTAGCGACTGCTGTCAAGCCGATGTTGCCGCCAGCACCAGGTCGGTTATCCACAATCAGTTGCTGCCCCATTTTGTCATTTAAGCGAGGCGACAACATTCGGATAATTGAGTCAGAACTACCGCCTGGAGGAAATGTGACAATAATTTTTATGGGCTTATTGGGGTAATCTGATGGCTGCGCTCCTACTGAAAATGAAGCCAAACAGGCAATAACTAAATAAGTGAGCCAATGTTTTAATTGAATTGAATGACTGTTCATGAGGTTCCTCAATAACAAAATACTCTATCCTCGCCGCAAGTCAAAAGCAATTGGGGTTTGAATTTAGAAGCCAATAAGATGTTTGCAAAAGTGGATCCCCACCTTGGTTGGACTGCCGCCTTAGCGACACTTAAGCTCGTGAGCCCCGACCAGAATCGGCTCCATAACAAGGAGACATTCATTGAATAATTTCATTGGAAAATCGATTTTGTGCGCTGGAATTTGGGCCTTTTTTTGCCTTTCAGCACAAGCACAATTGGCGGTCAGTCCGGCCATACCTTCCCGTATCGAGGTGCACCCACTGCCGTCGCAAACCCTTACGGGCGATGAGTTCTTAAAAGGCGCGATCAGGGGGCAGCCTCATTTGCTAGCGGCTGAGTTGCGGATTCCGCAAGGACAAAAAGTCAAGTTTCCCGCCGTTGTGTTGATTCATGGCAGCGGCGGCGTCAACGGCAGCATGGATCTTTGGGTGCATGCGCTAAATCAAGCGGGTATTGCCACCTTGGTGGTGGATTCGTTTTCAGGGCGCGGCCTCACCAGCACCGTGCAAGATCAAACTTTGTTACACAGCTTGTCGATGATGGTCGATGGTTACCGCGCTTTGGATTTACTTGCCAAACATCCGCGCATTGATGCTTCAAAAATTTCCATCATGGGCTTCTCTAAGGGGGCCGTGGCGTCGGTTTTTTCGTCGTCCAACCGATTTAAAGGACTCTATGGGAGTTCGGCCAAGTTTGCCTCACATATTGGTCTTTACACCCCATGTAACACGCGCTTCGTCGGCGATACGGACGTGACAGGGTCACCCATGCGATTTTTCCATGGAACCACTGACGACTATGTGAATGTGGTGCCTTGTCGCGCCTTTGTGGCAGAACTCAAGAGTAAAGGTGTGGACATTACCTTGACCGAATTTGCTAACACACAGCATGGCTACGACAGCCCCCTGGCTCCGGAGAGGTTGGCAGTGCCGACGGCTCAAAGCACACGCAATTGCCAGTTCATCGAGAAATCTAAGGGCGAAGTGTTCAATGCTGAAAGTGGCGCCCCTTTCAGCTACAACGACTCTTGCGTGGCACTTGGCGCGCATGTGGGTCACAACCCCGAATCAACGGCCAAAACGGTCAAGAGCGTGGTCGAATTTTTGCAGTCTTTATAACGCATCCCTCCTTTTGAAAGCGCCTTATGAAATTTCAATCAATTGCCGCAGCCCTCATGGTGGGTTCATTCGCTTGCATTGCGCCTGTTGTTCAGGCGGCCACCAGTGTGCTTTTCATCGGCAACAGTTTTACCTACGGTCATGGCTCATCGGTTCGTTATTACCGCGCAGACACGGTCCGCGATTTGAATCGAGAGGGTCAAGGCGGAGTACCCGCCTTGTTCAAGTCGTTCACCCAGCAGGTGGGCCTTGACTATGACGTAGCCATTGAAACCCGCGGTGGAACTGGCATTGATTGGCATGTCCTGAATCGCTTGAGTGTGATCACGCAGCAGCCTTGGGACATTGTGGTTGCGCATGGCTATAGCACCCTGGATGCGAAGAAGCCAGGTAATCCCGAACAGCTGGTGCAAACCGCTTTGCAATTGGCGCAGGCGTTGCAAGCCAAAAACTCTAAGGCTGATTTACGCTTGGAGGCCACGTTTCCCCGTGCTGATGAAACTTACGGCCCCAAAGGGGCATGGTACGGCAAGACGATTGGCGATATGGCCAAGGATGTGCGGGCGGGGTATGACTTAGCTGCCAAGTCTAGCCCGGTTATTAAAGGTGTGATCCCGGTTGGCGAAGCCTGGGTTCGCGCCATGGATGCAGGCGTGGCCGACAACAACTCCTTGGATGGCACTGATGCGGGTAAGTTGAACTTATGGACCTACGACAATTACCACGGCAGCGTAGCAGGTTATTACCTCAAAGGCTTGGTCGTGTTTGGCGCGTTGACTATGCAAGACCCCCGTGCTTTGGGTGGTAACGAGTGTTCGGGATTTGAATTGGGACTATCGGTGCCGCAGATCAAAGCGTTGGAGCAAGTTGCCTATGAGCAGTTGAAGCTGTCTTACCCCATCAAAACTGCCCCCCTGGAAAACTTGGCCGCCGAGGCACCTCAACGGTGTTTGCCCGCTCGTTAAACCTTGTTGTGTTTCGTCCATAATTTCACCCAAACCAAAATCATGACTCACCCTCTTGCTTTTTGTCTTCGCATCTTCATTCTTGCTGCCATGATTGTTTTGGCGGGTTGTGCCAATTTGGCTAACCCGCAACGAGTGGAAGGTGCAAAGTCTGGCTCGGGGCCGGCCTACGCGGTAGATCCTTATTGGCCCAAGCCGCTGCCTAATCAATGGTTGCTGGGGCAGGTCGCTGGCATTGCTACAGACAAAAATCAAAATATTTGGGTCATCCATCGGCCCAATACCTTGACGGAAGACGAGCGCGGCGCGTCCTTGACCCCACCGCGGTCACATTGCTGTGTGTCCGCCCCTCCCGTCATGCAATTTGATCAGGCCGGTAATTTATTGCAATCTTGGGGCGGTCCGGGCGCAGGCTATGAATGGCCTAAGAACGAGCACGGAATTTATGCAGACCCCGAGGGCAATATTTGGCTTGGCGGCAACGATGCCAAAGATCACATGCTTTTAAAATTTACGGCGCAAGGTAAATTCTTGATGCAAATCGGCCACGCCGGTCAAAGCGAAGGCAGTTTGTCCCAAAAGCAATTGGGGCGACCTGCGCACATGGAGATGGATGTGGCCGCGCGCGAGTTGTATGTGGCCGATGGTTACCAAAACCGCCGCGTCATAGTGTTTGATGCAGACACGGGTGCTTTCAAGCGCATGTGGGGCGCGTATGGTCAAGTGCCGAAAGACGGGCAATTTCCTTCATATGACCCACAAGCCAATTATTTTGGTAATCCGGTCCACTGTGTCCGTTTGATGCGGGATGGCACGGTGCTGGTGTGCGATCGCATGAACAACCGCATCCAGGTCTTTACTAAGGAAGGGAAATTCATCAGGCAAATGGAGTTTGAAGTGAACACCCGCGGTTCCGGTTCGGTTTGGGATTTGGTTGCGAGTGAGGACCCCAACCAAACCTTTTTGATGATTGCCGATGGCACCAATAATGAAGTGCGTATCGTGCGGCGTGACACAGGGGAAGTCGCCGGCACCTTTGGACGCTCAGGCCGACAGGCTGGCGACTTTCATTGGATTCACAACATTGCCATCGATACACAAGGCAACATTTACACCGCCGAAGTGGACACGGGCAAGCGTGCGCAAAAATTCACGAAAGTCCGATAGTCCAACATGCGCCAAAATAATTTCAAAAAACAGACGTTGATGGCTGCTGCGCTGCTGGCCGGTTGCACGGCTTATTCAGAAGTCATCCGTTTTGAAGTAATTGAGAGTGCGCCAGCTTTTGAAGGCACAAGCTTTGGCGCTGTAGGTCCATACGTTCGGATCACCGGTAAAGCGACCATTGCTTTAGATCCTAATGATCCTAAAAACGCAGTCATCGCGGACATCGACAAGGCACCCCGCAATGCAGCAGGGAAAGTGGAGGCTTTAGCCGACGTTGTGATTTTGAAACCATCAGATTCCGCCAAAGGCAATCAGACTTTGTTGATTGATGTCCCCAATAGGGGCCGAAAATTAGCGCCTCAGCTGTTTGATGATGCCGAGCAGCCGGGTGCCAATCGCGCCGAAAAATTGGCCGATGCTGGTATCGGATTCTTACATCGACAGGGTTACACGATGGCATGGATTGGCTGGCAATCCGATATCCCATCTGAGCCATTGCAAATGGCCTTGTTGGCGCCGGTTGCCAAAGGCGTGACGGGTAGTGTCATAAACGAATTTCAATTCGATAATTTAACCAATCCCATTAAGAGCCGATTGAGCGCAGATATTGCCGATCCTGCTACTTTAAAAGTGACTGTACGCGCGCACTGGACGCATGAAAGGCTAACGCCAGCAGACCTGTCGGTCAAAGCCATTGATGGGCAGAGCGTAGAGATCACGAGACCCACTGGATTTGATGCGGGTGCACTGTATGAAGTCACCTTCCAAGGCAAAGACCCCATCCTTCATGGCATGGGCTTTGCGGCAACTCGCGACATCACTTCTTTCTTGCGGCAAGATCAATCTGCCAAAAATCCTTTGGCGCTGAATGGACAGGTCAACGTTAAGCGCGCCATCGGTTTTGGTGTTTCGCAGTCAGGCCGATTCTTGCGCGACTTTTTGTGGATGGGGTTCAACGAGGATCTCCGGGGGCAAAAAGTTTTTGATGGGCTGATGCCGCACGTTGCCGGTGCCAGGCGCATGGCAACAAATTTTCGCTTTGGACAACCCAGTCGCAACTCGCGTCATCCCCAAGACCCCGCTTGGCAAATCGATGAATTTCCTTTTACCTATGCCGTGCTGCAAGATCCAGTTTCAGGAAAGCGCGATGGGCTGTTGCAGAAATGCCAAAGCACCCAGACCTGCCCCAATGTGATGCAAACCGATAGTGAGCATGAGTGGTGGGCTTCAAGAGCTTCCTTGCTGGTTACGGATCCTTTGGGCAATCACATCGACTTGCCCTCTAACGTTCGGGCTTACATGATGACCGGAACTCCGCACTTTGCCGATCCCGATAAAAAAGTTACGGCCTCGCCCATGATGACTTTGCCCATTAACCCCATGCACGCCGGTCCACCCATGCGGGCATTGTTGACGGCGCTCAATGCATGGATTAGCCAAGGCACAGAGCCACCCACCAGTCGGGTACCCATGCGAGCTCACGGCACTTTGGTTGCTCCTGAACTGGCTGTGTCACTCCAAATTCCTGGCCTGCCTTTTCAGGCGTTGTATTCAAAAGCATATTTTTCGGACCACAGCGTATCACCGCCCAAGGTGTTGGGGCAGTACGCCGTATGGGCGCCATTGACAGATTCTGATGGAATGTCTGTGGCCGGCATTCGCGCCTTGGCTTTGGCGGTGCCACGTGCCACTTACACTGGGTGGAATCCACGCGCTAAAGGTTTTGGGCCTGGAAATTTATACCCACTTCAAGGTGCAGTTGTTCCGTTTGCTGCAACACGAGCCGACAGACTCCAGCTCAAAGATCCGCGAACCTCTTTGGAGGAGCGCTATGTCGATGATTCGGCCTATGTCGCTGCCGTGAAAAGTACAGCCGCCAGATTTGTTAATGAAGGACTTCTTTTGCAAGAAGATGCGGACCGCGCTGTAATACGTGCGCAAACTAACAAGTTGTCGCAGTTGAACTAATCTGTGATGGCGTCCCCACGATCACCGTCATTACATAGCGACAACATAAAAGCTGAAAAATCAAGGCCAACCGGTGAAGGTTGGCCTTGATTTGCTTGGAACTCGCATGGATGCTAAGGGGCGCAAAGGCCGTGGAGCAAGGCTGCACACCACCCCGCTAATGCCTGCCGCCCGTGAAACCCCGCACGCCTTGCTGGCGCTAAACTTCGGCCAGTTTTCTTTGTCGGTGGATGTTTGCAAGTCACCCGGGAGCGCCATAGCCATTTCCGATCGGGCCAAGTACGCCCCCGCTGGGGTGGACGGAGACTTGCGACTTCAGTGACGTTCCGCATCCATCGTGATCCTGTGGCGCTCAATTTCCATCGCACTGAAACAGTTCGTATTTAATGGGGCATTGTTCTAAGAAAATGCAAATGATTGAGGATCTATTTATTGTATTCGTCACACTAAGTTGGATTAGCGATCACACAAGTAAAGTTGACGCTACATTCCAATTTTCATGGAAGGTTATGCAGCAATTGCTAACCGTTCAATCTCTTTGAAAATGGCGTTGGCGCTCAGCTTCTCAGCGACGCGAAGGTCGAATGCGGCCTGCAAATTCAACCACCCTTGGGCCTCGCCGCCGAAATAGCGCTCAAGTCGCAGGGCGGTATCTGCTGACACTCCGCGCTTGCCGTCAACGATTTCAAGCAGTCGCGAATACGGCACATGCAAAGCCAACGACAGGGCATGAACACTGATGCCCATGGGCTTTATGTAATCCTCCAAGAGAATTTCTCCGGGGTGGATGGGACGCATGCTGTTTTTAAACATGATGCAAACCTAACTTTCAAATAAAGAACTGGCCTCAGTGCGGGTCTTCAATCAACACGTCAAATGGGCCGCTCTCGCTCCACTTGAATGTCAACCTCCACTGTCCATTGATTTGCACATGCCAGGCGCCGTTGTACTCTTTGAGATCATTTCCGGGTGGGGCCTTCATGAAGTTCAAAGAAGGGGCCGCGTCGAGCTGCGCCAACTTGCGCTCCGCAACCTTTTTGATGTTGGCAAAACGGGCCTATTTACCAGTCTCAAACAACGCTTGCGTGTCAACGCACGAGAAACTCTGAATGGCAATATTAAATCTTAACTGTTAACCGGGTAACAGGTAATTTTTTTGATGCTGTGCAGTGAACTACTCATCTAAGCAAGGGCATAGTCCAGATGCCCGGTCTTCACATAGATGACGGCGCCTTCTGATTTTGTGAACGGTGCATGTCTGCTGTACCGAGGACTGCGAATCCAAGTGCCAGCGCCGTAGGAGCCGTGTTCATCGTGAAAAACCCCCTCTAAAACCAATATCTCTTCCCCGCCTGGGTGCACGTGGGGATTGAAGATGGTGTTTGGCGCCCAGCGCACAAGGGCGCACCCAACGCCATCAAATTCATGAAGCGGCATGACAGACAGACTGGGGACCATCCCGGGATACCAAGAGGCAGTTTTGGTGTCGATCCGAATGGTGGCGAGATCCTCGGGGTGAAACTGCCTGAGCTTTACAAACAGAGTGCAGCCCTCGGTTGAATATGGGGCGTGGTGACTGCCTGGTGGATTGCGAATGTAAGTGCCGGCAGGGTAGGTCCCGTTTTCGTCGGCAAAGACGCCTTCTAGGACCAGGATCTCTTCACCGGCGCTGTGCGCATGGGCGGTGAACGCGCTGTTGGAGTCGTACTTGACGATGGTGCTGGCCCGGGCGACCTCGTCTCCGACTCGGTCCAGTGGCTTTCTGGAGATGCCTGGCACCGGCGATGCCTCCCAAGTAACTGCATGGGTATTGATTACTGCTTTGAGGCTGAAATCCGAATTTACGTTCATATTTAATTTTTTGATTCGTGATTACGACCGTAGTTCAGGTTGTACCCATCAATTCAAATTGCGGTTCTCAAAACAGCGGATTGATCATTTCGGATGCACCAGTAAAAAAACCGCACGGATGCGGCTTTTTCATCTCAGACCGGAGCCAACTGAATGACCCGGCTAGGGAGGAGTAGTGGTTAATATTGTACGCATTAGCCTAAGTCTGTAAAGGAAAATGCACCCCCTCACGACACCACGTTGCGCTGACAGACTAACAAAAGCTGCAGCGGCAATCTCGGCCGTTCAGCGAAATTACCCTACACGCTCAATTCAGATCAGCTATCGCGCCAGTTCAACATAGTCCTGAGGCGCTTGGCCGCAAAGAAACTAGGCCAGAAGCGCGGCCCTGTTTAAAAGGGACGCACAAGGGAAGCACGGACCCGAAAAGATAAAAGGCCAACCTGTGAGGGTTGGCCTTGATTCGCTTGAAACCCTCATGAATGCTGGGTTCCAGAGATGGTGCCCGGGGCCGGGCTCGAACCGGCACGCCTTGCGGCGGGGGATTTTGAGTCCCCTGAGGTATTCATTTCTATGAGTTGATTAATGTGGATATAATCAATATAAATCAACAACTTAGTCTAATGTGCTGGTTGAATTGACAGCCACAATTGTTGATTTATATTCCCCAAAATAGAGGAAATTTGGCTACACAGTGGCTACACCGCAACAGGGGACGCAGATGGCACGACCTAAGAAAACCTCACTTTTGGACCTGTCGGAGCGCTTGAACTTGACGGTAGGCGCAATCGAGCGGCTGACCTGCCGCACTGATATCAAGTGCCAGGCCTTTTTGCGAGACAGCGAGGTGCCTGCGCTTCGCGTGCGCGTAACCAACACAGGTGCCAAGAGCTTTGTC
>CANGEG010000088.1 GCA_947452725.1 Comamonadaceae bacterium | reverse complement strand
CTGGTGGCTGTCTTTGTCGGCAAAACGGTTGATCTTGTCTTCCACACTCGGGCAGTAGCGCGGGCCCACACCTTCGATCTTGCCGGTGAACATGGGGCTGCGGTCAAAGCCGGAGCGAATGATGTCGTGGGTGCGCTCGTTGGTGTGGGTGATCCAGCAAGGCATGTGCTGCGGGTGCATGCTGGCCTTGCCCATGAAACTGAAGACCGGCACGCCGGCCTCGGGGTTCAGCCCCCCGGGCACGCCGTCGCCAGGTTGCTCAGCGCATTGACTGAAGTCGATACTGCGCCCATCCAGCCGTGGGGGCGTCCCCGTTTTCAGTCGACCTTGAGGCAGTTGCAGCTCCTTCAAGCGCGCAGACAAACTCACCGCCGGCGGATCGCCCGCGCGCCCTGCCGCGTAATTTTGCAGGCCCACATGAATTTTGCCGTCCAAGAAGGTCCCGGCCGTCAGCACCACCGTTCGCGAGCGAAAACGGATGCCCACTTGCGTAACAGCACCCACCACTCGATCGCCCTCGATCATCAGGTCATCGACGGCCTGCTGAAACAACCACAGGTTCGCTTGATTTTCTAAGCGATAGCGAATTGCCGCCTTGTACAAAATGCGGTCGGCCTGGGCCCGCGTGGCGCGCACAGCCGGACCTTTGGAGCTGTTTAGAATTCGAAACTGAATCCCACTTTCGTCCGTGGCCAACGCCATGGCGCCGCCCAAGGCATCCACCTCTTTGACCAAATGCCCCTTGCCAATACCGCCAATCGACGGATTGCAGCTCATCTGACCCAGGGTCTCGATGTTGTGCGACAGCAGCAAGGTTTTGCAGCCCATGCGCGCAGCAGCCAACGCCGCCTCGGTGCCCGCATGGCCACCGCCGACCACGATCACGTCGAATTCTTCAGGGTAAAGCATGGAAAGTTCCAACAGACAAGGCGCGCCGCGCCCGAATGCCGCACTGCGCCAGTACGGCCAAAATTTGCCTGATTTTACAAGCTCCCCATAAAAACACAGTGCCCCAGGCTTTCGCGTGCCGGGGCATGTGAGCACCAAGACCATCAATGCCGAGATTATTCATTTTTTGCATAACCACACCCACTATTGGCCTTGGACAATGCAGCGCTGCGAACTTAAGCTGACAACTGGATTGACTAGAAAGCTCCTATGCCAAGCGCCCAGATGTCCCACGCCCTGCCCTCGTACCTGAACCCCGACCATGTAGGCCCTTGGGGCGACTATTTGACGCAAATCGACAGGGTCACGCCTTACTTGGGGCCGCTGTCGCGTTGGGTGGAGACCTTGAAGCGGCCCAAACGCATTCTGATCGTGGACGTGCCGATCGAACTGGACAATGGCACCATGGCCCACTTTGAAGGCTACCGGGTACAACACAACACCAGTCGCGGCCCGGGAAAAGGAGGCGTGCGCTTTCACCCCGAGGTCACTTTGTCAGAGGTGATGGCCTTGTCGGCCTGGATGTCGGTGAAAAACGCCGCCGTCAACCTGCCGTTTGGAGGTGCCAAGGGCGGCATTCGCGTCGACCCCAAGACCTTGTCGCGCGGCGAACTAGAGCGCTTGACGCGGCGCTATACAAGTGAAATCGGCGTGATCATTGGGCCCACCAAAGACATACCGGCGCCCGACGTCAACACCAACGAGCAAATCATGGCCTGGATGATGGACACGTACTCCATGAACCAAGGCGCCACACACACCGCGGTGGTCACCGGTAAGCCCATCGCACTGGGCGGCTCGCTTGGTCGCAAAGACGCCACCGGGCGAGGCGTGTTCACTGTCGGCTGCTTGGCCGCGCATCGCATCGGCTTGCCCATCGCTGGCGCGCGCATCGCGGTGCAGGGCTTTGGCAATGTGGGCGGTGTGGCAGCGCAACTGTTCACGCAAGCTGGCGCGGTGCTGGTGGCCGTGCAAGATCACGCGGCCACCCTCTACCGGCCCGCAGGCCTGGACGCTCAAGCCCTATGGCAACATGTGCAAACACAAGGCAGCATCGCCGGCTTTGAGGGCGCAGAAACGGTGGCGCGCGAAGCCTTTTGGGACACCCCTTGCGAGGTGATGATCCCCGCCGCCATGGAGCAGCAAATCACCGCAGACAACGCACACCGCTTGCAAGCGCGGCTGGTGATTGAGGGCGCCAACGGCCCAACCACGCCGGGCGCTGACGACATCTTGCGCGAGCGCAACATTTTGGTAGTGCCCGATGTGATCGCCAACGCCGGAGGCGTAACCGTGAGTTACTTTGAATGGGTGCAGGACTTTTCCAGTTTTTTCTGGAGCGAAGATGACGTCAACGCGCGCCTGGTGCGCATCATGACCGAGGCTTTTGAGGCCATCTGGCAGATGGCGCAAGCGCACCAGGTCAGCCTGCGCACAGCCACCTTCATCACGGCTTGCTCGCGCATCTTGCAAGCGCGCGAACTGCGCGGTCTGTACCCTTAAGTACCCTTCAGGCAACCAACGCGCCAGCGACCATCGCAACGTAACGGGCAACGGAGCGTGAGGGTGAAATGGGCTGGCACGCGTTAGGATCCGGGCATGACTTTTTCTTGCCGCAGCGCCTGCGCTGCCTGTTGCATCGCCCCCTCCATCAGCTCAGCCATACCCGGCATGCCTTTGGGCAAGCCCGCTGGCGTGCGCTGTGTCCAGCTGGGGGCCGATCTGCGGTGTTTGATTTTTGGTCGGCCCGAGCGGCCCGCCGTGTGCGCACAGCTGCAACCGCAGCCGGAGATGTGCGGGGCGCAAGACGATGGCGGCCAGCACGCCCGGCTGTACCTTGCGCGACTGGAAAAGCTGACAGCGCCGGATTAAGCTTGCGAACCCATTAGAAGGAAACACCGCCATGAGCTTGAACATCCCCAGCGTGAAACACGAGGTCCATGCCGACGAGTGGCAATTGCGCTGCGACTTGGCTGCCTGCTACCGTTTGGTAGCCCTGTATGGCTGGAGCGATTTGGTCTTCACCCACATCAGCGCCAAACTACCTCACAGCGTGGCGGGTGAGAGCCACCAATTTTTGATCAACCCCTACGGGCTGATGTTTGACGAAATCACCGCTTCCAGCCTGGTCAAGGTTGACATGCAGTGCAACAAGCTCGACGCCAACCCCTTCCCTGTCAACCCGGCCGGCTTTGTGATCCACAGCGCCGTGCACGAGGTTCGCGAGGACGCCGGTTGCGTGCTACACACCCACACGCGCGCCGGTGTGGCCGTGAGCGCGCAGCAGCACGGCATCTTGCCCATCAGCCAGCAAAGCACTTTTGTCCTGGCGTCCTTGGCCTACCACGGCTACGAAGGCGTGGCGATTCGCGATGATGAGAAGGTTCGCCTGCAGGCCGACCTGGGTCACGCAAACTACTTGATGCTGCGCAACCACGGCCTGCTGACTGTGGGCAAAACCATTGCCGATGCCTTCTTGTCGATGTACACCTTTGAGAACACCTGCCGCATCCAAGTTGACGCGCTGGCTGGCCAGCAAGGGGCACACGCTTTGTCCTCGGTGGATCCGCGCATTCTGGACGGCGTGGCCACCTCGATGAGGGTACAAACTGGCGGCTTGGGCGGGCAGTTCGTCTGGCCTTCGCTGCTGCGCAAACTGCAGCGCGAAAGCAGCGATTACGCCACTTGATAGGATAAGATGGCCCATGAAAAACCTGTTTGAATCCTGCCAAGTCGGCGCCATGAGCTTGGCCAATCGCGTTGTGATGGCCCCCTTGACCCGCAACCGCGCCCCAGGCGCTTTGGCCAATGCCCGCATGGCGGTGTATTACGGCCAGCGTGCCCACCCCGTCAGTGGCGCGGGTCTGATCATTACCGAGGCCACCGCCATCAGCCACCAAGGCCAAGGCTATGCCGATGTACCAGGTATTTGGAGCCAAGCGCAAGTGGAAGCGTGGAAACAGGTCACGGCCGCCGTGCACAAGCAGGGCGGCAAGATCGTGATGCAATTGTGGCATGTGGGCCGCGTTTCGCACACCAGCCTGCAGCCCGAGGGCCAAGCCCCCGTGGCGCCATCGGCGATCACAGCCAAAACCAAAACCGTCCTGCTGGTCGATGGTCAGGCCACTTTTGTTGACACCTCAGCGCCACGCGCACTGCGCTCTGACGAGCTGCCAGCCATCGTGCAGGACTACCGCTTGGCCGCCAAACATGCGATCGCGGCCGGCCTTGACGGCGTAGAAGTACACGCGGCCAACGGCTATCTGATTGACCAGTTTTTGCGCGCAGACTCAAATCATCGCAGCGACGCTTATGGCGGCGCCATCGAAAACCGGGCTCGCTTTCTGGATGAAGTGATGCAAGCCGTGTGCGCCGAGATTGGCGGCGAACGCACCGGCGTTCGCATCTCGCCGGTGACGCCCGCCAACGACGCGCATGACGCACAACCACAAGCCTTGTTTGAGCATGTAGTGCGTTTGTTGGCCCCTTTGAACCTGGCCTATGTGCATGTGATCGAAGGCTCCACCGGAGGGCCGCGCGACCACCAGCAAGGAGACTCCTCTTTCGACTATGCCGCGCTACAACATGCATACACGCAGGCAGGCGGCCACGCGGCGTGGATGGTGAATAACGGCTATGACTTGGCGCTGGCTGAGCAATCGCTGGCGCGCGGCGCGGACTTGGTCGCGTTTGGCAAGTCGTTCATCGCCAACCCCGATCTGACGGCACGTTTGCGCTCGGGTGGCCCGTTCAACACGCCCGACCGCCACACCTTCTATGGCGGCGGCGAAGCCGGTTACACCGACTACCCCACGCTTGCGGTTTAAGCGGGCGAGTTGGCCGGACTTGCGAGGGAAACGACCGAGCCGCGATTGAGTCCTTAAGCGCCCAAACCGATCGGGGCGGGCGCTTTCATCACGATGCGGCTAAACAGCTTTTCAAACTCTGGGCCCGGTGGGTGTTTGCCAGTCAGAGGGTCGGCATTCTTCTCAAACTCAGCATCCAACTCCCGCCAATCTTGCGCCGACAAGACTTTTTCGGCCTGCGGCAAGATCTCGGTTTCTTCCAGACGCATGTGCTCCAAATATGCATCGACATAAAGGGTTATGGCCGAGACAAACACATCGCGCCGCGAATCCCCCAGCAGCTCCCAGGCCAGCAGCAAATGCTGCAAATCGCGCACCGCTTTTTCGCTTTGCATGTGGTCGCGCTCGAGCCGATCCACCGCACCCATGACGCTGGGCGCATTGCGCACCACGCGAGGAAACAGCAGGTTGGATTCTTTGGGATGGTGCAAACGCTCCGGAAACTCATCGATATAAAACAACATCGCTCGCATCACCTCAAAAAAGTTTTGCGCCTGGCCCGCCGTGCCGCGCTGCACCATCAAACGCATTGATTGCAGCATGGCGGCCAATGAAGCGTGTTCATCGCGAATGATTTGCAAGCTGCTGTGTGTCACGGTGTTTCTCCTGAGTAAGCACCCAGTGTGCCCCGGCTTTGAGTCCACTGAAATGACGCAAATCAAGAACTCCGCGCAAACCGTGAATTTTGATTAAGTTTTGTCGCGCCGGGGCGTCCAGCGCTTAAGCAGCAAGGCATTGGTCATGACGCTGACCGAACTCATGGCCATGGCACCGCCCGCCAGCACCGGATTCAAAAAACCCAGCGCCGCCAAAGGAATGCCCGCCACGTTGTAAGCAAAGGCCCAAAACAGGTTTTGGCGAATCTTGGCCACAGTGCGAGCTGAAATATCGAGGGCATCGGCCACCAAACCCACCTCGCCGCGCATCAGGGTAATGCCCGCCGCATGCATCGCCACGTCTGTGCCGTTGCCCATGGCCATGCCCACATGGGCTGCAGCCAAGGCCGGCGCATCGTTGACACCGTCGCCCACCATCGCAACGATATGCCCGCCTTCTTTGAGCTGGTTAATCAAAGCTGATTTATCTGCCGGTAAAACCTCCGCGCGCACCTCGCCCGCTTCTGGGCGCAGACCTAGACGCTGCGCCATGGCGTTGGCCGCGGCACGGTTGTCCCCCGAAATCATCACCAAGCGCAGGCCGCGTTGGCGCAAAGCCGCCAAGGCCTGGGCGGCGCCGGGCTTAGGCTCGTCGCCAAAGGCGAACAAAGCGTGCAAGACCAGAACATTTGCAAGGCCTTGCACGCCACGCTCGGTCAGCGCGGACACCGTCGCCCCCTTGGCGTGCATGCGGTCGATCTGCGCTTGCCATGGACTCAGGTCCAAGCCTTCGGATTGCATCCAAGTCAAGCTGCCCATGAGGTAGTGATGGATGTTGCTCTGGCTCTCACTTTGAGTTTGGATTTGTGCATCAACGCCACGCCCCGCCACGCTGCGCACCTGCGTGCAGGGTAAGGCCGTCACCTGCTGATCTTGCGCCATGAACAGAACGGCGCGCGCCAAAGGATGTTCGCTGCCACTTTGCATACCCGCAGCGACAGCAAGCCAATGCGCTTGATCGGCCTCACAAGCCACCCACAATTCGGTTACACGCGGCCGGCCTACCGTCAAGGTCCCGGTTTTGTCAAACGCCACCGTGTCCACACGGTGTGCCAACTCCAAGGCCTGGGCGTCTTTGATCAAGATGCCGTTTTTGGCCGCCACCCCGGTGCCGGCCATGATGGCGGCAGGCGTGGCCAAACCCAGTGCGCATGGGCAGGCAATGACCAACACCGCCACCGCGTGAATGACGGCCGTCTCTAACAACGCGCCCTGCCACAACCAAGCGCCCAGGGTGAACAAAGACACACCGATAACCACTGGCACAAAAACCGCAGAAACTTGGTCCACCAGCCGCTGAATCGGTGCCTTGGCCGCTTGCGCATCTTCCACCAAGCGGATGATATGGGCGAGCACGGTTTCCTGACCCACGGCCGTCACGCGCATCGTTACGCGGCCCTCGCCGTTGATGGAGGCCCCTGTCAAGGCCTGACCCAAAGCTTTCGATACGGGCTGAGACTCCCCCGTCAGCATCGATTCGTCCACCTGTGTCTCCCCTTCAAGCACCACGCCGTCGACAGGAAAGCGCTCGCCAGGCAAGACCACCAAACGGTCGTCCACCAAAACTTCCACCAATGGCACATCGACCAAGCCCTGCGGGCCCATCCAATGTGCGGTTTCGGGCCGCAGCGCATGCAAGGCGCGAATGGCCGAGGTGGTCTGGTGCTTGGCACGAGCTTCCAACCATTTACCCAGCAAGACCAAAGTCACCACCACAGCCGAGCCCTCAAAGTACAAATGCGGCATGCTGCCCTGTGCAGCACTTAGCCACAGCCACACAGACAGCAACCAGCCTGCCGAGGTGCCCAGCGCCACGAGCAAATCCATGTTTCCGCTCAAGGCCTTTAAGGCGTGCCAGCCGGCTTTGTAAAAACGCGCACCCAACACAAACTGTACCGGCGTAGCCAAGGCAAATTGCAGCCACGCGGGCAGCATCCAGTGCTGGCCCCACAAATCGCCAAGCATAGGCAAGACCAAGGGCGTAGACAAAAGTAAACCCCAGGCCACGGCAGAAAAGCCGTCCCAGGTCGAGGCGTTCAAGGCCTCGTCCGCCTGCACTGCGGTGCGCGGCTCGTAGCCGGCATCGCGCACTGCACGGCGCAAGAGGGCTTCCATTGCAGCATCACCACGCAGTTGGATGCGCGCCGATTCGGTCGCCAAATTGACGGAGGCGCGGATCACGCCAGGCACTTTGCTTAAAGCTTTTTCGACCCGGCCAACACAGGACGCGCAGGTCATGCCGCCTACAGAAATGTCGATGTTGCAAATTTCAGAATTGAGTTCGCCGTGAGTTTCAATATGGGCAGTAGTCATGCAGTTTTATCGCTGAAAAGGATATGCTCAAGGCTAATTTTCAAACAGGACGAAGCCATGAACCACCTCTTCACCGTACAAGGTATGACCTGCGGTCATTGTGAAAAAGCAGTCACCAAGGCCTTGATCAGTATCGACCCACAAGCCAAAGTCATTATTGATCGGACGCAAGACGCCGTCACGGTGGACTCTGAACAGCCGCGTGAAACCTTGCGCCAAGCCATTACCGACGAAGGCTACAAGGTTCAGGCTTAAACCGTTCACGAAATTTTCGCATTCTGTTTGCTACTTAATCGTCCTATGACCACCATCACCACACCTGCTTTGATCAATCGCCGACTGGAACAACTGATTGAAGGACGCGCCACGCGCGATGGCGATGGCGTCAAATTGACCCGCGTGCTCACCTCCGATTTGCACCAACGCCTAGATCCATTTTTAATGCTGGATCAATTTGGCAGCGACGATCCGAAAGACTATGGTGGCGGTTTTCCAGACCACCCGCACCGCGGCTTTGAAACCATCACCTATATGATCGCGGGTCGCATGCGACACCAAGACAGTGCGGGTCATCACGGTCTGCTGCAAAACGGCGGCGTGCAATGGATGACTGCAGGCAAAGGCGTGATTCACAGCGAAATGCCCGAACAAGAGGCTGGCGTGATGGAAGGCTTTCAGCTGTGGCTGAATTTGCCGGCCAAAGACAAGATGTGCGCTCCCTGGTACCGAGATATTCAAAGCGAAGAAATCCCCGAAGTGATGACGGCCCAAGGTGTCTGTGTGAGGGTAATTTCTGGAGCCTACCAAAACACTTCGGGCGCCATGAAACGCTCGCACCACGACTATCCTACTGACACGCTGTACTTGGACATTCACTTTGAGCAAGACGCGCAGTTTGAACAGATGCTCAATCCACAGTACAACGCGTTCATCTACACCTACCGCGGCGCGGCCGAGGTGATTGAATCACCAAAACAAAGCCAGGCTGTGACGTTGCACCGCATGGGCATCTTGCACAATGAAGGCCAACAAGTTCAATTGCGCGGCAAAGCCGGTACACGCGTGCTGCTGATTGCCGGTCGACCCTTGCACGAACCAATTGCCCAATATGGCCCCTTTGTCATGAACACACGTGCCGAACTGATGCAAGCGGTTGAAGACTTCAACAACGGTCTTTTTACGCCCTGAACTTTACAAAGACATACACAAGTGATGAACGCCATTCACATTCACGGAGCACACTGCTCATGGACTTAAGGCCATACAGGCTTCAAGTTAATTCATACTTCTAAGGGAACACCATGAAACTGAGCCACTTCTTGATCTGCGCAACTTTGTTCACTGGTTTGGGCGCCATGGCGCAGACTGCACAAACGACAGATGGTACTGAAACCGCAGCACCAAGCATCCATCACGCAGGGATGATGCAGAAAATACACAACATGATGACCAAACGCCATGCTAAGCATTTGGAAGAGTTAAAAGCCAGCTTGAAACTCAAACCCGAACAAGAAAGTCAATGGACGACTTTTGCTACGAGCATGAAGCCTCCAAGCACAGCGCAAAACCGTATGGCTTTTGCCGACATGGACAAACTGACAACGCCTGAGCGCATTGACAAAATGACGGCTCTGAAAACTCAGCGAGATGTCGAAATGCAAAAGCGCGGCGAAGCCACCAAAACTTTTTACGCTAGCTTGTCTGATGAGCAGAAAAAAACTTTTGACCAACATACAGCCAAATTCATGCACCGCATGGGTGAAGAACACCATGGTGGCGTTGGTCACATGATGCACAAATTCTGAGATTGCCTCTTAATTTCAATGGCTGTGGTGTCACACTGTTTCACCACAGCTTTTTTTCGCCTGTACTTTTATAAATTGATGTACATCAAGAAGAAAATTCACGCTGAACATTAAGCTCGGCTCATGCCGAATCCATCCCAAGCACCCCAAAAAACCTCTTTACCTCCGATTCAAGCGATTGAATTCGATCAACCTCTGAAATGGTTGGTTATGGGCTGGAAAGACATCGCACGACATCCTTTCTGGAGTTTGTCGCATGGCGTGGTGATGGCCGCAGCAGGTCTAGTGATCACGGTAATTGCGCATGACCAATTTTGGTTACTGGTGAGCGCAATGACAGGTTTTTTGGTCGTGGCACCGGTCTTGGCGACCAGTTTGTACGCCATGAGCCGTGCAGATGAACGACAGGAAAAGGTCGATAGCGCTTTATTGATCAAGACATGGACCGGTTGGCAACTTCATGCCAGGCAAGACCCTGCAGGCTATTGGAGCTTGATTCAATTTGGTCTGTTACTGGCTTTGGCTGGCACAGGTTGGGTTTTAACCTCCTCGGCACTGATCACTTTAGCTGCCAGCCAACCAATTCACAGCCCGATGGATTTCATTCGCTATGTGATGCTGGCGCCTGAGGGCTATTTATTTGAAATTTGGCTGGCCGTTGGCGGTTTGCTGGCAGCGCCCATTTTTGCATCTAGCGTGGTTTCAATGCCCTTACTGCTCGATAAACGAGTCACCGTTTTGCAAGCAGTTATGACCAGTTGGAAGGCTGTGACAACCCATCCCAGGATACTGGCCTTTTGGGCTTTCTTAATCATGGGCTTTGCCGCCTTGGGTTTGATGTCCCTTTTCTTGGGCTTGGTCTTTGTCGTTCCCATGCTGGGCCATGCCAGTTGGCATGCCTACAAGGACTTGGTAGATACGCGCCACTTGCCCGACCGTTTGTCTTTTGAAGGTCTCTGATGTGGGGATTCACTGAAACACAAATTGCCGGCTTTGGTTTGACTGTCGGTATCGGCGCCTTTATGGTCTATATGCTGTTCATCATTGGCCATTTGGCCTGGGAGTCAAAAGCTGGAAAATTCGGCACCTTTGTTATTTTTCTGGGTCTGGCTTTCGGCATGGTGGGTTTTGTAGCGAAAGGCTTCATCCAGTGGTTTCTGGAAAAGTGAGCTGTATAAAGTTGTGGATAGATTGGCTGGAAAAGCCAAGTTATCCACAGATTTATCTCATCAGGCTAAGTTGTTCATATTTCATGTACACCACCGAAGCAGACTCGTGCACATGCGTACAGGAAAGCTAAGTCCTTGAATATGAACAACTTTAAACCCTTGTCCACAGAAGACGTCAACCCTTATCTACTACTACTATATTGATATAAAGAAATAAGAGAAAGAGAGGGGATAACCTTGAGGGGTAAAATTGCCTACTTTCAAGTCCACGGGATTTACGTTGTCAGCCTCAGCTTCAAGCCCATCGATCAGTTACGAAATCAAAAGCGCTGACTTGGCTT
>CANGEG010000087.1 GCA_947452725.1 Comamonadaceae bacterium | reverse complement strand
GGGGCAGCAATGAAAACATGAATGGCCTGGTTCGCCAGTACTTGCCCAAGGGCACAGACTTGTCGGGCTACAGCCAAGAGCAGCTGGACGCGATTGCGGACGAGATCAACAATCGACCGCGCAAGGGGCTGGGAGTACGATCGCCCTTGTCGGTTTATCGAGAGTTGCTCTTAAATACCCCGCAACATTCCACCCTCATCCATTGAAACCCAGGGTGTTGCACTTCACTTTTGAATCCGCCAGGCTTTTATCATTTTGAGATTAAGAAATCACGCGTATCTTGCCTGCCGCCGCCCGAGCGCGGGGCAAGGCGGACGGGCCTTTGGCCAGAGCCACGGCCATTCGGCGGTAAGGGCGAGTGGTGGGTTTGCCGAAGATGCGAACGTCCACATCAGGTTCGCTCATCGCGGCCTCGAGGCCGAGGAAGGAGGGGTTTGTGCCTTCTTTGGTGGCCAGCACTACGGCGCTGGCGCCTTCGACGCATTCGATGTTGGGTATGGGCAGGCCCAAAATGGAGCGGGCGTGCAGATCAAATTCGCTCAGGTTTTGGCTGATGAGCGTGACCATTCCAGTGTCGTGCGGGCGCGGACTCAGTTCGCTGAAGATCACCTCTGTGGCGGTGACGAAAAACTCCACACCAAAAAGGCCAGCACCCCCCAAGTCTGTCGTAACTTTTTCGGCCATGTCTTGCGCAGCTTTCAAAAAGTCGTGCGGCATGGGCTGGGGCTGCCAGCTGTATTGGTAGTCACCGCGCTCTTGCACGTGGCCAATGGGCGCGCAAAACAGGGTCTGGCCGTTGCGTTGGCGGATGGTAAGTAGAGTGATTTCGAATTCGAAATTTATGAACTCTTCGGCAATGACTTTTTGCCGGTCACCGCGCATACCCGCGCAGGCGAAGTCCCAGCTGGCCTGAATGTCGGTCGCTGTCTTAGCCACGCTTTGACCTTTGCCGGAGGAGCTCATGACGGGTTTGATCACCACCGGAAAACCAATCAACTCGGCTTGCGCCATCAGCTCAGCCGCGGATTCTGCGTAGCTAAATTTTGCGGTGCGTACGCCTAGGCCCACGGCCACATCGCGGATGCGGTCGCGGTTCATGGTGAGGTTGGCGGCGCGCGCGCTGGGGATGACTTCAAAGCCTTGCCGCTCCACGTCCAACAGCACTTCGGTGCGAATGGCCTCGATTTCGGGGACGATCAGGTCGGGCTGGTATTTAGCAATGGCTGCGCGCAAGGGGGCTTCGTCCAGCATGTTGAAGACGCAAAATTCGTCTGCCACTTGCATCGCGGGGGCGCCAGCGTAGCTGTCGCAAGCGATCACATGGCAGCCCAGGCGCTTGGCGCTGATAACGAATTCTTTACCGAGTTCACCGGAACCTAGGAGTAGGATTTTTTTCATGTCTTCAATTCATCATTCAACAACAACTGTCTATTGTTGCCGAAATTGTGCGGCATCTCAGGTCAATTTTCTGAAGTGTGGTCCTCCTAAAATAGTTCTATGAATAGAGTAAAGATATTTTTTAAAGTGCTTTTTTTTATGGCCTTGCTGGGTGTGACGGTGTTGGCTTTGTTGCCCGTTGAGCTGTTGACTTCGCCCGTTTTCAAATGGTGGGACAAAGCCCAGCACGCCTTTGCATTTTGTGTGCTCAGCGTATTGGGTTTTGCTGCTTTTTCTGAGCGAAAGGGGCTGGTGGCCTTGGGGTTGGTACTCTATGGTGTTTCGATTGAGTTGGCACAGCTGTCTGTGGGCTGGCGCTTTGGCGAGTGGGAAGATGTACTGGCCGACAGCACAGGCGTGACGATGGCTTGGGTTTTAAAAAGTCTTTGGCGCAAGTGATGGGTTGGCGCCTAACGCCTTAAAATACCGAAACTATTCTGAGGCTACAGCATGCGCTCGATGTCTGCAAATAATGGCCGTGCGTTCGGATCTTCTTGCAGGCATTGCACCTGGATCGCCATCAATGCGGCAAGCCCCGCTTGCTCATGCGGGGTCACCATGCAATGATCAATCAACTCTTCTAACAGGCACCCAAAGGCGCGTACTTCAAGCCGCTGCAGTTCAAGTGCCTGAGCCGGGTTGTCCTTAGGCAAAAACGAGGCGGCTCCGAAATCACCCAACAACGCGTACCCTTGCCTGTTGTGCAAGATGTTGTGGGCGTAGAGATCGCCATGCATCAATCCTTGGGCATGTAGGTTAGCCGCCGCAGAGGCAATGCCCAATGCCATGCGGTGTACGGTGAGCAAATCAAAGCTTGTGTCCTCTTGGTACGTGTCACGGGTGCAACTGGCGAGGCTGGGTGGCCCGGCCAAGTTCACAAACTCGGGGTCAATAAGGGCCATCACCAAGCCTTGGGACTTTAGCGGGTGGCCGGTGATCTTGGCCCGTGTAGGAATTAAATGCGGGTGTGAGCCTGCTTGGAGCGATGCCGCCATTTCGGAGGCCGGCCGCCCATCACTGGTGACCTCACCTTTGAAAATTTTGACCGCCACAACTTCGGCTTGATCTTGACCTGGCGTATTGTGTTGCGCACTGTAAATGACGCCTGACGCACCTTGACCTAATACCGGCCCGAGTTTCAGTTGCGACCAAGGCAGATAGGTCATCGTTGCAGATTCCAGCGCTCGCGCCTCAAGCGCTTGAGCATACGGCGTACCCGAAAAAGCAAGCCAAGAAAGACGAGGCAGTTGAGTGAGCCAAGCGGGTAGAGAGACCATCGGATTGGCTGAAATGCGCAGCAGTTCAAGCCGCTGGCATTGGGCCAACTCGTCAGGTAGGGATCGAAGTCGATTGCCCGCCAGCATAAGCTTTTGCAGGGGCTGACACTTGCCGATGTCGGGCGACAGAAACTCAACTTGGTTGTCGGTCAAAATAAACCATCGCAGGCTTTTGGGCAACGCTCCTGCAGGTATGTGCCGGATGCGATTGGCTTTGAAGCCAATAATGGTCAGCGCTGGGCATTGCCCCAAAACGGCAGGCAGTTCGGTAAAAACGTTGTCGGAGGCGAACAGCACGCGTAATTTACGCAAACGCGGTAAATCGTCTGGCAGCGCAGACAAACGGTTGCCCGACAAGTCGAGAAGCTCTAGTGTGTCAGCCAGAGAGAAAATGGCGCGAGGAAATTCTGATAGATCACAGGCTAGGCGCAGTTCGCGGCAACCAGCCAGTTGACCGGTTTGAAGTTGTTCGAGTGTTTGCATGAGTTAGGGGGGTGCTGTAGATTGTGCTTGTATTTTTTGCTAATAAGCTGTGCACATGTACTTTTACAATGGTCAGAGACCTTGGGAGACTTTATGAAAATTTTGGTGGTCGGCGGCGCAGGTTACATTGGCTCGCACATGGTCAAACGCTTGGGGCAGCTGGGTTGCCTTGTGACTACGCTGGACAACCTGTCGGCCGGGCACCGCGATGCGGTGTTGTGCGGCGTTTTTGTGCAGGGCGACATGGCGGACAAGGCTTTGTTGAACCAGCTGTTTGCGCAAGGCCAGTTTGATGCGGTGATGCACTTCGCCTCGTTCATTCAGGTGGGCGAGTCGGTGTTAGAGCCGGCCAAGTACTACGATAACAACGTGGTCAAAACGCTGCAGTTGTTGGACGTGATGGTCGCGCATGGCGTGAAGAAATTTATTTTTTCATCAACCGCTGCCACCTTTGGTGAGCCCCAATATGTTCCGGTTGATGAGGCTCACCCGCAGCAACCGATCAACCCCTACGGCCGTACAAAGCTAATGGTCGAGCAAGTGCTGATCGATTACGACAAAGCCTATGGACTCAAATCGGTGTGCCTGCGTTACTTCAATGCAGCAGGGGCTGACCCAGAAGGTCAATTGGGCGAGTGCCACGTGCCTGAAACGCATTTGGTGCCGCTGGTATTGCAAGCAGCTTCAGGGCGGCGTGCAAATATTTCAATCTTTGGCCGCGATTACGACACTCCCGATGGTAGTTGCATTCGTGACTACATTCATATCGTTGATCTGTGCGAAGCCCACTGGCTGGCAGTACAGCATTTGGCGCAAGGCGGGTCCAGTGATGCCTTTAATTTGGGCAACGGCAATGGGTTTTCAGTGCAAGAGGTGATTGATACCGCCACCCAGGTCACGGGGCGTCTTATCGCGGTGCAAGAAGGGCCACGGCGTGCGGGAGATCCTGCTCGCTTAGTGGCCGATTCAACGCGCGCGAAAAAGGTGTTGGGCTGGCAGCCGCAGTACGCGGACTTGGCCACCATCATTGCCCACGCGTGGCAGTGGGAAACACGCACATCAACCATACGCTTGAATCCTGCGCGTGCTGGCACGCTCAGCGCTGAATGAAGCAGCTGGCCGCGCCAGAGTCGGTGGGCGGTGTTTGCTGTGCGTTTTTGGCATGGGCCACGTCCATGTCGCGCGGCAGGGGGACGCCGTTTTTCACGGCCAGCACTTCGGCCATGATGCTCACCGCGATTTCGGCCGGGGTTTTACTGCCGATATAAATGCCGATCGGACCTCGCAAGCGGGCTAGTGACTCAGCTGTTTGCTCAAAGTGCTCGATCATGCGCTGGTGACGCGCCTCATTGTTTCGCCGCGAGCCAATGGCGCCGATGTAAAAAGCCTCGGTTTTAAGGGCCTCCAAGAGTGCTAAGTCGTCCAGCTTGGGGTCGTGCGTCAGGGCGATCACGCAGCTTCGTCGATCAGGCTTGAAGCTTTGCACCAGGTCGTCGGGCATGTCACTCGTCAAACTGACGCCCGCCACCGACCAAGCGCCACGATATTCCTCACGCGGATCGCATACGGTTACGGCAAAACCATTGAACAGCGCCATGGTGGCCAGGTATTCGGTCATTTGCCCGGCGCCAATCAGCAGCATGCGGTATTCGGGGCCGAATGAGTTGACCAGTTGCGCGGCGTTAATGGTCAGCTCGCTTGGCGCAGCGCTGGGGCTGAGGGTGACTTGGCCGGTAGCAAGGTCGGTCCTGCGCAGCATCAACTGGCCCTGCTCCAACTGAGCAATCAGCTTGTCCAAGACTTGCGCATCGGGGTTGAACTCCAGCAGCAACTCCAGCGTGCCGCCGCAGGGCAGTCCAAAGCGGTGCGCTTCGTCAGCTGAGATGCCGTACTTCACAGACACTGGCGGGCCTTGCAGCAAAGCGCCTGCCGCCTCGCCTTTGGTGTACTGATAAATTAAATCGTCTTCAATGCAGCCGCCTGAGACCGAGCCGACCACGGCCCCGGTTTCGCAAAGGGCCATGATCGAGCCCATCGGGCGGGGGGACGAGCCCCAGGTTCGGATCACCGTCGCCAGCAGGGCGCGCTGTCTGGCTCGGCGCCAATCGCGCAGCGTGCGTAAGACGACAATGTCTAGATTTTCCATGGCTCAGCGTGTCAGGTACCAAGCTGATGCAGCCAGTATGATGGCACCGACCGCCCAGATCCAGGTGGGGGTCTCGCTGGTGCTGACCGGCGCTGTAGCGGCTTCAACCGCAGACTCGGTGCGCGGGAATTTAGCTTGCAAGGCTTCGTCAAAGCGGCGAAAGAAATCTTCTGCTAAAGACTTGGCTGCGCCGTCGATTAAGCGCTGGCCCAGTTGCGCCAATTTGCCGCCCACTGTTGAGTGCACTGTGTAATTAAGCTCGCAGCCTTCGGCGTTGGGCGTGAGGGACACTTGGGACTGGCCCTTGCCAAATCCGGCCACGCCGCCTTGGGCTTCAAACTGCAGCGCATAGGACGCAGGCGGTTGAATGTCCGACAGCGTGACCTTGCCAGTGAACTTGGCCGATACGGGGCCGATTTTGATGGCCACACCCACGTTGTACACGTTGGCCTCGGCCAGTTCAAATTTGTCACAGCCTGGGATGCAAGCTTTGAGCATATCGGGGTCGTTCAAGGCTTCCCAAGCTTGTTGTTGGGTGACGAAAAGTTGGCGTTGACCTTGCATGTCCATGGGGATCTCCTGAGATTAAATTTTGAGTAATTTGGCCATGGCAGCGGCCAAATCTTCGAGCTTGGCCAGATTATGAATCGCCAGCATGCCCTGCGCGTGCTGGTGCAGCAAATTCGCACCCGTGGCCAAGGGGGCGTAGCCACCATAGCGCAGCAGCGGATTGAGCCACAGCAGACTGCGTGAGTGGCGCTTGAGCCATTGCAGCTCTTGTTCCAACTGGCCGGCATCGCCCGTGTCCAGTCCATCGCTGATCAACAGCACCACGGTGCGCCGGCCCACCAAGTCACGCGCATGATGTTGGCGCAAGGCGGTGAGCGCGCTGCCCAGTTGTGTGCCGCTAGCAAAGTCTGTGATTTGCCGGTTCGCGGCCTCCAGCATCAGGTCGGTGTCGGCGTGAGCAAAGGCTGAGTTAAGGTCGCTCAGGTGCGTGCCAAAGGCATAGACCCGACGTGGCGTGCTCCTCGTGGCTTGGTGCAAAAAAGCCAGCAGCAGACGGGCGTAGCGCTCCATCGAGCCTGAAATGTCCACCAAGATCAGCAGCGGCAAAGGCTGGGTGCGCCGCTGGCGGTGCGACAGACTGAGCACCTCACCGCCGCTGCGCACTGCACGGTGCAAGGTGTTGGCCCAGTCGATGCGCTGGCCGCGCAGCCCGCTGCGCGTACGGCGACTCTCAATGCGCGGCAGGGGCAGGCTGATGCGCCGCGCTAACTGATCGACTAACCGGTATTCACTCGCGTTCAGGGTTTGAAAATCGGCTTGCTGCAAGCGCTGCTGGGCACTCGCCGTCATGGCGGCATCAAGCTGCACCTCGTCTTCAGCCGCTTTGCTTTGCATGCCCTCGGGTTTGCGCGCGGCCAGGGCTTCTTGCACTCTGGCTTTGCGCGGTACAGGCGGGGCGACGCCCGGGGCCTTGGGTAGCAGTTGGGACAGCAGTTGCCGCGTGAGTTCGGGGTTTCTAAAAAATGCACTGAACATTTGCTGGAACACTTCCAGGTCTTGTTCGCGGCTTACCAGCACTGCTTGCAGCGCGGCGTCTAAATCGTCTTTACGGTCTACACCCACTAAGGCGGCGGCCTCGATCGCCAAGCTCGTGTGCGCCGCGTCCAGCGGCAAACCTGCTCGTCGCAGGGCGCGCACAAAGCCGGTGATGTTGTCTGCCAGTTTGCCACTTCGGGCGTCGCCCAAGATCATGCGCGGGCCTGCAACTTAAATCGCGGGGCTGGGTTTGAGCAGATCGTCCAGCAGCGGGGTCAAAGCGCTCACATCTTCGCGCTGCTTGAACAAAATCCCCACAGTGTCTTGCACCACCTCGGGGTCCAGCGTCAGGGTGTCCAGCGCAACCAGGGCCTTGGCCCACTCCACGCTCTCTGCCACGCCTGGAGCGCGTTGAAAGGCGCTGGCAAAGGGCTGGCTGCGAAGGCGGGCAACAAATTCGGTTACTTCTTCGCTCAGTCGCGCACTGGCCTGCGGCACCTGCGAGCGCACGATGGCCAACTCGCGCTCGCGGTCCGGGTAGTCCATCCACTGGTAAAGGCAGCGGCGCTTGACAGCGTCGTTCAAGTCGCGGGTGCGGTTGCTGGTCAAAATCGTTACCGGTGGGGTCACCGCTTTGAGCGTACCCAACTCGGGAATGCTCACTTGGTACTCACCCAGGTATTCCAGCAAAAACGCTTCAAAGGGTTCGTCTGCTCTGTCCACCTCGTCGATCAGCAGCACCGCGCCCGGGGCCGGGGTTTGCAACGCTTGCAGCAAAGGGCGCTTGACCAAGTAGCGTTCTTGGTAGACCTCGCGCTCCATGTCCTGTGCCGATGCGTTGTGCTCTGCAGCGCGCATGTGCAGCAACTGCGCGGCGTGATTCCACTCGTACAAGGCTTCACGTTGTTCCATGCCGTCATAGCACTGCAAACGAATCAAAGGCCGGACCAAGACTTTGGATAGGGCCTTGGCCAACTCGGTCTTACCCACGCCAGGCTCGCCTTCAAGCAGCAAGGGACGTTGCAATTTCAAAGCCAAAAAAACGGCGGTCAGTAACCGCCGTTCTGCGTGGTAGCCCACGCCCGCAAGGGCTTGGGCTAGCGCATCGATCGTGTCAAAAACCACTGCACTCATCCGTTCGCATGTTAGTTATTGTTTAGCCATTGGCTTGTTTGACCGCGCGCTGGGTTTGCACAGTGATCAAGTGCGCGCGGTAAGCGGCAGAGGCATGCAAGTCGGCATTTAGGTCTCCCGCGTCGATGGCGACTTTGGTCACGGCTTCCGGAGTGAAGCTGCCATTCAGAGCCGCTTCCAGGCCGACGTGGCGGAAAACCCCGTTGCCGGCTCCCGTGATGGCCACGCGCGCGCCGCCAGCCGTCTGCGCTACAAACACACCCACCAGCGCAAAACGAGAGGCCGGTTGGCGAAACTTGGCGTATGCGGCCTTTTGTGGAATCGGAAAGCTGATGGCGGTAATCAACTCACCGGTATCCAATGCGGTGGTGTACAGGCCTTGAAAGAAGTCGTCAGCGGCAATGGTACGTTTGTCGGTATGCACCGTAGCGCCCAAGGCCAGCACCGCGCTGGGGTAGCAAGCCGCAGGGTCGTTGTTGGCAACCGAGCCGCCCAGCGTGCCCATGGTGCGAATTTGCTTGTCGCCAATGCCGTCGGCCAAAGCGGCCAGCGCTGGAATGTGCTGGCGCACCTCAGCGTTGTCCGCCACGTCTTGGTGGCGCGTCATGGCGCCGATCACCAAGTTGTTGCCTTCTTTGCGGATACCGGCCAAGGTGCTAATGGCGCCTAGGTCGACCACGGTCACAGGTTGCTGCAATCGCTGTTTCATGGCGGCGATCATGGTCTGGCCACCGGCCAGGGCGTTGCCACCTGCGGCCAGCAGGGCTTGCGCGGCGGCCAGGTTGGCGGGACGTTCGTAGTTGAATGCATACATAAATAATTCTCCGAAAACTGCAGCGCTTAGGTTTTTAGGCTTTGGCGGATTGAATGGCTGACCACACGCGGTGGGGAGAGGCGGGCATGTCGAAGTCGGTCACACCGAGCGCCGACAAAGCGTCGAGCACGGCGTTGATGACGGCAGGCGGTGAGCCGATGGCCCCGGCCTCACCACAACCCTTGGTGCCCAAGGGGTTTGTGGTGCAAGGGGTGCATTCGTGACCGATTTTGAATTCCGGGAAGTCGTCGGCTCGCGGCATGGTGTAGTCCATGAACGAGCCGGTGAGCAGTTGGCCGGTTTCGCGGTCGTACACGCACTGCTCCATGAGCGCTTGGCCTATGCCTTGCACCAGACCGCCGTGCACCTGACCTTCCACGATCATGGGGTTGATGATGGTGCCAAAGTCGTCCACGGCCGTGAATTTGTCGACCCGGGTGACGCCAGTTTGAGGGTCGATTTCGACCTCACAAATGTAGGTGCCAGCCGGGAAGGTGAAGTTGGTCGGGTCGTAGAACGCGGTCTCGTTCAGGCCGGGCTCCAATTTGTCCAGAGGGTAGTTGTGCGGTACATAAGCCGTCAACGCCACTTGGCCGAAGGGGATTTTCTTGTCCGTGCCTTTGACACTGAATTCGCCGTTGGCAAAGTCAATGTCGCTGTCGCTGGCCTCCATCAGGTGGGCGGCAATTTTCTTGGCTTTAGCTTCAATCTTGTCCAGGGCGCGCATAAGGGCTGCGCCGCCAACCGAGATGGAACGCGAGCCATAGGTGCCCATGCCAAAAGGCACTCGGCCGGTGTCGCCGTGTACGATGTCCACGTTCTCTACCGGGATGCCCAATCGGGCGGCCACAACTTGTGCGAATGTGGTTTCATGGCCTTGGCCATGACTGTGCGAGCCAGTAAACACCGTCACGCTGCCCGTGGGGTGCACGCGCACTTCGCCGCATTCAAATAAACCGGCCCGTGCGCCCAAAGCGCCGGCCACGTTGCTGGGTGCTAGGCCACAGGCCTCGATGTAGCTGGAGTAACCAATGCCGCGCAGCAGGCCCTTGGCTTCACTGGCGCTGCGGCGTGCGGCAAAACCGGCCACATCGCCCAGTTCGTTGGCGTGCTTTAAGCAAGCATGAAAGTCGCCCGTGTCGTACTGCAGCGCCACGGGCGTTTGGTATGGGAACTGGGTGATGAAATTGCGCCGTCGAATTTCGTCTTGGCTCAGGCCTAACTCAAAGGCGGCGCGGCTCACAATGCGCTCGATCAAATACGTGGCTTCAGGCCGCCCGGCGCCGCGGTAGGCGTCCACTGGTGAGGTGTTGGTGAACCAGGCGTCCACCTCGACATACACCTGCGGAGTGCTGTACTGTCCGGCCAACAAGGTGGCATACAAAATCGTGGGCACCGCTGTCGAGAAGGTGGACAGGTAGGCGCCTAAGTTGGCGTCGGTGTGGACTTTGAGCGCCAAAAACTTGCCGTCTTTGTCGATGGCTAAAGAGGCGTGGCTAGAGTGGTCTCGGCCATGCGCGTCGCTCAAGAAGGCTTCCGAGCGGTCACAGTTCCACTTGATGTTGCGGTTGAGCTTTTTTGAGGCCCAGGTCAGGCACACGTCTTCGGCATAGAGGTAAATTTTGGCGCCAAAGCCGCCGCCTACATCGGGCGCGATCACGCGCACTTTGTGTTCGGGCAAGTCCATTACAAAGGCTGTGAGCAGTAAGCGCTCAACGTGCGGGTTTTGGTTGGACACGTAAAGCGTGTACTCGTCGTTGGCGCGGTTATAGGAGCCAATGACGGCGCGCGGCTCCATCGGGTTGGGCACCAAGCGGTTGTTGATCAAATCGAGCTGGGTCACATGAGCGGCTCCGGCAAAAGCGGCGTCCACACCAGCTTTGTCGCCAATGGCCCAGTGGTAGCAATGGTTGTCAGGGGCCTCAAGGTGAAGGGCGGTTGCGCCTTTGGCGTCGCGCACATCCACCACCGCAGGAAGTACGTCATAGTCGACCTCGACCAGCTCGGCCGCGTTCTTGGCTTGCTCCAAAGTTTCTGCCACCACCATGGCCACATGGTCGCCCACGTAGCGCACTTTACCGTTGGCCAAAATCGGGTGTGGTGGCTCCTTCATAGGTTGGCCACTGGTGTCGGTGATCAACCAGCCGCAGGGCAGGCCGTTGATCTTGGCGTCTACCACATCGGGGCCGTCCAAAATGGCGATCACACCGGGCGCCGCCAAGGCTGCAGCCTTGTTGATGCTTTTGATGTTGGCATGAGCATGCGGCGATCGAACGAAGACCGCATGGGTCATGTTGGCCAGATCAATGTCGTCGGTATAGTTGCCGGCACCGGTCAAGAAGCGGTAGTCTTCTTTGCGGCGCAGGGACTCGCCGATGTGAGGCAGTTTGGAGAAATCTGAGGCACCCATGACGGACTCCTTAAGCTTTCATGGCAACAGCACCGAGCTGCACCGCTTTGACGATGTTTTGGTAACCGGTGCAACGGCACAGATTGCCTTCGAGTAATTCACGAATCTC
>CANGEG010000086.1 GCA_947452725.1 Comamonadaceae bacterium | reverse complement strand
CGGTGCAGGCGCCGCATTGGGCGGTGTCGCAGCCCACGTGAGTGCCGGTCAGGTGCAGGTGCTCGCGCAGTGCTTGCACCAACAATGTGTTGGGCGCCGCGTCGACCGTGACCGCTTTGCCGTTGACCTTCATTTGAACTTGCATCTGACAATCTCCTCGGGTTAATTCACTCGCCAGTAGATCATGACGCTGCGGGCGTTTTTTTAAGCGTTTACCCTAATCCCCTTTAAAAGGACGCTCTCTGCCATGCCGTTACTATGCGCTCTTTGCCTTGAGGTGATTCTTTATGATTAATTCTGCGCAGCGCCCGATTTTGGATGTCGAACATATTCACCCGGCCATTCGCGCCGCCGTGGCCCAGGAGCGCCAGGCTTTGGTGCAAGAGGTGCAAGCTGCATTGGCTGCAAACCCGGTGGTCGTGGTGGGCATGCGGCACAACCCTTTTTGCAAAAAGGCCTGCAGCACCATGGTCGCTCAAGGTGTTGGTTACAAATACCTGGAATACGGCAGCTACTTCAGCGGTTGGCGCAGCCGCAACGCTTTGAAAATGTGGAGCGGTTGGCCCACATTTCCCATGGTGTTTGTGCACGGTGTGCTGATCGGCGGCGCCACCGATCTCAGCGGCTTGATCGCCTCAGGTGAGTTCAAACAAATGGTGAATCGCTGAGGACTTCGCGGGTGGCTGCCTCTGTGGAGGCTGCCTCTGAGGTGGACACAGTAGTGGCCGCTGCGGGCGAACTGCTTGAAATCGGCGTGGTGACAAAGCTCATCTCTCCGCCCAGCGCGTCAATCAAATCGGCCAGCATCGGGCCAAGTGTGCCGGTCGATAGGGCAACATCGGTATCGAACTTGTCGTCATCACCGCCGGTCTCGTTCATCACGCCATCCAGGTAAGTGATTTTTTTCAGCACCAAGGTCTCGGTCAGCACAAAGCTGGCTTTACCTTCCCAGCTCAAGGCCAGTTGGGTGGGCAGTTTGCCTTCCATCACATGTTTGCGCACCTCCTCGGTGGCCAGCAGATGACGCGTGAACTTGACCACTGCCTGGTCTTCGTTGGTCGACTTGAGCACGCACTCGCGCTCCACACTGAAGGCGGGCGGCAAGTCATCGTCGCTGGCGGCCAGCAGCCATTGGGACATGGCCGACTGCGCTGAGACAGTGGTTTGCAGCAGGGTCAACGGCAGACCGTCCAGCACCCGCACCAAGGCCGTGATGACTTCGTCCGACTTGCCCTGGCTGGCAGCATCGGTGAGCAGCAGGCGCGAGTCCATATCAATCCACACCATCACCTGGCTTTGCTTGGAAAACGCCAAGGGCAGCAGGGTGTGCACAATATCTTCGCGAATTTCGCGTGATTCTTTTTTTCCGGGTTTGCGCCCCGTGGTCGCTTCGATTTCTTGGATGCGCTCATCGGCTTTGCGCCGCACCACCGAGCCAGGAACGGCCTTCGTTTCGATCTGCAGTTTCAATATCCATTGCCCACCCACCGATTCGACCAAAGGGCCATGCGCCTGGCCGCGCGGTTCGGCCCAGCCTACCGACTTGTCTTGGCTTGGGCCGCATTCCACAAAGCGGTAGTTGTCTAAAGCTTCTTCCAGTTGGGTCAGCGAAATCGTCCATTCGGCCCCTATACGGTAGGCCATCAAATTTTTAAACAAAATCTATCCTCTAAGCGTAACTAACTCAGGCCGCAGCAAAGCGAAGCCGAAGCCTAGATCTTAGTGGATCAATCGTCGCAAACGCGGTGTTTGCGCCTCAAAGATCTTTGCCCATCATGATGTCGGGCAATATGGTCACGATCTGCGGAAACACCGTGATCAGTACGATGCACAGCACCAAGCACAAAAAGAACGGGATCGAGGCTTTGGCGATTACGTTGCTGTCTTTGCCGGTCATGTTTTGAAGCACAAATAAATTAAAGCCCACAGGCGGGGTGACCTCGGCAATCTCCACCAGCAGCACAATGAAAATGCCAAACCAAACCAGATCAAAACCGGCTTTTTGGATCATCGGCATAACCACTGCGCTGGTCAGCACAATCATGCTGATGCCATCAAGCGCCGTGCCCAGCACCAGGTACACCAGCACCAGTGTGCCAATCAGCGCGTAGGGCGACAGGTGCATACCGTCGACCCATTCGGCCAGCTCTCGTGGGATGCCCGTAAACGCCATCGTCTTGGTCAAGAAAGCTGCACCGGCCAAAATGAACATAATCATGCAACTGGTGCGAGTGGCGCCCATCAGGCCCTCGCTGAAGTTTTGCCAAGTCAGCGCACGGCCCCAGGCCGCAATGGCCAGTGAGCCCAGCACGCCAAAGGCGGCGCATTCGGTGGCTGTTGCCCAACCGGCAATCAACACCCAGACGATGAAAATGATCAACAGTGCGCAGGGAATCAAATTGCCCGAAAGCCTGATTTTTTCCATGAAGGTGGTGGGTGGGTCAGCGGGCGGCACTTGGTCTGGATGGCGCAAGCTCCACCAAGCGATGTAGCCCGAGAACAGCAGCATCAACAAAAAGCCGGGTAAAAAGCCAGCCAGAAAAATCCGGATGATGGACGCGTCCGCGGCCACGGCGTAGACCACCATGGTGATGGAGGGCGGAATCAAAATGCCCAGCGTGCCTGCGGTGGCCAAGGCGCCAATGGCCAAGTTCTCGTTGTAGCCGCGCTTTTTAAGCTCAGGCAGCGCTACCTTGGCGATCGTGGCGCAGGTGGCCGCCGAGGAACCCGAGACCGAGCCGAACACGCCGCAGCCCAATATGGTGGTGTGCATCAAGCGCCCAGGAATGCGGTTCAGCCAAGGGCGTAGGCCATCAAACATTTCTTCAGACAACTTGGTGCGAAACAAAATTTCACCCATCCAGATAAACAGCGGCAGCGCCGCCAATTCCCAAGAGGCGTTGGATTCCCAAAATGCCGAGAACAGGTTTTTGCCCGGCAAGGTGGAGGTGAAAAAAGCCTGACCGACCCAGCCGACAATGGCCAACGTCATGGCGATCCACACCCCGCCGGCCAGCAAAATCAGCATGATGACGAGCAGCAGCGCGCCCATGAGCAAGGTTTCCATGGGGGGTCCTGTTAAACGTCTGAAGAAAAATCGCCGCGCGCGTGGCGCTCTTCCACTGCCACTTGGTAATGCGGTTTTTGCCCGCGCAGCACGGTGATGAACTCGTCCACCACGGCCGCCAACAGCAACCAGCTGCCGATCACAAAAGAGGCTTGCGGAATCCAGATCGGTATCACCACCAAGCCGGTAGCCATTTCATGAAACTCAAAACTCTCCCAGGTGAAGGCGCTGGCCGACCAGGTGAGGTAGCCCACGCTGACGCAGGCCACGGCCAAACACACAGCGTCGAGCCATCGCCGGCCTTGAGGGGGTAAGGCTTCGAGAAGCAGGGTGACGCGCACAAAGTCGCCATGGCGAAAAGCATGGGCCATTGCGAAAAACGAAGCTGAGGCGCACAGCCAGGCCACCAGATCGTTGATGCCGCTGACCTGCAGATTCAACTGTCGCCCGATACCGCCCACAATCATCAATACAAACAACAAAAAGACGCACAGGGCTCCGAGGGCTCCTGCCACATCTATCACTTTGCGCAGCAGCGCTTGCAGTCGGTCCAGCATGGGGTTTATTTCTTCGCGCGCAGTTTGGTGTAGTCGGCAATGATGGCGGCGCCTTCAGGGCCAGAGGCTTTTTGCCAGTCGGCTAGCATCAGGCCGCCCACTTGCTGCATGTCGGCCATCAACTTGGCCGAAGGCTTGTGGATGGTCATGCCCTTGCCCGTCAACAGGCGTTTGTATTCTTCGGTTTTTTCCTGGCTCACTTTCCAGCCCCGGTCTTGCGCCTCAGTTGCCGCTTTGGTCACGGCCGCTTGCGTCGCTGCGTCTAAGGTGTTAAAGGCCTTCAAGTTCACCAGCACCGCGTTTTTAGGCAACCAAGCTTGGGTGTCGTAGTAGTTCTTGATGCTTTCATATGTCTTGGTGTCGTAGCCTGTGGAGACCGAGGACATATAGCTTTCAATCACGCCAGTGGCCATGGCCTGGCTCAACTCGGCTTGCTGAATTTGCACCGGTTGAGCGCCAATTAGCTCGGCAATTTTGGCGGTAGCAGGGCTGTAAGCGCGCCATTTGATGCCGCGCAAATCAGCCACTGAGGCGACTTCGCGCTTGCTGAAAATGCCTTGCGGTGGCCAGGCCACTGCAAACAGCATCTTCATGCCTTGCGCGGCCAGCAATTTGTCCATGGCCGGGCGTGAAGCTTCAAACAGCTTGCGTGCATCGCTATAACCGGTGGCCAAGAACGGCACGCCGTCCAGGGCATAGATGGGGTTTTCATTGGCAAAGTTGGCCAGCAAGATTTCACCAATCTGCGCCTGGCCGCTTTGCACCGCACGTTTGATCTCAGGCGCTTTGAACAAAGAAGCGTTGGCGTGCACGGTGATTTTGAGCTTGCCACTGGTGGCCGTTTCAATGTCTTTGGCAAACTGGGTCAGGTTCTCGGTATGAAAGTTGCTGGCCGGGTACGCTGCGGGCAAGTCCCATCTAGTTTGCGCTATGGCGCAGTTAGCAGCGAGTAAGAGGGAGGCGGCCAAAGCCAAGGTGGTGAGTGAGCGGCGTTGCATGAAGACTCCAATTCAATGAGGTTGTGCACACAGGTGCAAGACGCGTACCCGATGGATGCACCGGAAAAGGGAATGACTCCCAGGTGGCTTGAATGGTGAGGCAAAGCGCAGGGAGTGGGGATGGGGATTTTCCCTTAATGTCGACATTTTGTTGAGAAATTGTCGGTATCGCGGCTAGACTGCGTTATCAGCCCTGCACCAAAAGGTTGCGCATGCCCCGCAAAAAGACAACCCCTGCCCCAGATCTCCTGGAGCTCTCCGTTTCCGCTCCCCCTTCCGCTCAGGTTCACGCTAAGCCGACTGTGGCCACTGTGTCCACACCCTCGCGCTCTCGCATGGCCGCCAAGCCCATCGTCTCCTCTGCCCATTTGGTCTCGCCCGAGAGTGCAGAGATGAGTGAGTTCGAGTTTGGGTTGATCGTGGCGGGCAACGCTTTTCACCGCTGGGTCGTGCACTGCATGACGGCCGCAGGCCTGAAGGATTTGACCCCTTTGGATGTACTGGTGCTGCACCACGTAACGCATCGCGCGCGCGATAAACGTCTGGCCGATATCTGCTTCATCATGAACGTAGAGGATACGCATTTGATCAATTACGCATTGAAAAAGTTGCAAGGCCTGGGCGTGGTGGCCTCCCACAAAAACGGCAAAGACGTGACCTACGCAGCTACCGAAAGCGGCCGCGCGGCCGTGCAGCGCTACCGCGACATTCGCGAGTCCTGCTTGATCGATGCCTTGCAAGCCGACAACGCTTTGAACAAAGACATTGGCGACTTGGCCCGATTGCTGCGTGTGCTCTCGGGCATGTACGACCAGGCCGCCCGCGCGGCGGCCTCCCTGTAAAAGTTGAACCTATGAGCGAACCCACCCCTTTGTCTTCCACCTCCTCCTCCTCCAAACTGCGGCCTCGCTGGCAGTTTTGGATTGACCGCGGCGGCACCTTCACTGACGTGGTCGGCAAACGCCCGGATGGCGGCATGGTTACGCTCAAGTTGCTTTCAGAAAACCCTGAACAGTACCGCGACGCGGCAGTGGCTGGGATTCGGCAATTGTTGGGTTTGAGGCCAGGCGCACCCGTGAAGCCCGAGATGGTTGAATGCGTGAAGATGGGCACCACCGTGGCCACCAACGCCTTGCTAGAGCGCAAGGGCGAGCCTACGCTCTTGGTAACCACCGCCGGCTTTGCTGACGCCCTGCGCATTGCTTACCAAAACCGACCGCGTTTGTTTGACCGGCAAATTGTCTTGCCTGAGCTTTTGTACCAAGCGGTGGTGCAGGCTCACGAACGCATGGGCGCGCATGGCGAGGTGGTGCAGGCTTTAAACCAAGTTCATTTGCGCGCGCAGCTGCAAACCCAGTTCGATGCAGGTTTGCGCAGTGTGGCCATTGTGTTCATGCACGGTTACCGTTTCACCGAGCATGAGCAGGCCGCCGCACGCTTGGCCGCCTTGGTGGGCTTTACCCAAATCAGCACCTCACACGCCACCAGCCCGATGATGAAGTTTGTCAGCCGGGGCGACACCACGGTGGTCGACGCCTACTTGTCGCCCATTTTGCAGCGTTATGTGGACCAAGTGGCCAGCGAAATGCCGGGTGTGCGCCTGATGTTCATGCAGTCGTCGGGTGGGTTGACCGATGCCCAGGCCTTTGCGGGTAAAGATGCGATCTTGAGCGGGCCGGCCGGCGGCATTGTGGGCATGGCCCGCACTGCCAAGCAGGCCGGGCATGACAAGGTGATTGGCTTTGACATGGGCGGCACCTCCACCGACGTGTCGCACTACGCAGGGGTGTTTGAGCGCGAGTTTGAAACCCAGGTGGCCGGCGTGCGCATGCGCGCGCCCATGATGAGCATCCACACCGTGGCGGCCGGTGGCGGCTCTTTGCTGCAGTTTGACGGCGCGCGTCTGCGCGTCGGGCCGCAAAGCGCGGGCGCGCACCCGGGGCCTGCCAGTTACCGCCGCGGCGGCCCCTTGGCTGTGACCGATGCCAATGTGATGGTGGGCAAGGTGCAGCCCGATTTCTTTCCCAAAGTGTTCGGCCCTAATGCCAACGAGGCGCTGGATGCACAGGCCGTGAAGCATCATTTTGTGGCCCTGTCTGAGCGACTCCAGCGCCCGCCAGAAGAAGTGGCGGACGGCTTTATTCGCATTGCCGTGCAGCAGATGGCCAATGCGATTAAAAAAATATCGGTGGCGCGCGGTTACGACGTGACGCGCTACACCTTACAGTGCTTTGGCGGGGCGGGTGGCCAGCACGCTTGTTTGGTGGCCGATGCGCTGGGCATGACCCAGGTGTTTGTGCATCCGCTGGCGGGAGTTTTGTCGGCCTACGGCATGGGCTTGGCCGACCAAAGCCTGATTCGCGAGCAGGCGGTGGAAGAGCGCTTAACGCCGCAGGCGCTAGCGCGCATGGCAGCTTTGATCGAGTCCTTGAGCGCAGCGGCCGCGCAAGCGTTAGCAAAGCAGGGTACGGTGGATGGTGTTGCTCAAGGTGCCGGTACTGTTACGGAAGTGGACGCTGCACGCTTGCAGACGCACCCTCGTGTGCATGTGCGCTACGAAGGGAGTGATTCGGCCTTGATGGTCCCTTGGGGCAGTATGGCCGAGATCCGTGCAGCGTTTGAAGCCGCCTACCGCCAGCGCTTTGCTTTTCTGATGCAGGGCAAGGCCTTGATGGTCGAGGCCGTGTCGGTGGAGGCGGTGATCGCTGGCGATGCACCCCACGAGCCTACGCACGCGCTGCACGGCGCGCGCGAGGTACCGGTGCGCGCGCAGGTTCGCATGTTCACGGCGGGCTTGGACGGTGTCTCGCGTTGGCACAGCGCTACGCTGGTGGCGCGCGAAGATCTGCGCCCGGGCGACCGCATCGAGGGCCCGGCGGTGATTGCCGAACAAAACGCCACCACCGTGATAGAGCCCGGTTGGCAGGCCCAAGTCACCGCCCTGGACCACTTACTGTTGCTGCGCGTGCATGCGCGCCAGGTGCGCCACGCGGTGGGCACCACAGTAGACCCGGTGCTGCTGGAAGTGTTCAACAACCTGTTCATGAACATTGCCGAGCAAATGGGCTTGCAGCTGCAAAACACGGCCTACTCGGTGAACATCAAAGAGCGGCTGGATTTTTCGTGCGCGGTGTTCAACGCACAAGGGCATTTGATTGCCAATGCGCCGCACATGCCGGTGCATTTGGGCTCGATGGGCGAGAGCATCCAAACCGTGATTCGCGACAACGCCGGCCAGATGCAGGCGGGCGATGTGTTTGCCTTGAACGACCCTTACCACGGTGGCACGCATTTGCCCGACGTGACCGTCATTACGCCGGTCTTTTTGACGGGCCATACTGCGCCTGTGTTTTACGTCGGCTCACGCGGCCACCACGCCGACATTGGCGGCACGACGCCCGGCTCGATGCCGCCGTTCTCCACACGCATAGAAGAGGAAGGCGTGCAGATCCAAAACTTCAGGTTGGTGGCCCAAGGGGTGCTGCGCGAAGCGGAGATTGTGGCTTTGTTGCAAAGCGGAGAATATCCTTCACGCAACCCGCAGCAAAACCTGGCCGATTTACGCGCTCAAATGGCTGCCAATGAAAAAGGCGTGCAAGAGCTGCAAAAGATGGTGGCTGAGTTTGGACTTGATGTCGTGCAAGCCTATATGCGCCATGTGCAAGATAACGCAGAAGAATCCGTGCGCCGAGTCATCACGCGTTTAAAGGATGGGCAGTTCACCTTGCCACTGGACAACGGAGCGCAGATTCAGGTGGCTGTGCGGGTGAATGCGCCCGAGCGCTCGGCTGTGATCGATTTCACCGGTACCAGCGCGCAGCAAAAGAACAACTTCAATGCGCCCAAGGCCGTTTGCATGGCCGCTGTCTTGTATGTATTCCGGGCCTTGGTTGACGATGACATTCCTTTGAACTCGGGCTGCCTCAAACCCCTGAAGGTGATCATTCCTGAAGGCTGCATGCTCAACCCACAAGCGCCAGCGTCGGTGGTGGCGGGCAATGTGGAAACCTCCACCTGCATCACCAACGCCCTGTTTGGCGCCTTGGGGGTGATGGCGGGCAGCCAGCCCACCATGAACAACTTCACCTTTGGCAATGCCCAGTACCAGTACTACGAAACCATTTCGGGTGGCTCGGGCGCAGGGATGACCTGGGACGCCAGCGGCGAGCCCGCCGGCGGCTTTGCGGGCACGTCTGTCGTGCAAACCCACATGACAAACTCGCGCTTGACCGACCCCGAGGTGTTGGAGTTTCGCTTTCCGGTTCGTTTGGAGAGTTATGAAATTCGCCGCGGCTCAGGCGGCCAGGGGCGCTGGCCCGGGGGCGATGGCGGTGTGCGCCGGATGCTCTTCTTGCAGCCCATGACGGCCAGCATGCTGTCCAATGGCCGCGTTTATCCGGCCTTTGGTATGGCCGGTGGGCAAGCCGGTGCAGTGGGCATCAACCGGGTGGTGCGCAGCGATGGCCGCGTTGAAACGCTGGGCCACATTGGCCAGGTGGAGATGGGTGCGGGCGATGTGATGGAAATCCATACCCCAGGCGGAGGAGGGTGGGGACGCGTTTCAAAATAACAGCCGTTGACTAAAGCTCTTCAATGCGCCGCGGTGGGTAACTGTCCCAAGCTTGGCAGCCAGGACAGTGCCAGAAATGCTCTTTAGCTTCAAAGCCGCAAGCGGCGCAGCGGTAGCGCGCCAGCGGTTTGGCCGCATGGTCGAGGGCTGCCTGCACCGGGGCGTGAAAGGCTTCATGGGCCAAGGTTTCACCCGCCATCCAGCGCGAAGCGGCAATCAGCGAGGGCTGTTGATTCAAGTGGTCGATGTATCGCGTTCGCGCCTGCGCTGCGGTCTCGGGCAAGGCCGCCTCCAGCGTAACCAAGGCCTCCATCACGTCTAGGCAAGGGGCTTGTTGGTAATGCGACTGCAGCAGTGCCAGCGTTTGCGGCGCCTGACCTGCGGCCTGCCCGGCACGGGCCAGGGTGGCCGCCGCCAAGGGTGCAGCCAAGGCTTTGTTCTCAAACAACGGTTTGAGGGTGCGCAGGGCAAGAGCCGGTTGATCCACGGACAGTTGCAACTGTCCCAGCAATATTCGCGCGCGGGCTGCTTGCGGCGCGGTTTGGAGGGCCTGATTGAGCAGGGCCAGGGCAGCTGCCGTGTCGCTTTGTGCATGGCGTTCACGCGCCTGCTCGCACAGGTAATGGGCTTGACGCACCGCAAAGTTTGCTTCGCCCGAGTTCTCTAAAAGCTGTGCCACTTGGCTGGCTTGGGGCCATTCGCGTGAGCGCTCGTAAATCGCCAGTCGCGCCAAGCGGGCCTGGCCTTCAAACGAGGTGCCTTCGAGCTTACGTAGCGCATCTTCTGCGCGGTCCAGCAACCCGGCTTTCAAAAAATCCAAGGCCAGCGCATGCTGGGCCCTTTGGCGGTCGGCCTGGCTCAGATCGCCACGTTGCATCAAATGCTCGTGCACCCGCACGGCGCGCTCGTACTCACCGCGTCGGCGAAACAAATTGCCCAAAGCAAAGTGCAGCTCGGAGGTGTCGGGGTCGTTTTGTACGGCTTCAATGAAGGCGTCTATAGCCTGGTCTTGCTGTTCGTTCAGGAGGTAGTTCAGGCCTTTGAAATACGCGCGAGGCGCTTGGCGGTTGTCAATGCGCAGCTGACGCAAGTCCAGGCGCGAAGCCACCCAGCCCAGCCCAAAGGCCAGCGGCAGGCCAACCAAAATCCACATCAAGTCAAGCTCCATGCGGGGGCTCCTGGGCTTCTGAGGGGTTCGCTGCAGCAGTGGCCGAAGCGTTGGCCTTCTCGGCTTTGCGCGCTAGTTGACGATGCCGCCACCAACGCGGCACCATACCTAGCACGCCAACCACAATGCCCAGCGCAAAGGCGGCCAGCACCACCAGCACCATAGGCGAGCGCCACTGGGTGCCAAAGAAAAAGTGCACGCTAGCCTCGTGCTGGTTATTCAGCGCGAAGGCAAACAGGGTAAAGAAAACAGCGGCCTTCAATATCCATTGAAGCAGCCTGAAAAATGATGTCATGAATTGCCTCAATCAGCTCAAGTCATTCTAATGGGCTGAAGGGTTAAGAGCGCAGCCCAAGACTCTCAGATCGGTGGGGTTTCTTGCAGATCGGCCGTGCGTTGATCGACAGCTTCGCGCAGGGCTTTACCTGGCTTGAAGTGTGGCACGCGTTTTTCAGGGATCTGCACGCTTTCACCTGAGCGTGGATTGCGGCCAACCCGGGGCGGGCGGCGGTTGATCGAGAAGCTGCCGAAGCCTCGAATTTCAATGCGATGACCTTTGACCAAGGCGGTACTGATCGCGTCCAGCACCGTCTTGACCGCGAACTCAGCGTCACGGTGTGTGAGCTGCGCAAAGCGGGCGGCCAATTCTTCGACAAGATCGGAGCGGGTCATGAGAAACGGAGGAAAAAATTCAGATTCAAAAAAAATCCCTCTTCGGACTTCCTGCACAGACCGGCTGTGCAAAAGGTCAGAAAAGGGATTGACTCAGGTCAACAACTCAAGAATCAGTTGTTGTCCAGCTTGGCACGCAACAAAGCGCCCAGGCTAGTGGTACCAGCGTTTTCGCGTGAAGACTGTTGCGACAGCGAAGCCATGGCTTCTTGCTGGTCAGCTTGGTCTTTGGCTTTGATCGACAACTGGATGTTGCGTGTCTTGCGATCCACGTTGACCACCACGGCTGTGATTTCGTCGCCTTCTTTGAGCACGCTGCGGGCATCTTCCACGCGGTCGCGTGAGATTTCGCTGGCGCGCAAGTAGCCGATGATGTCTTCACCCAGATCGATTTCAGCGCCACGAGCATCCACGGTCTTGACCTTGCCGGTCACGATCTGGCCCTTGTCGTTAACCGACACGAAGGTGCTGAACGGGTCGCCGTCGAGCTGTTTAATACCCAAGGAAATGCGCTCGCGCTCCACGTCCACAGCCAAGATGATGGCTTCGACTTCTTGGCCCTTCTTGTAGTTGCGCACAGCGGCTTCGCCAGCTTCGTTCCAAGACAGGTCAGACAAGTGCACCAGGCCGTCGATACCG
>CANGEG010000085.1 GCA_947452725.1 Comamonadaceae bacterium | reverse complement strand
CCCCATGGAGGTGCCGCCGTATTTATGTACGATCAATGCCATTGGTTAATTTTCTAGCTGCAGCAAAACCCAAGATTGTAACGGCTGATGCAGCCTTCACTGAAGGCCCGACGGGCGCCCCTCAAGGCTGCGACTGCCAATCCAAGGTATCACCCAGACGCACCACAAAGCCAGCGCCAACTTTCAAATGAAGTTGGTGGCCGCGGGTCGTACAGGCCAAAATTTGCGGCACCAGCGCATCGAGCTGCGCTGAACTTGGGCTGGTGTGATGGTGCAGGCGCAACCAGTGGCGAAGCACGTTTACGCGCCGAGCCGGGCTCAGGACTTGCAAGGCGGCAATGCGTGGCGGCAGGCCAGTCTGCTGCAAATCGATTTCGGCCAACTCGATCAATGCCTCTTGCGCTTGGGCGCAGTGGCTGGCGCTGCGTGCAAAAGTATCTCGCCAACCAGTAAAAGCTGAGTCTAACGCGGGCAGGATTTGAGTACGAATTCGGTTGCGGGTGTAACGCGGATCTTGGTTGCTAGGATCTTCAACCCAGCCCAAGCCTTGCTCGACCAGCCACTGGCGCAAGTCTTGCCCAGCCACACGCAGCAAAGGCCGGTGCCACTGCAAGCCGCCGCGAGACCAACATGCAGGCATGCTGGCCAGCCCCGGCAAACCAGCGCCGCGCGACAAGGCAAGAAGCAACGTCTCCGATTGGTCGTCAGCATGCTGCGCCAGCGCCAAGTTGTGCACGCCTATGAGCAGAGGGTGCGAAGTAGCAGCTTGGGTCAAAGCCGTGTAGCGGGCAATTCGCGCGGCGTCTTCGGGGCTTTGGCCTGGGGCGTGTTGGGCTTGCACACGAACCACAACCAAAGGCACGGACACTGCTTTGCACAGTGCTTGGCAATGGGATTCAAACGCGTCGGCAGCTTTTTGCAAACCGTGGTGAATGTGCACCGCCCTCACCTGCCCCGGCCAGCGCTGCACACAGGCGTGCAGCAAGGCGGTGGAGTCAGCGCCGCCACTGAGCGCGACCGCCAAAGGCAAGGCAGGCGCAAAGGCTTGCAGGGCTTGCGCCAATGTCTGGGTCATGAAACGCTTAAACTCTGGGCGCAGCACATAGCCCTAGACTGGGCCAGTTTATTTGCCGACTTTGGTGTCGGTGTACCGGCCATAGCTGTTCAACCTGTCGTAGCGGCGTTCGATCAATTCTTTGACTTTCAAGTCTGCCACTTGGCGCCAGGACTCTGCCAAGGCGCGCTTCAAAAATGCGGCCATTTGCGCGTGATCGCGGTGCGCGCCACCCACGGGCTCGCTGACGATTTTATCCACCAGATTGAGCGCCTTTAGGCGGTGCGCGGTGATACCCAGCGCCTCCGCCGCGTCTTCGGCTTTGTCTGCGGTTTTCCACAAGATCGAGGCGCAGCCTTCGGGGCTGATGACGGAGTACACCGCGTACTGCAACATCAGCACCGAATCGGCCACCGAAATGGCCAAGGCGCCACCAGAGCCGCCCTCGCCAATGATGGTCGTGATGATCGGCACTTCGAGTTGCGCCATTTCGTATATATTGCGGCCAATCGCCTCCGACTGGCTGCGCTCTTCGGCATCTATACCCGGGTAGGCCCCAGGCGTGTCGACAAAGGTGAAGACGGGCAATTTGAATTTTTCAGCCGTCTTCATCAATCTCAGCGCTTTGCGGTAGCCCTCAGGCTTGCACATGCCAAAGTTACGCAAGGTGCGCTCCTTGGTGTCGCGGCCTTTTTGGTGGCCGATCACCATGCAAGCGTGGCCGTTAAAACGTGCCAAACCGCCCACGATGGACAGATCGTCCGCGAAGTGGCGGTCGCCGTGCATCTCTACAAAGTCGGTAAAGATGTCATTGATGTAATCCAGGGTGTAAGGGCGCTCAGGGTGACGCGCTATCTTGGTGATCTGCCAAGGGGTCAGGTCACTGTAGATATCTTTGGTGAGCTGATGGCTTTTTTTACTCAGCTGATCAATTTCTTCCGAAATATCTACCGCCGATTCGGTTTGCACATAGCGCAATTCTTCGATCTTGGCTTCGAGTTCGGCAACGGGTTGCTCAAAATCGAGAAACGTTCTTTTGGCCAAGGGGGACTCCTCTTTCAGTGCATCGCCCGCAAGGGAACGTGCCATTCAAAATTCAAAAATTCAATTCTCGACCGATCAATACGCGACGGGAACCGGGTCAAGAGACCGCCAAATATACCAAGTCGCCACGGTGCAGTAGGGTTTCCAAGCTTGCGCGACCTCTCGAGCATCGCTGCGGCTAACCGGTTCGCCTGAAAAATAGTTATGGCTAATGCCGTTGATCAGGCCCACATCGTCAAGCGGAAGCACATTGGGACGCATCAAATAAAACATCAAAAACATCTCGGCAGTCCATCGGCCAATTCCGCGGATAGCGACCAACTCATCAATGATGGCCTCATCGTCCATGTCCGCCCATTGCGAGACATGCACCTGCTTGGAAGAAAAATGCAGCGCCAAGTCCACCAAGTATTCGACCTTGCGCACCGACAAACCCGCGGCGCGCATGTCATCCACTTTGAGTTTCAGTACGCCGCCAGGGGTGATTTTTTTAGACAGCACCGCAAATCGATCCCAAACGGTTTGTGCCGCTTTGACCGAAATTTGCTGGCCCACAATGCTGCGCGCCAAAGTCACGAAAGCGTCGCCACGAGATTGCAAACAGGCATCGCCAAACTGCGGAATCAAGCGCTTCATCACCCGGTCTTTTTTAACCAAGTGTTGACAAGCTTGGGCCCAGTACTCCGGCGTGACGATCACGGGCTCAGTGGCTTTCACGACGCGGCCTCCCAGCTGGTACCTGTGGACGAATCTTTGAGGGCGATGCCTTGTGCCAGCAGGTCCTGGCGAATCCGGTCGGCTTCGGCAAAGTTTTTAGCTAACTTGGCCGCCGCGCGGGCCTGGATATGTAACTGAATAGCCGCATCGTCAAGCACACTGCCAGACTGCAAAAAGCTTTGCGGATCGGCCTGAAGCAAACCCAAAATACCGCCCAAGGCCTTGAGCAAACCGGCCAAAGCAGGCGATTGGCTGCGGTTGACTTCGCTGGCCAGATCAAACAGCACCGCCACAGCTTCAGGCGTGCCAAAGTCTTCGTTCATTGCGCCCTGAAAGCGCGCAGCAAAAGAGTTGGTCCAGTCTATGGTCACAGACTCAGTCACTACGCTGTGCAAGGCCGTGTACAGACGCTTTAAAGCACCTCGGGCGTCGTCCAGGTGAACGTTGGAGTAATTCAAAGGGCTGCGGTAGTGACTACGAACCACAAAAAAGCGCACGGTTTCGGCATCGTAAGTCTTTAGCACATCGCGAATCGTGAAAAAGTTGCCCAAACTTTTGGACATTTTCTCGTTGTCGATGTTGATGAAGCCGTTGTGCATCCAGACATTCGCCAAGGTCTTGCCATTGGCGCCTTCGGACTGGGCAATCTCGTTTTCGTGGTGAGGAAACTGCAAATCGGCGCCGCCGCCGTGAATGTCAAAGGTTTCACCCAACAACTCGCAGCTCATGGCCGAGCATTCAATATGCCACCCCGGACGGCCAGCGCCAAAGGGACTGGCCCATTTCACATCCTCAGGTTCGCTAGGCTTAGCGGACTTCCAAAGCACGAAATCTAGTGGGTCTTGTTTGCCGCCTTCTTCGCTACTGACAGCGACACGTTCACCGGCGTTCAACTCGTCCAGGGACTTGCCCGACAACTTGCCATAACCGGAAAACTTGCGCACGGCAAAATTCACATCGCCATTACCTGCACGGTAGGCCAGGCCTTTTTGCTCCAGCGTGCCAATCATCGACAACATTTGCGGAACGTAGTCGGTGGCGCGGGGTTCGAACTGCGGGCGCTCGATCCCCAGGGCGTCGGCATCCTGGTGCAAAGCGTCGATCATGCGGTCGGTCAGGCTACGAATGGTTTCACCGTTTTCGACGGCACGCTTGATGATCTTGTCGTCAATATCGGTCACGTTGCGCACGTAGGTGACCTTCAATCCATTGGCCCGCAGCCAGCGCTGCACGATATCGAAAGCCACCATGGATCGCGCGTGCCCTAAATGGCACAGGTCATAAACAGTCATGCCGCACACGTACATGCGGACATGTCCGGGTTCGGCTGGCGTGAAATCAACCATGTCACGCGATAGCGTGTTGTAAATGCGCAAGCTCATGAAAAGAAAAAACCACTGACTTGAAGTAAAAGAAAGGCAGGCTCGGCCAGAAGGAACCAGCAAGCGGCAGCACTGGACCAGGCCGGCCCGACCCTCCGCTACAATTTCCCCAGTATAAGGCCCTGAACTGAACACAAGGGGCTGACATTCCCTGCCTTAATATCTCTTATAACGACCTGCCCCGCCCCTGACCGCACACTATGCAAGACTCATTTCTGCGTCTCCCCTTTGAGCTCCACGCACCCAATGGCCATGGGGTGCGGGCTTGGGAGCTTTCTGCGCATGGCATGGTGCTGCGAGTCACGCTGACCGCGCTGCTGAGTTTGGTCTCTTGCCTAGCCCTGGCCGACGTCTACACAGAGGTCAACGACAAAATCAACTCAAGCCAGTGGGCAGCAGCCCAAACTTTGATCGAGCGGCAACTGGCTATGCAACCCGCCGATCCGCAAATCCGCTTAATGCAAAGCCAGATGCAAACTGCGCAAGGCCAGACCGCCCAGGCGATCCAAACGCTGCAAGCATTAACGCAAGAATTCCCGGAGTTGCCTGAACCCTACAACAATTTGGGCGTGCTGTACGCAAGCCAGCAGCGCCTTGACGAGGCCTTGACCGCATTGACGCTGGCCGTTCGCGCGCGCCCCGATTACATTTTGGCGTTGGAGAATTTGGGCGATGTGCACATTGCACTGGCCCACCAGTCCTTTGTGAAGGCGCAAAGCCTGCCAGCGCAACTGCCCTTAATGGCCCCGCGTTTGGCCCGCAAAATTGAACTCATCAAACAATTGCTGCAAGCAGCCAAACCCTGAGTCGCCATCTGATCAAACCATGAACATTTCCACCCTGTGCGTCTCGGCGCTTTTATCGTTGACCTTGTGTCAGGCCCAAGCCGAAGAAGTTGCGCGAGTTAAAATCACGACCTCCGAGGGTGAAATTGTGGCCGAGCTATACCCTGCCAAAGCACCTAAAACCGTAGCCAACTTTTTGCAATACGTCAAAGACAAGCATTACGACGGGACGGTGTTTCACCGTGTGATCAGCAGCTTCATGGTCCAGGGCGGCGGCTTTGATGCCAAATACAACGAGCGTAAAACTCGCCCCCCCGTGGTGCACGAAGGCCGTGAAAGTTTGGCCGCTGGCTTGAAAAACCAAATCGGTACACTGGCCATGGCGCGCACCAACGACCCACAATCGGCCACAGCGCAGTTTTTTATTAATGTGACCGACAATGCTTTTCTGGACCCCACGCCGATTCCCGAGGGCGATCCGGTCAAACGCTTTGAGTTCCAAGGTCGGGTCTATGACAACGTGCCGCGTGCCAACTTGCTCAATGCCCCACAACTTTTCGGGTATACGGTTTTTGGCAAAGTCGTGTCTGGCATGGACGTGGTTCAAAAAATCAAATCCGCCCCCACCGGTGCGGGTGGCCCTTTCCCCTCCGACGTTCCCAAAACGCCGATTCTCATCAACTCCATCACTCTTTTGAAAACATCATGAGCAATCCTCAAGTCGAACTGCACATCGCAGAAATGGGCGTCATAACGATCGAACTCGATGCCGAAAATGCGCCCAAAAGCACCGCAAACTTTTTGAGTTACGTGGCCAAAGGACATTACGACAACACGATTTTTCATCGCGTAATTCCTGGCTTTATGGTTCAAGGCGGCGGTTTTGAGTCCGGCATGACGCAAAAACCCACCGATGCGCCGATCGACAACGAAGCGAACAACGGTGTGAAGAACAACAACTACACGCTGGCCATGGCCCGCACCCAAGCGCCGCATTCGGCTACTGCGCAGTTCTTCATTAACGTGGCCGACAACGAATTTCTCAACCACACCGCACCCTCGCTGCAAGGCTGGGGTTACGCCGTATTTGGCAAAGTGATTAAGGGCACAGAGATCGTCGACCAGATCAAAGCCGTAAAAACCGCCCGCAAAGGCTTTCACGACGATGTGCCTAAAGAAGACGTGATCATCGAAAAAGCCGTCGCCATCTGATTTGCTGATGACATTGACCCTACCGCCTGAGTCGCAGCTACAAGCGCCTGCGACTTGGCGTACGGTTGACCTCATCTCCGACCTGCACTTGCAGGCCAGTGAGGCAAGCACCTTTAATGTCTGGCAGCGCTACATGAGTCACACGCCAGCCGATGCGGTGCTGATCCTAGGTGACCTGTTCGAGGTCTGGGTCGGCGACGATGCGGTCGCGCAAAGCCCGTTTTTGCAGTCCTGCGCCAAGGTGCTGAAAAGCACTGGCCAGCGCCTTTACCTGGGCTTGATGCATGGGAACCGGGACTTTTTGATCGGCGAGTCATTTGTGCAGGACTGCCATGCGCATCTGTTATCAGACCCTACGCTGCTGCGCTTTGGCCGGGCCTCTTGGCTGCTCAGCCATGGAGATGCCTTGTGCCTTGCAGATGTGTCCTACCAACAGTTTCGCAACCAAGTTCGTACTCCCGAATGGCGCAGCGAGTTTTTAAACCAACCCTTAGCCAAACGGCAGGCGGTGGCGCGGGGCATTCGCAATGAGAGCGAAGCGCGAAAGCGTGCCGGTACAGACACGGGTTCTCGCGAGATGTATGCCGACGCGGACACCACCCTGAGCCAAAGCTGGCTGAAAAAAGCCTGCGCCCCCATCTTGATTCACGGCCACACCCATCAACCTGCGGACCATGTGCTGATCGGCGATGTGGCGGGTCAACCTCATGCGCGCTGGGTGCTGAGCGATTGGGATGCAGGTGCACAGCCTGCGAGAGCCCAGGTGCTCAGGCTATTTGAGAACGGGCAGCATCAACGCATTGATGTGGTTTGAACCCAACTGATCTGACTCTTGCAGAAAAAAATGGCCGCAAAATAAGCGGCCATTCTTCTTGCTCGACCAGGCGCTTAACGCTTGAGCAACTGCTTCAACACGTTTTGCAAACGACGAGCTGAGCTGCCATCGTGCGCTGCAGCCAACACAGCGCCCACGTCTTGGCGCCAAGTGTCCACTGGACCGGGCTCATTGCGGCGGGTGAGCAATTGCAGTTGCAGCGCGCGGCGCTCGTTCAGGAACTCGGCCGGTGTGGGCACCTCGGCGGCCATTTCCAGACGCAGCAAGGCAGCTTGCGCCGCACTTTGCGGGGCGGGTGCACCTTGCACCGACTGCGCCCAAGCCGTGCGCGTGGCGGCATTGACGCCTTTGCCCAGTTCTTGAGCAGAAGGCAAGGCCTCCGTTTGACGCGTTTCCCAAGCGGCCATCAGGTTACCCAGGGTCTCTCCATGGGCCTGGGAGGCTAATTTGCGCAAAGTCATTTCGGCGTGTTCAAGCGCATCGCGCTGGGCACGGAAAGCGGCATCACCCAAACGGGGGCCGCGATCTGGACGCTCAGCCCGATCACCGAAGCGATCATTGGGACGGCCACCTCGATCGCCCCGGTCAGAAGGCCGTCCATCGCGGCCTCCTTCACGGCGATCTCCAAATTTGCCACCGCGACCGGCAGGCGCCAACTCGGTCCGCTTTTGGCCGGGACGGTCGTCGCCGCGCACAGCCACCACAGGGCGGGCAGGCGCTTTGGCGGGCGCCGCGGGCGCTGGGGCTAGGGCGGCAGCCACGGGCTCGGCATCGTCCGCAGCCGCCTCTAATGGTTCAGCCGCTGATGCAGTCGCTCCAACGAATTGAGTTTCAGCTTGGCTGTCAGTCGCGGTGTCTGGTGCGGCCTGTGATTCAATATCAGGCGCGTTCAATTCGGCGCTGGACTCAGGCACAACAGTCTGCGAGGGTGCGGCCACAGGTGCGCTGGCGGCGGCTTGCTCAGCAGCCACGGCCACGGCTTGACCGCGCAAAGCAGCATCTAAGCCCTGCATGGCCGAACGGATTTTTTGCGCATCGCCGCTAGCATTCGCGGCCTCCAAGGCGCGCGAGGCGTCCAGCACAGCACGGTCATGGGCACTGATTTGCGAGGACACCTGCTCGCGCTCCACGGTTTTGCGGTTAAAGGCATCATCGATCGGTTGACGAAAGGACTCCCACAGCTTTTGCTCGAGCTTGCGCTCCAGCGGCACGGCCTGAGCTTCGGTTTGCCAGCGTTGTTGCAACATCTTGACCGCATCAACGCGCAAGCCGGGTGCTGCGCCCAAGACTTCTGCTTCGGCAATCAAGGCTTGACGGCGCTCGATACTGGCTTTTTGTGCCGCCTCCAAAGGGGCTGCAGCTTGGTGAATGACTTTCTTCCACTGTGGCTGCAATTCGGCAAAAGCCTTTTCGCTCAGGTGGCCAGCATTGCGCCAGCGGTCACCAAATTGATGCAGGGTGCGCAACTGCAACTTCCAGTCGGTGTTCTCGGCATGGGCTTGCCCCCAGGCGCGAAGCTCCTCCATCATGGCCATGCGCTGACCGCGGTGCTCGACGGCTTCGTGTTTGAGCTTGTCAAGCCATTCTTGCACCACTTTGTAGGCCTCATTGCAAGCCGCATCAAAGCGCTTCCACAAAGCGTGGTTGGGCATGCCGCCCTGGTCGGTGAGCTTCCACTGGTCGCGCAATTGACGCAGGGTTTCCTGCATCTTGCGTCCGCCCATTGCGGGGATTTTGGCCGGTGCTGGTTCTGCTGCGCCAGCCGATTCGGTGAGGCGCACGGACTCGGCCTTGCTATCAGGGGCAGATTCTGCAGAAGGCTCAGTGATCACCTCGGCGCTACTCTCGGCTGTGGACTCGGAAGCAACTTCTTGAGCAACTTCTTGAGCAACTTCTTGAGCAACTTCGGTCGCGACTTCGGGTGCCGCTTGCGTGTTTGTTTGTGGCGCGGGAGTAATCTCCAGAGCATTGTCCGGCGCAACAGGCACCGCTGTGTTGGATGCAACAGTAGGCGCCGTAGACGCCTCCCCAGGCGCACGAACGGCTTTGGGTTTGCGCGCCACCACCGGCTTAAACAAGGCTTCAGCCTTGGCCACCAGTTCCTGTCGCAGTTGGTCGGCGCGCCAGCGCTGCCAGCCTTCGAGTTCTCCTGCAGCGGTCAAAGCGGCGTGAACACGTGCATCCAAGGCGGTATCTAAATTGCGACCGTGGTCCTTCAACACTTGTCGCAGGGCGGTGGCGGCGCCGGAGCTGGCTTTCCCGTGGCCTTCGGTCACTTCGGTTTCCACTGCCGTCAATACGGCCAGCACCGCTTGAGTGGCTTGCTCGCGCATCGCTTGGCGCTGCGCTGGATCCATCTTGGGTTTGGCAGGCTTGGCTTGCTTCTCGCCTTCTACCGCCGCAGTGGCCGTAACCACTTCGCCTCGCAAAGCGCGCAGCTCGTCAGCCCACACCAACACTTGCGGCAAGGGAGCGCTGGCGTCGGCCTGCGCTGCCCTAGCTTGTGTCAAAGCGGCTTCAAATGCTTCCCAAACGCCCTGCAATTGGCTGCGTGAAGCGTCCAATTGGGGCGGAAACTTCATATCCACACTAGGCCAGCCCGCTTGCTCAGTCAGCGCGTGGGCCTGTTGCTGCCACTGGGAAACGTCGGCTTGCAAAGCGGTATGTACCGCTTGAGCTTCTTTCCAGCTCTTGGTGGACAAGACTTCCACACGCTGCGCTAGCAAAACTGCGGCTTCGCGCTGCACCATCACTTGATGTTGCAGGTCGTCCACGGTTTTCACCACTTCGGCCAACTGCACCTTCAAGCTCGCCAAGGGCTCGCGCGACAGCGGAGCACCAGCTTTGGCGGCGTCACGTTGCCAAGCCAAAGCGTCAGCAATGTTGATGCGGGCACTACCCAGCAACTGCTGCGCGCGCTCGGCCCACTCGGCAGCCAAGGCGTCTTGGCCACGAGCTTTTTTGAGCTCATCTAACTTTTCGCGCAAATTCTTGGCCGCGCCCTTGTCACGCGAAGACAGTTCTTTGTAAACGTCTTGCATATGCTCTAACGAGGGTTCGGTCAAAAGCCACTCACGCAAACGGGCGCTGCGCTCGCCGGAGGTGGGAGCGGTGAAAACGCCGCCGGTCAGAGTATCCAAACCGGAGAGATCGAGAGTCTTGGGAGATGCTGGGGTCACTGTGTCAACGCTAGAAAAGATAAACAGCCGCTATTTTCACCGCTATTTGCCTGCATTCGGGTATCTGGCTTGGCGGGAGAGCGAAAGTGACGGCTTTTCTGACCGGATCTAGGCCTAGATCAGTCAATGAGATGCGATGACACCCACAAAAACAGAACTAATACATCTAACGAACTAAATTGATATACTTCACAAGCTATGACGCTTTGCCTAGAATCGCGCCAACATTGATATCCGATGGGCAAGCACCTCTTGGTGCCAGGCCCGTCCACGTTGAATCGGAACGTCACAGTGCACAGCAAAGCCGTCGCTTGCTGGTTGGACAGGCCCTTGCCTGATAAGCACACATTGCGTGACGCCGATTCATTTAACTCGTTCAAGCTTCACAGCCCCCAGCCCAACAGAGGGATGCTGCATGAAGACACTGGAATTAAAATTTGTTATTGCTCTCAAACACTTGGAAAGCCGTGCGCTGCGTCGCCAAAGATGCACGTGATGGTTTTGTGGAAATCAGTCGCAACAGTTTTGCCCTTTTAGGCTTGTTGGTGGTTGCGCTAACGTTGACCTTGATCGTGCGCCCCCAATTGCAAGAAGCCGCCACAGCCCAGCTGATGGCTTGGCTCGAAGCCCGGCAATTGCCTACGCCTTGGTCACGCGCGGCGGGCTTCGCCGCTTTGCAACGCACCACGGCAGGCGATCCGCTGGACCTGCCAGCTGAGCAAGCCTCTGTCACTTACTGGCTGAGCCGCAAATACAGCGTAGCGCCTGAACCTTTGAGTGTGCTGGTGGCTGAGGCTTTCAATTTGGGTGAGCGCGCCCACATCGCCCCCACCTTGATTTTGGCCATCGTCGCCATCGTGTCCAACTTCAACCCCTACGCGCAAAGCGCCTTGGGCGGTCAGGGTCTGATGCAAATAAAACCCGAACAGCAGTCCGAGAAGCTAGAGAGCTTGGGTGGCGCTATGGCCACCTTTGACCCTTTGAGTAATTTGCGGGTGGGTGTGCGCGTGCTTCACGAATTTTCGGTGGAAAAAGGTTCTATACAAGCCGGTTTGGCCGCTTATGCCGAAAGCACCAAGAGCCGCGAGAGCAATTACCTGGAGCGGGTGTTGCAAGAGGAGCAGCGCTTGTCGCGCGTGAGCCAATCGGTGCGCCAGGCTCGCGCGCCAGGCACCGAGGCTGCGCCCAAGCTGCAAGCGGCACGTTGGCAAGTCGCCCCCAAAACGCAGTCCATTTCTCTTTAATCCTCCCTAGACAGTCCGAAAAACCTACAGGGTCTCGGCTACACTTGGAGGGTACGCAACTGGCGATAGGGTTGTACCTGGGTCGGCATCGGCTTAGGGCAACTTGACGTGGACCTTGACGGTTAATTCACCGTCACATTACCACTGGGAAGCGTGCAGCCCGCTGAGACTTGGCCATTACGCCACAGAGCACAGCAGGTTTTCAGCCGTTCGCCTGGGCAGCCCTTGTCGAAGACTTTTTACAAGTCGCTCGGCCAGGCTCCATCATGTGAAGGACTGCCATG
>CANGEG010000084.1 GCA_947452725.1 Comamonadaceae bacterium | reverse complement strand
GGGCCAGCCGACCAAAAAGCCGATGGAGTAGATCAGGCCGTCATAACCGGAGGCCATGACGGCTGCGGAAATGCCCAAGAACGACGCAGCCGACATGTAGTCGCCCGCAATCGCCAGACCGTTTTGGAAGCCGGTGATGCCGCCGCCGGCGGTGTAAAAGTCCGCTGCTGACTTGGTTTTAGAAGCGGCCCATTTGGTGATCCACAAGGTGCCGGCGACGAAGACGCCGAACATGCCAATGGCGATCCAGTTGGTGGCCTGTTTGGCCGTGGTGCCCAGGTCAGCACCAGCCGCGAGAGCTGCGCTGCAGGCGCCCAGCGCCAAGAGGGCGCCCAGAAGTTGAAGATGGCGTTTCATCGTGTGGCGTCCTCAAGGATTTCTTTGGTCAAGGTGTCATATTCACTGTTGGCACGGAAGACATAAATGCCCGTGATCACAATGGTGAAAATAATCACGCCCATGCCCAGGGGGATGCCCAGCGTGGTGACGCCCTCACCCAGGGGCTGGGCCAGAAAGGCTTTATTAAAGGCAATCAATGCGATGTAGCCGTAGTAAACGACCAGCATCAAGATGCTGAGAAACCAGCCAAAACTATTGCGTTTACGACGCAGCAGCGCATATTTGGGGTTGTTTTTGATCTTTTCGATCATGGGATCACTCATTGATGTCTCCTATTGGGAGTGGATAAAGCACCAAGTGCTGGTGGTGTGTGACCGAGAGGTCACGCAGCGGCTTGTAAAAAAATTATCGTTGCCGCTACTGACCAAGGACTTACTCCAAGTCGTGCTTGAATCCCTTGGTTGTAAGTTTGGTGCGAGCTACGCGCCTGGGCTTGGGTTCAGGGTGCGATGTCGTGTTGGCTTGCCTTGCGGCATTCTTCGGGCGTTTGCCCTGTCCAGGTCTTGAAGGCGCGAGAGAAACTTTTCTCACTTTGAAAGCCGACCTGCGCTGCAATTTGTTTGATCGCACGCTTGCTGCGCAGCAGCAGTTCTTGCGCCTGGGTTTGCCTTACGCTGTCTTTGAGATGCTGCAGACTGGCGCCTTCGTCTTTCAGTTGACGGTGCAGGGTGCGAACCGACAGGTTCAAGAACCGAGCCAAATCGTCCGCATTGCGGCCATGCGCGGGGTGCTCAGCCAATGCTTGGCGAACCCTCTCCACCAAGAGTCGATCACGCCTGTAGGGGCGCACGGTGAGCAGCAAAGCGCGCTGAAGCATGCGTTGCAGCGCCGCTTCGTCGCGGCGCACTGGCAGGCTCAAGTAGCCGGCGTCGAATTGCATGCTGTGGCTTGGCGCATCAAATTGGCTTGGCCCGTCAAACAAGACCCGGTAACTGGTGGCATGGGGCGGCGGCGTAAAGCGCAAACTGGTTTGCAACAGGGGGATGCGCGAGTCGGTCAGCCAACAGGCCACGCCCAGTGCATTGCGCAACATGGACACGATGCAAAACTCCTGCAGCGAGCCGAGGTCGCGGCCCTCTTGCAGTTCTAAGTGCGCCACACCGTCTGCAGACTTGAATTGCAAATGGATTTCATCTGTCAGCAAGTTGTGGTGGCGGCACCAGCGCCCCAGCGCCACGCCAAGCGTTGGCGCGGTGAGCGAGGCTCGCACCAGCATGCCGTAACTTCCCCAGGGCAGGCGACGACTGAACCAGCCCAGCGCTTCGTCATCCAAGGTCTTCATCGCTGCGGCCGACAGCCATTCCATTTGCAGTGCTGTGATGCGGGCGTCGGGTTGACTCAGTAAGTTTGGCGCAATTTGTGCCTCGGCCAGCAGCGGCGCCGCGTCCAGTCCACGTTGTGCAAAGGCTTGGATGATGGCCTGGACAAAAGCTATAGGGGTTTCTGCCCGTGCGGCAGGTGCGAAGGAGTTAGAGAGGCGGGCATCCAAGATCATGTGAAATGATTGTGGCACGATTTGCAACCATGCTGGCGCCCCATAGCGCGGCTTGTCGCCTAAGCTGTGGGCTGTTTGCTGCTCTTGGACGAATACCAATGCCTGTTTTGCACACCCAACTCAACGCGCGCTCTGCCGAATTTCAGGCGAACGCCGCGGCCATGCGCGGACTGGTCGACGACCTGCGCGCGCACCTCGAACGCATGACGCAAGGCGGTGGCGATGCCCCACGCGCCAAGCACTTGGCACGGGGCAAGTTGCTGCCGCGTGATCGCGTGCAAATGCTGCTCGATCCGGGCACGCCTTTCTTGGAAGTTGCGCCCCTGGCGGCCCTGAACATGTACAACAATGATGCGCCCAGCTCGGGCGTGATCGTTGGTGTGGGTCGCGTGAGCGGCGTGGACTGCATGATCGTGTGCAACGATGCCACGGTCAAGGGCGGCACCTACTATCCAATGACGGTGAAAAAGCATTTGCGCGCGCAAGAGATTGCGCAGCAAAACCGCTTGCCTTGCATTTATTTGGTTGACTCCGGCGGCGCGAATCTGCCCAACCAAGACGAGGTCTTTCCCGATCGCGACCACTTTGGCCGCATCTTTTTTAACCAAGCCAATATGAGCGCGCTGGGCATTGCGCAGATCGCAGTCGTCATGGGCAGTTGCACCGCAGGCGGCGCTTATGTGCCGGCCATGAGCGACGAAACCATCATCGTTAAAAACCAGGGCACCATCTTTTTGGGCGGCCCGCCGCTGGTTAAAGCGGCCACGGGCGAGGTGGTCACGGCCGAGGACTTGGGCGGTGGCGATGTCCATACTCGCCTGTCGGGCGTGGCCGATCATTTGGCGCAAAACGATGTGCACGCCTTGTCGTTGGCGCGCCAGGTGGTGAAAAATTTGAACGCGCAAAAAGCGCCGAACATCGCCACCCACAAACCCGTGCCGTCGCTGTTCGATGCGCAAGAACTCTATGGCGTGATTCCAACGGACACGCGCAAACCCTTTGATGTGCGCGAGATCATTGCCCGCATCGTGGATGGCTCCGAGTTCGATGAATTTAAATCACGCTTTGGCACCACGCTGGTCTGCGGCTTTGCGCGCATAGAGGGCATGCCGGTGGGCATCATTGCGAACAACGGCATTTTGTTTTCTGAGTCGGCGCTCAAGGGCGCACACTTCATTGAGCTGTGCTGCCAACGTAAGATCCCACTGGTTTTTTTGCAAAACATCACCGGCTTTATGGTCGGGCGCAAATACGAAAACGAAGGCATCGCGCGCAACGGCGCAAAGATGGTCACGGCCGTGGCCACGGCGGCCGTCCCCAAGTTCACGATCATCATTGGCGGCAGCTTTGGCGCTGGCAACTACGGCATGTGCGGGCGTGCCTTCAGTCCGCGATTTTTGTGGATGTGGCCAAACGCCCGCATCTCTGTGATGGGCGGCGAGCAGGCGGCCAGCGTGCTGGCCACCGTCAAGCGCGATGGCCTTGAGGCCAAGGGTGCGCAATGGAGCATGGAGGAAGAGGAAGCCTTTAAAGCGCCGATCAAACAACAATACGAGGACCAGGGCCATCCCTATTACGCCACCGCGCGGTTGTGGGACGACGGCGTGATTGACCCGGCGGACACTCGCCGTGTGCTGGCGCTGGGCCTGTCGGCCTCGTTGAATGCACCGATTCTTGATACCCAATTCGGCCTGTTCCGCATGTGAAGGAGTAAACCCCATGTACCAAACTCTTGAAATACAAATCGAACAACGCGTGGCCACAGTGTGGATGAACCGTCCCGATGTGCACAATGCGTTTGACGAAACTTTGATCACCGAATTGACTGCTGCGTGCAAGGCCCTGGATGCCAACCCGCAGGTGCGCATCGTGGTACTGGCCGGACGCGGCAAAAGTTTTTCGGCCGGGGCGGATTTGAACTGGATGAAGCGCGCAGCCAACAACGACTTGCATCACAACTTGGTTGATGCGCGCGCCTTGGCTGGCATGTTGCGCACCTTGTCTGAAATGCACAAGCCAACCATTGCCCGCGTGCAAGGCGCGGCCTTAGGCGGTGGGACCGGCTTGACGGCCGCTTGCGACATCGCGATTGCCTCGACCCAGGCGGTGTTTGCCACGTCCGAGGTCAAGTTCGGCATCATCCCCGCGGCTATCAGCCCTTATGTCGTGCGGGCCATCGGCGCGCGACAAAGTTACCGCTTTTTCCAAACAGCCGAGCGCATCGACGCGCACCGCGCCTGCGCCTTGGGCTTGGTGCACGAAGTGGTGGAGCCTGAGCAGCTGGACGCCAAGGTGCAAGACATCGTTCAGGCCCTGCTGCAAGGCGGCCCCTTGTCGCAGGCAGCTGCCAAGCAGTTGATTCGCGCGGTTGACGGCCACGCCATCAACGACGATTTGGTGGAAGACACAGCGCAGCGCATTGCGCATCTGCGCGCCACACCTGAAGCGCAAGACGGCCTGTCAGCCTTTCTCGATAAGCGCCAGCCCACTTGGCTGGCATGAGCTTGGAGTCCCATATGTTCAAAAAAATTCTGATCGCCAACCGAGGCGAAATCGCCTGCCGCGTGGCCGCCACCGCGCGCCGCATGGGCATTCAAACCGTAGCCGTTTACTCTGATGCGGACGCTGGCGCCAAGCATGTGCAAGCCTGCGACGAAGCTGTGCATGTGGGCGCCAGCGCGCCCAAAGACAGCTATCTGCGCTGGGAGAGAATTTTGCAAGCGGCCAAGGACACGGGCGCGCAAGCGGTTCATCCGGGGTATGGCTTTCTCAGTGAGAACGAAGACTTTGCCAAGGCCTGCGCGGCGGCGGGTCTGGTGTTCATTGGCCCGCCTGCTGCGGCCATTTTGGCGATGGGATTGAAAGCCGAGTCCAAGCGCTTGATGGAAACTGCCGGTGTGCCGCTGGTGCCTGGCTACCATGGGGCCGATCAAGACCCGGCATTGCTTCAACGTGAAGCGGACCGCATCGGCTACCCGGCGCTGATCAAGGCCAGCGCTGGCGGCGGCGGCAAGGGCATGAGGGTTGTGGAAAAGTCCGAAGACTTTGCAGCTGCTCTGGCCTCGTGCCAGCGCGAAGCCATCAACAGCTTTGGCAGTGACGCGGTGTTGATTGAAAAGTATGTGCAGCGCCCGCGCCATATTGAGATTCAGGTGTTTGGTGACAGTCAAGGCAACTGCGTGTATTTGTTTGAGCGTGATTGCTCGGTGCAGCGCCGTCACCAAAAAGTGCTGGAAGAAGCCCCGGCCCCCGGCATGACCCAAGCGCTGCGGGCGCAAATGGGCGCTGCTGCGGTGGCGGCGGCCAAGGCGGTGAACTATGTGGGCGCCGGGACAGTGGAATTCATCGTTGAGCAAACAGCGTATGACCAGCCCGAGTCCATGAAATTTTTCTTTATGGAGATGAATACCCGACTGCAGGTGGAGCATCCGGTGACCGAAGCCATCACTGGCCTTGACTTGGTGGAGTGGCAGCTGCGCGTGGCCAGTGGCGAGCCGCTTCCACTGCGTCAAAGTGAAATTCGCATGACGGGTCACGCCATTGAGGCGCGAATCTGCGCTGAAAATCCCGACAATAATTTTTTACCTGCCACCGGCACGCTGCAGGTTTACCGTAAGCCGCAAGCCACGAGCTTTGAGCGCGGCACAGTTCGCATCGACGACGGGGTGCGCGAGGGTGACACCATCAGCCCGTTTTACGACTCGATGGTGGCCAAGCTGATCGTGCACGGCGATACGCGCGACCAAGCGCTGGCGCGCCTGGATAACGCTCTGGCCCAGACGCACATCGTTGGCCTGAACACCAATGTTCAGTTCTTACGTCATGTGGTGGGCTCTGAATCGTTTGTCACAGCCAAGTTGGACACCGCCTTGATCCCGCGCGAGTCTGCGGTGTTGTTCAATCAAGACCCGGTGGGCCTGCCCACTGCGGCCGCGGCGGTGATTGCCGATGTACTCCAGGCTGAAGCGTTAGCGCAAGGGGCGGATCCCTTCAGCCGCCGAGACGGCTGGCAGTCCCACGGCATCACCAGCCGCCGATTTGAGCTGGAGTTTGAGGGGCACGCTCTCAGCGCCCAATTGCGCTACGAGCGCGGCGGCGCTTTCAGCCTGCAAGTGGGTGAGGCGGCCCCAGCGCCTTTGCAATGTACCTTGCCCACAGAGGGCGGGGTGTGGGTGGATTTCAACGGTGCACGACGTCACAGCACGGTGTACGCGCAAGGCGAGGTGCGCCATGTGTTCACGCCGCAAGGCGCAGTGCGCGTCAGCCTGCTCGATCCACTGGCCCATGCCGGGGAGACCGTCCAAGAAGGCGGTCGACTGACGGCTCCCATGCCGGGCAAGGTGGTGTCGTTTGCGGTCAAGGCGGGCGACCGCGTATCGGCCGGTCAGGCCCTGGCCGTGATGGAAGCCATGAAGATGGAGCACACCATCGCCGCGCCGCAGGACGGTACTGTGGCCGAGCTGCTTTACGCTCCCGGTGATCAGGTGGCTGAAGGCGCGGAGTTGCTCAAGCTGACTTGAATCAAAAGACCCGTGCGACAGCGCGGGTGGTGAGTTGCTGAGAAAATCCCATCATGAACATCACCATCTGTTTCACGGGCCTGTCTCCCGAGCCTTGGGTGCAAAGCTTGCAGCAAGCCTTTGCGGGTGCTGTCGTGTCGGCCTGGGCGCCCGGTGCGCCGCCGGCCGACCACGCCATCGTTTGGGCCCCGCCGCAGCAATTTATTGACGAGCAACCTGATTTACAAACCTTGTTCAATATTGGCGCGGGCGTGGACGCTTTGCTGCAGCTGCGTTTGCCGCCGAGTCTAAAAGTGGTGCGCCTGGACGATGCGGGCATGTCTGTGCAGATGGCCGAGTATGTGTGCCATGCGGTCATTCGGCACTTTCGCGAATTCGATGGCTATGACGTGGACACGCAGGCGGGCAAATGGTCCTACCGCAAACCGCGCAGCCGCGCTGACTTCGCTGTGGGCGTCATGGGCCTGGGGGTATTGGGTGAGCGGGTGGCCAAGGCTTTGCAGGTTTTTGAGTTCCCGGTCAACGCTTACAGCCGCAGCCCCAAGCACCTGCAGGGCGTGCACAGCTTCAGCGGCGCGCAGGCTTTGTCCGAATTTTTGGCCACCAGCCGCGTGCTGGTAAATCTGATGCCGCTCACGCCCGAGACTGAAAACATTTTGAACCACGCCACACTGTCGCAATTGCCCGTCGGCGGCTACGTCATCAACGTGGCGCGAGGCAAGCACTTGGTGGAAGAGGATTTAATTGCGCTGATTGACCGCGGTCATCTGGCTGGCGCGACGCTGGATGTGTTTCGCACCGAGCCGCTGCCCGCTGCGCATCCGTTTTGGCAACACCCAAAAATCACCGTGACCCCGCACACCTCCGCTCGCACCTTGCGCGAAGAAAGCATCGCGCAAATCGTGGGCAAAATCCAGGCCTTGGGCCGGGGCGAGCCTATTCAGGGTCTGGTGGATACTGTGCGTGGATACTGAACTTCTAACCGTTTGAACCGAGCAACATCAATTTATGAACCTGCCTTCCTTTGTCCAACTGATCGACGTCGGCCCGCGTGATGGCCTGCAAAACGAAAAGCAGCCGGTGCCCGCTGCCGTCAAGATCGAGCTGGTGCACCGCTTAGAGGCGGCGGGCCTGACAGAGATTGAAGTCACCAGTTTTGTGTCCCCCAAGTGGGTGCCGCAAATGGCCGATAACGCGCAGGTCATGGCCGGTCTTCAGCGCCAAGCCGGTGTGCGCTATTCGGTGCTCACCCCCAACTTGCAGGGCTTTGAGGCCGCCTTGCAATCGAAGCCCGACGAAATCGTGGTGTTCGGTGCGGCCAGTGAGGCCTTTAGCCACAAGAACATCAACTGCTCTATTGCCGAAAGTATGGAGCGCTTCGCCCCGGTGGTGCAGGCCGCGTTGGCTGCAGGCATTGCGGTGCGCGGTGCCATGAGTTGCACCGTGGGCTGCCCTTATGAGGGCGATGTGGCGCCCGAGCGGGTGGGCTACTTGGCTAAACTGATGAAGCAAATTGGCGTGCAGCGTGTGGACGTGGCTGACACGATTGGTGTGGGCACACCGCTTAAGGTGCAGCGAGCCATTGAGGCCACGTTGGCGCATTTCGATGTGGCTCACATCTGCGGCCACTTTCATGACACCTATGGCCAGGCGCTGGCCAACACGCTGGCGGCGCTAGAAATGGGCGTCTGGAACTTTCAGTCCTCTGTGGCTGGGCTGGGGGGCTGCCCTTATGCCAAGGGGGCGACGGGCAACGTGGCCACCGAAGAGGTGGTGTACTTGCTGCACGGTATGGGCATCGACACCGGCATCGACCTGGACCGATTGGTGGATGCGGGTGCATTCATCAGTGATTTTTTGCAGCGCAAGTCCAATTCGCGCGTGGCCACGGCCCTCCTTAACAAGCGCGCGGGCTGAGGCCAACCCCCATGTGTGGTGCTGAACTTCAACCCTTGCCCGACGGCGTGCAACGCGTGGCGGTGGCGCTGCAAACGGCGGGCCATGTTCATGGCCCGGTCCTGCTCGATGGCGCAGCGCGCACGGCCCAAGAGGCGGCTGACGGCTTGCAAATCGCACTGGGTCAAGTCGCGAAAAGCGTGATCTTCAAACGTCAAAGCGATGGCGCTGCGGTGCTGGTCGTGACCTCTGGGGACCGGCGAGTGGACGAGAAGAAGGTTGCGGCGCTGGTGGGCAAAGTTGGGCGCGCCGATGCTGATTTTGTGAAAAGCCAAACTGGCTTCAGCATTGGCGGCGTCTCGCCTGTGGCGCACTTACATTGTCCCGTGACGTTGCTGGACCAGGACCTGTGGCGCTTTGAGGTCTTGTGGGCTGCCGCGGGCCATCCGCACGCGGTGTTTCAACTCAGCCCTGCAGACTTGTTGCGATTGACGCAGGCCCCGCGCGTCGATGTGGTGCAAGCCCCTGCGCAACATGTCGTGGTGAGGCCGTCATGAGCCGCTTGCAACGCCTGGCCCAATTGGCGCAGCAGGTGCTGTCGGACCCGCAGTCGCACGTGCCCTCGCCCTGTGTGTCCATTTGCACCATGAACCCGGTGAGCCAACTGTGCGAGGGGTGTTTGCGCAGCTTGAGCGAAATTGGTGAGTGGTCGCGCGATGATGACGCGCGCAAACGGCAGGTGTGGCAGCTGATTGCCCAACGCATCCCCACACTTTAGGAGCTGGACATGAAAGAGATCACGTTTTATTTTGACTTTCTCTCGCCCTACGCCTGGCTGGGCTTTCAGGCGCAGCCCCAGGCCCTGAAAGGCATCAGCCACCTTGTGCACTACAAGCCAGTGTTGTTCGGCGCCATGCTCAAACACCACGGCCAATTAGGGCCGGCTGAAATCCCCGCCAAGCGCGATTGGACTTACCGGCAAGTGCAGTGGCTGGCGCGTCAGCAAGGCGTGGACTTGCAAATGCCTGCCGCCCATCCCTTTAACCCCTTAGCGTTGCTGCGTTTGGCGGTGGCCACTCAGGCCGATGGGCTGCCCAACCGTTTTGTGATCGAAAAGATGTTTCAGCACGTGTGGTGCAGTGGCCTGGATGCGTCCGATGCCGATCGCCTTGCGGCGCTGACTGCGCAGATTGCACCGGTGCAAGACCCGCAGTCGGGGCATGTCAAGCAGCAACTGCAAAGCTGGACGCAAGAAGCCATCGCGCTGGGGGTGTTTGGCGTGCCCAGCTGGGTGGTGGACGGCAAAGTGTTTTGGGGGCAAGACGCGTTGCCCATGCTGCGCGCCTACGTGTTGGGTGACGACTGGTTCAACGGCCCAGGCTGGCATGGGGTTCGTGACATTGCCGTGGGCATTCGCCGTCAGGGTTGAATCTTGTAATCTCGGTCTTGGTCGTGATCTTGTTGGTTGGAGGGCCCATCCAAACGATTGGCGACGAAGGCGTAAATCACCGTAATCGCCAAAAACACTAAAACGCTGCCTTGCGCTGTCATCCAAAAGCTGAAGGGCCACTTGCCCCATAAAAAGCTCAGCTCGCGAGCCCAGTACACCACGCCGAAAGATGCCGCAGCCCAGCCCCCCAGCAAGGCGGCCGTGAGCCAACGCATGAGGCGATGAGAGCTGGTGTGCTGGCTGGAGTGCGTGAACATGACCCAAGCATAACCTTTGAGTTTGCTGGTGCACCGCCGACGTTGGCGTTTTGGGGCGCTTTAGGTGTACGGGGGTTTCCCCTTGCCTTGCCGCCAGATCTCGCAATGCGGAAACAAAACCAAGGGTTCCCACGTAAACCGTCAGCTCCTGTTGGTTTCGTGTCAGAAAACGGTCAGAGCAAACCTCAAAAATCGTCGTAAGTCCTTATTTCAGGGCCTGAATTTCAATTGGAGACAGTTTATGGCAATAACAGCACCCCGTCCGATGTCGGCCGAAGAGAAGAAGGTGATCTTCGCTTCGTCCCTCGGCACCGTATTTGAGTGGTATGACTTTTACCTCTACGGATCGCTCGCTGCGATCATTGCCAAGCAATTCTTTAGCGGTTTGGACGAAGGCTCGGCCTTCATCTTTGCGTTGTTGGCCTTTGCCGCCGGTTTCATCGTACGTCCCTTTGGCGCGTTGGTGTTTGGCCGTTTGGGTGACATGATTGGGCGCAAGTACACCTTCTTGGTGACCATCTTGATCATGGGCTTGTCGACCTTCATCGTCGGCGTATTGCCAAACTACGCCAGTATCGGTGTGGCCGCTCCGGTCATCTTGATCGCTTTGCGATTGCTGCAAGGCTTGGCTTTGGGCGGCGAGTATGGTGGTGCTGCCACTTATGTCGCTGAGCATGCGCCACAGGGCAAACGCGGCGCCTACACCGCCTGGATCCAGACTACGGCGACCTTAGGCTTGTTCTTGTCCTTGATGGTGATTTTGGGCACCCGTATGGCGATCGGTGAAGATGCCTTTGCCGAATGGGGCTGGCGCGTACCGTTCATCGTTTCGATCGCTTTGTTGGCCGTGTCGGTCTACATCCGTTTGAGCATGAACGAGTCGCCCGCTTTTGTGAAAATGAAAGCCGAAGGCAAGACCTCCAAGGCACCGTTGACCGAAGCCTTTGGACAGTGGAAAAACTTGAAGATTGTGATCTTGGCCTTGATTGGGTTGACCGCAGGTCAGGCCGTGGTTTGGTATTCGGGTCAGTTTTATGCCTTGTTCTTCTTGACGCAAGCCTTGAAGGTGGATGGTCCAACGGCCAACATCATGGTTGCCGTGTCCTTGATCATCGGTACACCTTTCTTCATCGTGTTTGGCGCCTGGTCTGACAAGATTGGCCGCAAGCCGATCATCTTGGCCGGTTGCTTCTTGGCCGCCGTGACGTACTTTCCTGTATTTGAGGCCTTGACCAAGGCCGCCAACCCTGATTTGTACGCGGCGCAAGCCAAGGCCCAAGTGGTCGTGACGGCCGATCCAGCAGAGTGCTCATTCCAGTTCAACCCCACAGGCACCAAAAAGTTCACTACTTCTTGCGACGTGGCCAAGCAGCGTTTGGCTGGCGCTTCGGTGAGTTATTCGAACGAAGTGGCTCCAGCCGGAACGCCCGCAACCATCAAGGTTGGCGAGACTTTGGTGAACGTCAAGTACTCGGCTGAAGACGTTGCTGCTGCCAAGGCCAAGGCCGAAGAAAAGCTGGCCGCTTTGAGCGCTGCTGAGCCCAAAGACGCCAAAGCCATCGAAGCGGCCACCAAGTCCGTGAAAGACTTGAGCGGTGAGAAAACAGCGGGCCCTGCTTTGTTGGGTGCTAATCTGAGCGCAGCGTTGAAGGCCGCAGGCTATCCGGCCAAGGCCGACATGGCCAAGTTTGACAAGACCATGGTCATCGCGATCCTGACTTACTTGGTGATTTTGGTCACCATGGTGTATGGCCCGATCGCCGCCATGTTGGTGGAAATGTTCCCCACCCGCATCCGTTACACCTCCATGTCCTTGCCCTACCACATTGGTAACGGCTGGTTTG
>CANGEG010000083.1 GCA_947452725.1 Comamonadaceae bacterium | reverse complement strand
AGGAAGGAAACTCTTTAACAGGCGCCAGCGTCATGGTGGTGTTTTCTGGGCTGTAGGGATACTTCTTGTCTGCTTTTTGCCAAACGGTCATGTACAAAGGTTGCTGCAACTGGTGATCAGCTTTGCGAACTTCAACTTCACCGTTGAAGTTTTTGTACTTCAAGCCTTCCAGGGCTGCAGCCACTTTCACAGGGTCTGTGCTCTTGGCATTTGCCATCGCTTGGCTTAAAGCACCGTAGATGGAAACCACTGAGCCGGTGTAAAAGTCGTCATTGAACTTAGTTTTGAACTCGGCCATCCATTTGGCCATGTCGCCGCCCATGTTGTAGTGTGCGTAACCAATTTGATACACGCGGCCTGCGCCCGAAGTACCCAGTGCTGTGGGTGTACCAGTAACACCCGCATAGTAGGTGTAAAACTTGCCGTTAAAGCCACCTTCGTTGGCGGCTTTGACCAGCAAGGACAAGTCAGAGCCCCAGTTGCCGGTAATGACCGTGTCGGCGCCAGAGGCCTTAATTTTGGCGATATAGGGTGCAAAATCACGCACTTGCGCCAATGGGTGCAGGTCTTCACCGACGATTTGCACGTCAGGGCGCTTGCGGGCCAGGTTCTCTTTAGCGAACTTCGCAACTTGCTGGCCGTGCGAGTAATTCTGGTTAAACAAGTAGACCTTTTTGATGTCCTTGTCGTCTTTCATGAACGTCGTCATCGCTTCGATCTTCATCGAGGTGTCAGCATCAAAGCGGAAGTGCCAATAGCTGCACTTGCTGTTGGTAAAGTCGGGGTCGACGGCAGAGTGGTTCAAGAAAATCACTTCTTTGCCGGGGTTGCGTTCGTTGTGTTTGTTGACCGCTTCGATCAAAGCGCCTGCCACCGAAGAGCCATTGCCTTGGGTGATGTAACGCACGCCTTGGTCCATGGCCGTTTTCAAGGCATTCAAGCTTTCGGCTGGGCTGAGTTTGTTGTCCAGGCCAATAACTTCAAATTTAACGCCGGCTGGATTTTTTTCGCTGAATTTATCGGCAAAGAACTGGAAGCTCTTGAGCTGGTTACTGCCCACAGGAGCCATCAGACCAGACAAGGGGTCGATCCAAGCAATTTTGACGGTCTCACCTTTTTGAGCAAAAGCACCAGCGGCGCACAAGGCCAAACCGGCGAAAGCAACAGCACGAACAGCAAATTTCATCGGATAACTCCAAGTAAAAACAGAATGAAGTCAGCGTAACTTGTTTGTAAGGCTGTACTGCTCGGGGTTTGCACTTAGAACTATCACGCTTGCGACTGCATCTGTTCCAAATCAAACGCAGCGCAATTTAAATGCTTCAATTTTGCCTTTTCAAAGTTTGGGCAAGGTGTAGCCCTTGAGGAGCTCACGCAATTTGGTTTTGAGCATTTTGCCTGTAGCGCCCAATGGAATGGCATCGACGAACACCGCGTCATCGGGAATTTGCCATTTGGCCGTTTTGCCCTCAAAGAAGGCGAGCAATTCTTCGCGTGTTACTTCAAAGCCCGGCTTTTTCACCACGCACACAATCGGCCGCTCGTCCCACTTGGGATGCATTACGCCAATGCAGGCGGCCATGGCCACCGCCGGGTGGGACATGGCGATATTTTCAATGTCAATCGAGCTGATCCACTCGCCTCCAGACTTAATGACGTCTTTACTCCGGTCAGTAATCTGCATGAAGCCGTCTTCGTCGATCGTGGCCACATCGCCGGTGGGAAACCAACCATCGACCAAGGGCGAAGGCCCTTCTTGTTTGAAATACTCACGCACAACCCAAGGCCCCTTGACGAGTAAATCGCCGTAGGCTTTCCCGTTGTGCGGTAATTCTTGGCCCGCCTCATCGACGATCTTTAAGTCGATGCCGTAAATAGCGCGGCCCTGCTTCAGGCGTATTTTCATTTGCGCATCAGCCGGCAAACTCAGGTGCTTGTTTTTAAGGGTGCACAGAGTGCCTAAAGGGCTCATTTCGGTCATGCCCCAGGCGTGCAACACGTCCACGTTGTAGTCAGTACGGAAAGACTCAATCATGGCAGGCGGGCAAGCCGAGCCACCGATCACGGTGCGGTTCAGTTTGGAGAACTTCAGGCCGTTGGGTTTCATGTGCCCCAGGAGCATTTGCCAAACTGTGGGCACGCCGGCGGCAAACGTGACACCCTCAGCTTCGATCAATTCATAAACCGATTTTCCGTCGAGCGCTGGGCCGGGAAATACCAGTTTAGCGCCCGTCATAGCTGCGCTGTAAGGGATGCCCCAGGCATTCACGTGGAACATAGGTACGACGGGCAAGATCGAGTCTCGCGCCGAAATGCACATCACATCGGGCAGCGCAGCGGCAAAGGCATGCAGGATGGTAGAGCGATGGCTGTAAAGTGCGGCCTTGGGGTTGCCGGTGGTGCCGCTGGTGTAACACATGCTGGACGCCAGGTTCTCGTCCAGTTGCGGCCATTTGTAACTATCTGACTCGTCACCGATCCAAGCTTCGTAACTCATCAGGTTCGCAATGCCGGTGTCTGCGGGTAGTTTGTCAGCATCACACAAGGCAATCCATTTTTTGACGGTAGTGCACTTGGCATGCACCGCTTGAACGATGGGCAAGAAAGTCATGTCAAAACACATGATCTCGTCTTCTGCGTGGTTGGCAATCCAGACGATCTGATCGGGGTGCAGTCGCGGGTTAACCGTATGCAAGACGCGACCAGAGCCGCTGACGCCGAAATACAGCTCCAGGTGCCGGTAACCGTTCCAGGCCAAAGTAGCTACACGGTCGCTTTGCGCCAGCTTCATTGTGTCCAGCGCATTCGCCACGCGGCGGGCACGCGAGGCCACATCGGCCCAGGTGTAGCGATGTACGTCACCTTCCACCCGACGCGAAACCACCTCACCATCGCCATGGTGGCGTGCGGCAAAATCAATTAGGGAAGAAATCTGCAAAGACTGCTGCTGCATCAAACCGAACATGGGGGAAGTCTCCTGAAAAATAGATTGGAATAACGTTGCGGTGTTTTTAACACGACTTAACGTCTCGCCCTGTCGCTGAGCATTTAAATGAAATCGCGGACCTTAGGGATGGGATAGCCATGGATTTCCTGGGGCCATGCCTGTACATGGACAATAGCAGCCATGTCTTTATTGAATCAGCCCGCCACCGAAATGCTTGTTTGGCGCAACCGTTTCGCCGCTTTGGGTGATGCCTTTTTCACCCGTTTGTCACCGACTGCCTTGCCCGCGCCCTACTGGATCAGCCGCAACACGTCACTCATGACTGAACTCGGATGGCCAGAGCCAGGACTGAGTTCGCCGGATGCTTTGCTGGCTTTTAGCGGCTGTGCCATTCCTGAGGGGGCAGCGCCGTTGGCAAGTGTCTACAGCGGCCACCAGTTTGGTCAATGGGCAGGTCGGTTGGGAGACGGCCGGGCCTTGTCGCTTGGCGATGTGGAGTCAGCCCAAGGCCATCAAGAAATTCAGCTCAAGGGGGCGGGCCCCACGCCTTATTCGCGCCGTGGCGACGGCCGAGCGGTCTTGCGCTCCAGCATCCGTGAATATTTGTGCAGCGAAGCCATGCATGGCTTGGGTATCGCGTCGACCCGCGCTTTGTGTTTGACCGGCTCGGCGCAGCCCGTGCGTCGTGAAGAAGTCGAAACCGCCGCCGTACTGACCCGGGTGGCGCCAAGTTTTGTGCGCTTTGGTCACTTTGAACACTTTGCGGCCAACCAATATCTATCGGAATTGAAAACCTTGGCCGATCATGTGATCAGCCTGCACCTGTCCGAATGCACTGCGCGCGCCGCACTTGGTGAACATCAGGGCAATGTCTACGCCGTGCTATTGCAGGTGGTAACCGAGCGCACTGCCCAGATGCTGGCTCAGTGGCAGGCGGTCGGCTTTTGCCATGGCGTGATGAACACTGACAACATGAGTATCTTGGGGTTGACCTTGGATTACGGGCCATTTCAATTTTTAGATGGATTTAATCCGCGTCACATTTGTAATCACTCCGACAACCAAGGACGCTACGCCTACCACCGCCAACCCAATGTGGCCTATTGGAATTTGTATTGCCTGGGCCAGGCATTGGCGTCTTTGATCAATGACCAAGAACTGACCTTGGCTGTACTGGAGTCCTACAAAACACACTTTCCCCAAGCCTTGGACCGTGCCATGGCGCTCAAATTGGGCTTGCCCATTGCGTCCGAAACGATAAGTGAAATAAACAGCACGAGGGAGCTGACCGACAGCTTGCTGGCGATACTGGCCCGAGAGCAAGTGGACTACACCATCTTTTGGCGGCGGCTGAGCCAGGCGGTGGCTGCGCCCATAGACGCGGCAGACGCATCGGGTGTGGCCTGGAACTCGGTACGGGATCTGTTTTTGGACCGATCAGCTTGGGAGCTGTGGCAACAACGCTATCTTCAGCAGTTGGCTTTGCACGATCAGGTCAAGGCGGGACGTAGCATGTTGGCCCACAACCCAAAATATGTTTTGCGCAACCATTTGGCCGAAATTGCCATTTGCCAAGCCAAATTAGGCGACTTCAGCGAAGTGCAGACGCTTCTGACCTTGTTACAGTCACCATTTGACGAACATCCCGAGCACGAGGCTTACGCTCAGTTACCTCCTGCTTGGGCCAATTCCATCGAAATCAGTTGCTCCTCATGACCCCAATACTGCCCGAAACCGAAGCCGAATGGCGCGCCCACCTGACAGCCAAAGGTGCAGAGCCTGTGGCGTTTGAAGTAACACGCCGCGCGGCCACTGAGAGACCATTTACCGGAAAATACGAGCGCCACTGGCAGCCCGGTCAATACCGTTGCATTTGCTGCGACGCCGAGTTATTTAACTCTGAGACCAAGTTTGATGCGGGCTGCGGTTGGCCCAGTTTTTATCAAGCAGCGCGCGAAGGCGCAGTCTTGGACCGCGTAGACCGCAGTCACGGAATGACCCGCGTTGAGTCGGTGTGCGCGCAGTGCGGCGCTCACTTAGGCCATGTTTTTGAAGACGGGCCAAAGCCCACCGGCCTGCGCTATTGCATGAACTCCGCCTCCCTGGCTTTTAAAGCCGATCCTGAAGCATCCTCTGTTTAAACTATGAAATTTTTACTTGACCTGTTCCCCATCGCCCTTTTCTTTGGTGCGTACAAACTGGTCGACATCTACACCGCCACCGCAGTCTTGATGGCGGCGACCGTGGTGCAAAGCGCGGTAATGTATGCCATGGAGCGCAAATTGGCCACCATGCAAAAAATAACCTTGGTGCTGGTGCTTGGCTTTGGCGCACTCACCTTGGGCCTGCATGATGAGCGCTTCATCAAATGGAAACCCACCCTGCTCTATGCGGGCCTTGCCATCGCCTTGTGTGTGGGCCACTTTTTGATGAAAAAGAACTTTTTAAAACTCTTGCTGGGCAGTCAATTGACTCTGCCCCACAAGGTGTGGCAACGCTTGAACTTGTCCTGGATGCTCTACTGCGTCTTCATGGCCAGCCTAAACGGCTACGTGGCGGCCTACTTTTCTACCGAAGACTGGGTCAACTTTAAACTTTGGGGTTATGTGTTTCCCTTGGTTTTCATCGTGGCTCAAGGTATTTACATTGCCAAGCATTTGCCCAAAGAAGAAGTTGAAAAAGAGCCTGTATGAAACTTACGCATTCAGTCGCTGAGCAAATTCACGCCCGTTTGATCGACACGCTGCAGGCTACTGCACTGCAAGTAATTGACGAAAGCCATTTGCACGCAGGTCACACGGGTGCCAGCGCTAGCGGGGTCGGCTCTCATTTTCGGGTCAAAATAGCTTCACCTTTGTTTACATCGGTATCCCGCGTGCAGCGGCATCGGCTTGTGTATGATTCGCTTCAAGATTTCATCGACCAAGGCTTGCACGCCCTGGCCATTGAAGTGCTTTAACACGCACTACATCGATACTTTTTTGAATTTTCTCTTTGAGGTTCCACATGAAAAAAACCCTGTTGAGCGTGGCCTTGTTGGCCGCCGTGAGCTTGCCTGTTTTGGCGCAAAATATTGCCGTGGTTAACGGCAAGCCTGTGCCGACTTCGCGCGTCGAAGCACTTAAACAGCAAGTCGAACGCTCAGGCCGTCCAGTCACTCCTGAAATGATGGGCCAGATCAAAGAAGAACTGATCGCCCGCGAAGTATTTATCCAAGAAGCACGCAAGCGCGGCCTGGATGCCTCCGATGATTACAAAAACCAACTTGAACTGGCGCGCCAGTCGATTTTGATCCGAGAATTGTTTGCAGACTTCCAAAAGAAGAACCCGGTGACCGATGCCGAAGTCAAGGCTGAATATGACAAGTTTGTTGCTGCCAACGGCGGCAAGGAATACCACGCCCGCCATATCCTGGTGGAAAAGGAAGATGAAGCCTTGACCCTGATCGCGCAGATCAAAAAGGGCGGCAACTTTGAAGAACTGGCGAAGAAAGCCTCCAAAGATCCAGGCTCCGGTGCCAACGGTGGCGATCTGGACTGGGCTAATGCGGGAAGCTACGTGCCGGAATTCTCTGCCGCCATGACCAAGTTGGACAAAGGTCAGATGACTGAAATGCCTGTCAAAACCCAGTTTGGCTTCCACATCATTCGTGTTGACGACGTGCGCGACACGAAGCTGCCGTCCCTGGACGAAGTCAAACCCCAAGTCTCCCAACAGTTACAACAGCAAAAAATTGCCAAGTACCAAGAGTCTTTGCGCGCCAAGGCCAAGATCCAGTAACAGGGCTTGTCCAGTCAGTTTAAACGCGGCTTTGGCCGCGTTTTTCATGAGCCCGCAATCAATTCAGCCGGGGTCCAACATGCACTTCTCAGGTTCGCTCTAAGTTCAATCAACCCAAGCCCAATCGATCAATTGGTATTGATCGTTGATTTGATGCCAAACAGTGACTTGCGCGGTGCGAGCTTCGCCGTTGTGAAGCACTTGCAGCTTTAGCTTGAAATTCACCCCTGCCACCACTTGACTGTGGGCATCAACAACGTCCTTGTAAAGCGTTCGACTGTGATGTTTCACAGCATAAGCTTGCACTGCAAAACGCGCGGCCTCTTGGACATCATCTGCGTTCGTTTCGGACCGAGACCAACCGCCCGGTATGGCTTCTGAGGAAGCAGCAGGTGGCATTTCGACTGGGAAAGTAGATGAAGGCCTGGCGTTTTTTGACGTGGACGCTAAATTGTCACGGGGAGAACAGGCCATCAGACTTAAACAAACTCCATAGACGCCGACTAGCCTTGTCCAGTCAATGGAGTTTGTGTGTAACGACATGCTTTCATCCTACCCATTTGCGAGCGTTTTGCCAAACACGCAGCCATGGACTGGTAGCGCTGATGTCGCCCGCCTTGTTGTAGTCGGTCCAGCTCATTTGCACATTGCGAAACACGCGCTCGGGGTGCGGCATCATGGCCGTGAAACGCCCGTCCGCCGTAGTCACGGCCGTCAGGCCACCCACGCTGCCGTTGGGATTGAAAGGGTACTGCTCGGTGGCTGCCCCTAGGTTGTCCACAAAGCGCATGGCGCTTATGACTTTTTCAGCGTTACCCCGGTGCTTGAAGTTGGCATAGCCCTCACCATGCGCTACGGCAATCGGCAAGCGGCTATCGGCCATGCCTTGCAAGAACAGGCTGGGTGATTCAAGCACCTCAACCATAGACAGGCGCGCTTCAAAGCGCTCGCTCTGGTTGGTGGTGAATCTTGGCCAATCTTGCGCACCGGGAATGATGTCGGCCAGCTCGGCAAACATCTGGCAGCCGTTGCAAACGCCCAAGCCAAAGGTGTCTGTTCGAGCAAAAAAGCCTTTGAACTGCTCGGACAGCAAAGTGTTGAAGGTGATGCTGCGCGCCCAGCCAATACCGGCCCCCAAAGTGTCACCGTAACTAAAGCCACCGCAAGCCACCAAGCCCTTGAAGTCAGCCAGGTTCGCGCGCCCCGATTGAAGGTCGGTCATATGCACATCATGAGATTCAAAGCCCGCTTTGTGAAAGGCGTAGGCCATTTCAACATGCGAATTCACACCCTGCTCGCGCAGGATCGCCACTTTGGGCTTAGCCAGATTCAGAAACGGTGCGGCCACATTCTCGGTCGGCTCAAAGCTTAGAGTCACATGCATCCCCGGATCGCTCGCCACACCAGCTGAGGCATGCTCGGCATCGGCACAGGCAGGGTTGTCGCGTTCGCGAGCGATTTTCCAGCTGACGCTGTCCCACACTTGGTGCAGATCTTCCAAAGGCGCGCTGAACACTTCTTTGGCGTCACGCCAAATGCTCAAGGCGCCCTGGCCTTTGCCGATACTGGAACTGGCGGGACGCGTCTTGCCAATCACATGGCTGTGCTTGGACAAGCCATGCTCACGCAAGACCTGCAACACCGCACTGCGGTCGCTGCTTCGCAGCTGCACCACCACGCCCAACTCTTCGTTGAACAAGGCTTTAAGAGTTTGCTCCTCGCGGCGAGCACCCACCTGCCCGGCCCAGTTTTTAGCATCGCCATGGTCGGCGCGACTATCGGAGATGCCGTCACCATCGGTCAATAACAAATCCACATTCAAAGCTACACCCACATGGCCGGCAAATGCCATCTCAGCTACAGCGGCCAACAAGCCGCCATCGCTGCGGTCGTGGTAGGCAAGCAGCAGGCCTTGTGCGCGCAGCGTGTTGATGGCGCTGACCAAGTTCACCAAGTCTTGCGCGGCATCCAGATCGGGCACACGGTCGCCAAATTGATTAAGCACCTGACCCAAAATGCTGCCGCCCATGCGGTTTTGCCTGTGGCCTAAATCGATCAACAGCAAACTGCTGTCTTCAATGTCAGCGTTCAATTGCGGGGTCAAGGTAGCGCGCACATCGGGCAACGAGACAAAGGCGCTGACGATCAAACTGACCGGCGAGGTCACCTTATGGGTCTCGCTACCCTCACGCCACTGGGTGCGCATGGACAAGCTATCTTTACCCACCGGAATCGAAACGCCTAAGGCGGGGCACAGCTCCATGCCCACCGCCTTGACGGTGGCATACAGCGCTGCGTCTTCGCCGGGTTCACCGCAAGCAGCCATCCAGTTTGCGCTGAGTTTGACGCGGGGCAACTCGATAGGCGCCGCCAACAAATTGGTGATGGCTTCGGCCACCGCCATACGGCCTGAGGCGGGTGCGTCCAGCGCGGCCAGCGGCGTGCGCTCGCCCATGCTCATGGCTTCGCCCGCAAACCCTTGATAATCGGCCAGAGTCACCGCCACGTCGGCCACGGGCACCTGCCAGGGGCCGACCATTTGGTCGCGATGCGTCATGCCGCCTACCGTGCGGTCGCCGATTGTGATCAAAAAGCGTTTAGACGCCACGGTGGGGTGAGAGAGCACGTCTATCACGGCTTGTTGCAGGGATACGCCTGTTAAATCGATGGCCGGCGACTTTCGCGCCAAGCTGCTCACATCGCGGTGCATTTTGGGAGGCTTGCCCAAGAGCACATCCATGGGCATGTTGACTGGGCTCTCATGACCCGCGTCTACCAGTTCCAGTTGACGTGCTTCGGTGGCCACACCAATCACCGCAAACGGGCAGCGCTCACGCTCGCAGAAGGCCTTGAACTGTTCCAGGGATTCAGGCGCAATCGCCATGACGTAGCGTTCCTGGCTTTCGTTCGACCAAATTTCTTTCGGTGACAAGCCTGACTCTTCCAGTTGCACGGCGCGCAAGTCAAAGCGTGCGCCCCGTCCGGCGTCGTTGGTCAATTCAGGAAAAGCGTTGGACAAACCGCCAGCGCCCACATCGTGAATAGCTAAAATCGGATTGGCCTCCCCCTGCGCCCAGCAATGGTTTATAACTTCTTGCGCACGTCGTTCAATTTCGGGGTTGCCGCGTTGTACCGAGTCAAAGTCGAGGTTGGCCGCATTGGTGCCGGTGGCCATGGAACTGGCCGCGCTGCCGCCCATACCAATTCGCATGCCGGGGCCGCCCAGTTGGATAAGCAAGCTGCCGGCGGGGAATTCAATTTTGTGGGTCAACCCCGCATCAATCACGCCTAGACCGCCCGCGATCATGATGGGTTTGTGGTAACCACGTACCACGCCATCCACCGTTTGCTCGTATTCGCGAAAGTAACCCAACAAATTGGGTCGACCAAACTCGTTGTTAAAGGCTGCACCTCCCAATGGGCCTTCGGTCATGATTTGCAAAGAGCTGGCAATGTGCTCGGGTTTGCCTCCAACCTGCGCGGACATACCGCCCCACAGCTTGGAGACTGTAAATCCCGTCATACCGGCCTTGGGCTTGGAGCCGCGACCGGTGGCGCCTTCGTCGCGAATCTCGCCGCCGGCGCCGGTGGAGGCGCCAGGGAAAGGCGAAATTGCCGTCGGATGATTGTGAGTCTCAACCTTCATCAGCACGTGGTGCAGTGCCGTTTCAGCTTGGTAAACGGAGCCCTGACCGCCCAACTCAGCGGACGTGCGAGCCACGAAACGTTGCACCTGATGCCCTTGCATCACCGAGGCGTTGTCTGAATAAGCAACCACCGTGTGCTGGGGGCTGCATTGCTCGGTGTGACGAATCATTGCAAAGAGGCTTTTGTCTTGCGCCACGCCGTCAATGGTGAACTCGGCGTTGAAGATTTTGTGGCGGCAATGCTCGCTGTTGGCCTGCGCAAACATCATCAACTCCACATCTGTGGGGTTGCGTTTTAGGCTTTTGAATGCGTTGACCAAATAATCAATCTCGTCGTCTGCCAGCGCCAAGCCCCAGTCTTTGTTGGCCGAATCCAAAGCAGCGCGGCCACCGCCTTGCACATCGACATGTGCCATGGGAGACGGCTCCAGCGCAGTAAACAGGGCCGCCGCTTCGTTGCGGCTGGCCATGGCCGACTCTGTCATGCGGTCGTGCAACACGGCAGCCACCTGGCTCAGTTGTTCAGGGCTCAGTTTGGATGTTCCCAGCAGGCCCGACTTCATCACCAATCGGTATTCGGTCAGGCGCTCAACGCGACGCAGCTCAAAACCGCAGTTGTGCGCAATGTCAGTGGCTTTAGAGGCCCAGGGAGAGACGGTGCCCAGGCGCGGACTGACCAAAATCACGGGACCATCCAGCGGGCCAGAATAGGGATCTCCATAGGTCAACAACGCTGAGAGGGTTCCTTTTTGGACGTCATCCAGAGGCTGGGCCGTAGCCACCAAATGCACAAAACGAGCTGAAATGCCCTGAATTTGAGGTGAAATGGCATGCAAACGAGGCAAAAGCTGGGCAATGCGAAAGTGGCTCAGGGCGCTTGCGCCGTCGAAAGTCGTGATGTGCAGGGACACGGGGTGGCCTTGTAAAGAGACAGGAAACCGATGCGCCAGGGCCGCTGACTGGGGCTGACTGGCAAAGACGGTATTTTAGCCGGGGAAACCCTCAAGCACGACCACACGTGCATGTATGTGGCTCGAGTTCGAAGGCCAAGGTCCACGCCTACTGATGCTATTGATAGGGGCAGTGTATGCCCAACAGGTTTGGCAGTTCGACCATTGCGGTGAAGTATCAGCGGCCAAGTGCACCTGCCTTGAAGCTGAAGGCTCGAGACTTAAAGACGCCAAGTCCAAAGTTGTCCCTCAAGACAAATATACATTGGCTAATCGCAAGTAAGACTTTCAGACCCTGTCACTTGAGAGGCTGTTCCACAGCGAACGCAACGCCTGTCGCCCGAATGGGATAATCGGTACCCATGACCATCACCATCAAAACTGCCGAAGACATCAACGGCATGCGCGTGGCCTGCCGACTGGCGGCCGAAGTCCTTGACTATATTGGGCCCTTTATCAAGCCGGGCATCACCACCAACGAAATCGACAAGCTTTGCCATGACTACATGGTGGACGTGCAGCAGTGCATCCCGGCCCCACTGAACTACGCGCCGGGCGGCTACAAGCCCTACCCAAAGTCGATCTGCACCTCTATTAACCACCAAGTCT
>CANGEG010000082.1 GCA_947452725.1 Comamonadaceae bacterium | reverse complement strand
TGGATCGAGCACTCGCGCTCGTTCAAGTAAATTACGTTGCCATGGCTGTCACCCAGCACCTGGATTTCGATATGACGTGGCTCTTCGACAAACTTCTCGATAAAAACGCGGTCATCGCCAAAGCTGTTGCGCGCTTCGTTGCGGCACGAGGTAAAGCCTTCAAACGCCTCCTTGTCATTGAAGGCCACGCGCAAGCCTTTGCCGCCGCCGCCGGCCGACGCCTTGATCATTACGGGGTAGCCAATGCCCTTGGCAATCTCTACCGCTTTTTCTGGCGTTTCAATCGCGTCGTTGACACCAGGAATGCAGTTTACGCCCGCAGCGCCAGCGAGTTTTTTGGACTCAATTTTGTCGCCCATGGCGGCAATGGAGAAGTGGCGTGGACCGATGAAGGCAATGCCTTCATCTTCGCAGCGCTTGGAGAATTCCGCGTTCTCGCTCAAGAAACCGTAGCCCGGGTGTATGGCTTGTGCGCCAGTAGACTTGGCTGCAGCGATGATTTTATCGGCAACCAAATAAGACTCGCGCGAGGCCGCAGGGCCAATCAACACGGCCTCGTCGGCGAGCAAGACATGGCGTGCCTCTTTGTCTGCTTCTGAGTAAACGGCCACGGTTTTGATGCCCATTTTTTGAGCTGTAGCAATGACGCGACAGGCGATCTCGCCGCGATTGGCAATCAGGATTTTAGTAAACATGTTCTTCTTCTCCTTGGGCTTAAAGCGGAATGTTCCCGTGCTTGCGCCATGGGTTTTCGATCTTCTTGTCTTTGAGCATGACCAGCGAGCGACAGATGCGCTTGCGGGTCTCGTGAGGCTGAATCACGTCATCGATGAAGCCGCGTGCACCTGCCACAAAGGGGTTAGCAAAACGGGCTTTGTATTCGGCTTCTTTGGCAGCGAGTTTTTCAGGATCGCCTTTGTCTTCGCGGAAGATGATCTCCACCGCGCCTTTGGCCCCCATCACTGCGATCTCAGCGTTGGGCCAGGCAAAGTTCACGTCCCCTCGCAAATGTTTGGACGCCATCACGTCATATGCGCCCCCGTAAGCCTTGCGCGTGATGACGGTGATTTTGGGCACCGTGCACTCGGCGTACGCGTACAGCAACTTTGCGCCATGTTTGATGATGCCGCCAAACTCTTGCGAGGTACCAGGCATGAAGCCTGGCACATCAACAAAAGTGATGACGGGAATATTGAACGCATCGCAAAAACGCACAAAGCGCGCTGCCTTGATCGAGCTCTTGATGTCCAGGCAACCGGCCAGCACCAAAGGCTGATTCGCCACGATGCCAACGGTTTGTCCTTCCATGCGGGCAAAGCCGATCAGGATGTTTTTGGCGTAGTCAGGCTGCAGCTCAAAGAAGTCGCCATCGTCGACAGTTTTGACGATCAGCTCCTTCATGTCGTAGGCCTTGTTTGCGTTCTCGGGCACCAAAGTGTCCAGGCTGATGTCCATCCGACTGGCGGGGTCGCCGCTGGGCCTCACGGGCGCTTTTTCACGATTGTTCAGCGGCAGGTAGTTGTACAGGCGACGCAACATCAAGAGCGCTTCAACGTCGTTTTCAAATGCCATGTCTGCAACGCCACTCTTGGTGGTATGGGTCAAGGCGCCGCCCAGTTCCTCGGCTGTAACTTCTTCGTGGGTCACGGTCTTGACCACTTCTGGGCCCGTCACAAACATGTAAGACGTGTCTTTGACCATGAAGATAAAGTCAGTCAACGCTGGCGAATACACAGCACCGCCAGCCGATGGTCCCATGATCATGCTGATCTGGGGCACAACGCCGCTGGCCATCACGTTGCGCTGGAACACATCGGCGTAGCCTCCCAAGCTGGCAACGCCTTCTTGAATGCGTGCTCCACCTGAGTCGTTCAGTCCGATCACAGGGGCGCCAACTTTCATCGCCTGGTCCATGATTTTGCAAATCTTCTCTGCATGCGTTTCAGACAACGCGCCACCGTACACAGTGAAATCTTGGCTGAAGACAAACACCAATCGGCCGTTGATCATGCCGTAGCCGGTGACCACGCCATCGCCAGGAATCTTGTGGTCTTCCATGCCAAAGTCGGTGCAACGGTGTTCAACGAACATGTCCCACTCCTCAAAAGTGCCTTCGTCCAGCAAGACCTCAATGCGCTCGCGCGCTGTAAGTTTGCCCTTGGCGTGCTGCGCGTCAATGCGCTTTTGCCCGCCACCCATGCGGGCCGCAGCACGCTTTTGTTCCAGTTTTTCAATGATGTCTTGCATGATTGCTCTCTTTTCTCCAGGAAGATTTCAAATTAGCTCTGCGCCTGGTAGGCGCTGAGCAGTTGACGTGCTGCAGTCGAAGCGGCCAGTTGGCCCGTTGCGACTTGTTGACTGAGTTGGGGCAGCAAGGTGCGCACCCGCGGCTGCGCTCGAAAGTTTTGTTTCAATCCAGCGTCGATGCGTTCCCACATCCACGATAGCGATTGTTGTTGGCGGCGCATGGCAAAGCGGCCGTTACGAGTTTGCAGATGTCGGAACTCGATTACTGCGACCCAAAAGCTGTCAACCCCTTGATTGAGCAAAGCGCTGCTCTGCACCACCTTAGGGTGCCAGACGCTGTCGTCGCCGTGCATATGACCTGAAGAGGCGTGCATGCCCAACAGTTGTAAAGCGCTGGTAATTTGCAGTTGCGCCCGGGTCGCGGCCAATGCATCGATGTCGGCCTTGTTGATGACCACCAAATCGGCGATCTCCATCACGCCTTTTTTGATGGCCTGCAAATCGTCACCCGCATTAGGCAGTTGCAAGAGAACAAACATGTCGCACATATTTGCAACGGCGGTTTCAGACTGGCCGACGCCCACGGTCTCGACGATGACCACGTCATAGCCTGCGGCTTCGCAAACCAGCATGGACTCACGTGTCTTTTCGGCCACGCCGCCCAGCGTGCCGCTAGAGGGGCTGGGGCGAATATAGGCCTGCGGATGCACCGACAGATGCTCCATGCGGGTCTTGTCACCCAAGATGGAGCCGCCAGATACAGTACTGGAAGGGTCGATGGTGAGCACCGCCACATGATGCCCTTGCGCGATCAGGTACAGGCCCAAGGCCTCTATAAAAGTAGACTTTCCCACGCCAGGCACGCCGCTGATGCCCAAGCGAAATGATTGGCCAGTGTGCGGGAGCATTGCAGTCAGCAGATCATCGGCCAACACTCGGTGATCCGCCCGCGTGGATTCGAGCAGGGTGATGGCTTTGGCCATAGCGCGCCTTTGCACGGGCGCGTTGCCCTGAAGCAGTCCTTGGAGCAATTGCTCAGGCGTCATTGCAAAATATTCGATGTAGCCTTGCCAAGCTCGCGGGCGATCAAGCCACGGCCTTTTTAATCTGCTCCAGCACATCCTTGGCACTGGCCGGGATGGGGGTGCCGGGGCCGTAGATGCCTTTGACACCAGCGTCATACAGCATCTCGTAGTCCTGACGTGGAATCACGCCACCCACAAACACGATGATGTCGTCTGCGCCCTGTTTTTTCAGCTCGGCAATGATGGCGGGCACCAAGGTTTTGTGACCGGCAGCCAGCGTCGAGACGCCCACAGCGTGCACGTCGTTTTCAATCGCCTGACGAGCGCACTCTTCGGGGGTCTGAAACAGCGGGCCCATGTCCACGTCAAAGCCCAAATCCGCATAGGCTGTGGCCACCACTTTGGCACCGCGGTCGTGGCCATCTTGGCCCAGCTTGGCAATCATCACGCGTGGGCGACGACCATGATGATCGGCAAATTCAGCAATTTCTTTTTGCAATTGTTCCCAGCCTTCGGCTGAATCGTATGCGGCAGCGTACACACCGGTCACCTTTTGCGTGTCGGCGCGGTGGCGTCCGTAAACGGATTCCAGCGCGTCTGAGACTTCACCCACCGTGGCTCGTAGGCGCATAGCTTGGATCGTCAATTCCAGCAAGTTGCCTTGGCCGGAGGATGCCGAATCGGTCAAAGCGGTCAGTGCGCCTTGCACCTTGGCGCCGTCTCGGGTGGCACGAATGTGCTTGAGGCGCTCAATTTGGCCGTCGCGCACTTTCACGTTGTCGATCGACAGACTGTCCATTGCATCTTCTTTGGCCAGCTTGTACTTGTTGACGCCGACAATCACGTCCTTGCCGGAATCGATGCGGGCCTGCTTTTCAGCGGCGGCCGCTTCGATCTTAAGCTTGGCCCAACCGCTGTCCACAGCCTTGGTCATGCCGCCCATGGCTTCGACTTCTTCGATGATCGCCCAGGCTTTGTCGGCCATCTCTTGCGTCAGCGACTCCATCATGAAGCTACCGGCCCATGGGTCGATGACGCTGGTAATGTGGGTTTCTTCTTGAATGATCAGTTGTGTGTTGCGGGCAATGCGCGAGCTGAACTCGGTGGGTAGTGCGATAGCTTCGTCCAACGAGTTAGTGTGCAGCGACTGGGTGCCACCGAACACCGCCGCCATGGCTTCAATGGTAGTTCGTACTACGTTGTTGTAAGGGTCTTGCTCCGTGAGCGACCAACCCGAGGTCTGGCTGTGGGTGCGCAGCATCAGGCTCTTGGGGCTCTTGGCATCGAACCCCTTCATGATGCGGCACCACAGCAAACGGGCTGCGCGCATCTTGGCGATTTCCAAGTAGAAGTTCATGCCTACCGCCCAGAAAAAGGACAGGCGACCGGCAAAACCGTCCACATCCATGCCTTTGGCGATGGCGGTCTTCACGTATTCCTTGCCGTCAGCCAATGTAAAAGCCATCTCCAGCGCCTGGTTCGCACCGGCTTCTTGCATGTGGTAACCCGAGATCGAGATCGAGTTGAACTTGGGCATGTTCTTGGCGGTGTACTCGATGATATCGCCGATGATTTTCATCGATGGCTCAGGCGGGTAAATGTAGGTGTTGCGCACCATGAACTCTTTCAGAATGTCGTTCTGAATTGTTCCGGAGAGCTTGTCCTGGCTCACGCCCTGCTCTTCGGCGGCTACCACATAACCGGCCAGCACCGGCAGCACCGCGCCGTTCATAGTCATCGAGACCGACACTTTGTCGAGCGGAATCTCATTGAACAGGATCTTCATGTCTTCAACAGAGTCGATGGCCACACCGGCCTTGCCCACATCGCCTTCGACTCGAGGGTGGTCCGAGTCGTATCCACGGTGCGTGGCCAAATCGAACGCGACCGAGACGCCCTGGCCGCCCGCAGCCAAGGCCTTGCGGTAGAAGGCATTGGACTCTTCGGCGGTGGAGAAACCAGCGTACTGGCGGATCGTCCAAGGGCGCACGGCGTACATGGTGGCTTGAGGACCACGCAAGAAGGGCTCAAAGCCAGGCAGCGTGTTGACGTAAGGCAAGTTAGCGGTGTCTTCTGCGGTGTAAAGTGGCTTGACGATGATGCCGTCGGGCGTCTTCCAGTTGAGCGCGGAAACATCACCACCGGGAGCGGATTTGATCGCTGCTTTTTGCCAGGCTTCTAGGTTGGAAGCATTGAATTCAAAGGATTGGGACGACATGGCTCACCACTTTCGGGACAGAATTTAGCTGGGACAGATTTTGGCGCGCGCGCCTGCCGATCTGCTTACAAATTTCGTGATTCATAATTATTGATGCAAAATATTTTAACCGGCTTACAATCGTAAAGTTCGTCAAAGCCCAAAAACTAGCATTCAAAACCCGCGCCACCGTCCTCATTGCACTGATGTCCACCCAATCCCTCGCCCCGCGCGCCCTGTACGAAGAAGTAGCCGAACTGTTGAGGCAGCGAATTTTTGCGCGCGAGCTGGAGGCAGGCAGCTGGATTGACGAGCTGAGAATTGCCGAAGCGCTGGGCATCAGCCGCACCCCGATGCGCGAAGCGCTCAAAGTGCTGGCGGCTGAAGGTTTGGTGACCATGAAGGTGCGGCGCGGTGCTTATGTAACCGAGGTCAGTGAAAAAGACCTGCGCGATGTGTATCACCTGCTGGCCTTGCTTGAATCGGACGCAGCCCGGGTAGTGGCCATCTGCGCCACCGAAGCTCAAACAGCACAAATCCAAGCACTTCAAAACGACTTGGCAGCGGCCGTGAACGACCGCGACCGTTTTTTTGAAATCAACGAAAACTTCCACATGCTGCTGCTGGGTATTGCCGATAACCGTTGGCGCGATCAAATGGTGGCCGACCTTCGAAAGGTCATGAAGCTCAATCGTCACCATTCTTTGTTTAAAGAAGGCCGCTTAGAGCAATCACTGGCCGAGCACGAAAGCATCGTTCAGGCATTGCTGGCGCATCAACCCGAGCAAGCCGCCGAACGCATGTCGGCCCATTTCATGAATGGCTTGCAAGCGGCGCAATAAGTTACCCGCGCGGCCGCTGGTAATCACCAGGCTCAAGCTTTGTGCGTGAACGCCATTACCAAACCCACACCCGACAAAATCAAGGCCGCGCCCACCACGTGATGCCAGCCCATGGACTCACCCAGCAGCAACCATGCGGCCAAGCCCGCATACAGAGGCCCGAGGTACAGGGTCACGGCCACGCGGCTGGTGCCCAAAATTTTCTGTGTCCAGCCATAAATCCAATACGCACCCAGACCGGGCACCAAAGCGGTCAAGCCGATGAGCCAATAGGCCTGCTGCCCCAGAACCGGCGTATCAACCGAAGCCAGTTCCCATAGCGCAAACGGCAAGAGCACGGCCACACCGCCCATGCAGATGGTGGCCAATCGCGCGGTGGCACTCAAGGGGCTGTACCATTTCCTCTGAAGCAAGGCGTACGCAGCCCAAGCGATCGACGCGGCCACGATCCACAGGTCGCCTGCCACCAGTTGCACCTGCGCCAGATGCGACCAGTCACCCCGCACCACCACATGCGCCACGCCAATAAGTGCCAAGGCAACACCCAGCATTTGCCGTTTCCCAAATGACTCGCCCAGCCACACCACCGATCCCAGAGCGATCAATACCGGCGAGGAAGCATAAATAAGCGAGATGTTCATGGCGCTGGTGCTTTGCCCGGCAATGTAGACCCAAGCTCCGCAGATCCACATGCCGCAAGCGCCCAAGATGACCGATTGGTACCAGGTGGCCACGACCCATGAGCGCTTACGCCACAACTCCTTGCGGGCCAGCAGCAGAAGAATCAAACCGGCCAGGCTCCAGCGACCACAAGCCAAAACATGCGGCGCGACCACACCTGGTGCAATACGGGCGGCAATTTGGTTCACCGTCCACAGCAAGGGCGTCAACCAAATCAACACCAGGGCAATGCGCAAGTGCATCGCCTGGCGCTGAGTATCAGAAGGCATCAACCGACATTTCAGCACCGCGCGCCAAGGCTTTTCGAGCCAGGACCAAAACCTCGCGCGGCGGCAAGGGTTTGAGCTTGTGGTTACTCCAAACCTGGCGCCAATAGCGACTACCGCGCTCACCGTGATATAGGCCAAGCATGTGTCGGGCAATCGCGTACCAAGGGCAGCCGTCTTCGGCAAAGGCGCGCTCCATGTAGTCGACCATGGCCTCCTCCACCTCTTCTCGGGTGGGCCGCGAATGGGCATCGCCAAAGAACTCCGCATCCCAGGTGCTGAGCAACCAAGGGTTGTAATAGGCCTCGCGGCCAATCATCACTCCATCGGCCAGTTGTAAATGCTGGACAACCTCAGCGTTGGTTTTGATGCCGCCATTCACAACAATGTTCAAAGTAGGAAAGTCTTGTTTGAGCTGGTACGCCAGCTCGTAGCGCAGTGGCGGGATCTCGCGGTTTTCTTTGGGACTTAAGCCATCGAGCCAGGCGTTACGGGCGTGGACGATGAATACCTCGCAACCGGCCTCGCTCACGGTGCCGACAAAGTCTCGCACAAAGTCGTAACTCTCGATCTTGTCGATGCCAATGCGGTGCTTGACGGTGACTGGCAGATCGACCACATCCCTCATGGCTTTGACGCAGTCGGCCACGGTACGCGGCTCGTTCATCAAACACGCGCCAAAGGCGCCGCGCTGAACCCGATCTGAAGGGCAACCGCAATTAAGGTTGATTTCGTCGTAACCCCAGTCTTGACCCAGTTTGGCTGCATGGGCCAAATCGGCTGTGTCGCTGCCGCCCAGTTGCAGCGCCACGGCGTGCTCTTCGGCGTTAAAGCGCAAATGCCTTTGCTCGCTGCCATAGCGCAAAGCGCCCGTGGTGACCATCTCGGTGTAAAGAAGGGTATGGCGGGTTAATAAACGGTGGAAAAAACGGCAATGCCGATCGGTCCAATCCATCATGGGGGCAACGGAAAGCCGCCACGAGTTGTGTGACAAAGAGTCTGTGCCCCGCTCTAGGCCCGTCGGGGCTTGGTGTGTTCTCAACATGATCAACATTTACCTATTGGGTCTCTGGGCGCTCACCTTGCGGCTCACAAAGTTTGACTGTCGATCATAAAGGTCCCACAAAAGCTGCAACGGCGGATTCAAGGACAAAGTGCAACGCTTGACTCCCCTAGTTGCATAACTCCTGACCAGCAGGTCAAACCACATGGTAGTAACTCAATGAACATTCACTTTGACTGTGAAACGTTGGCAACTATTGTCGCGGTCGCGCCTGTGGCCCTGCTGACTGTATTCAACGGTAAATTAGCGGTTACTCCTGAAACCCACATCACGATGGCAAATGTGTCAGATCCGTCCAATCCGTCGTCGCCCAGGTTGGTCACTTGTGGGGCGGGGAAAAACACCGCTCCAGCGGGCAAAACGTCCACCATCGACACGATTCCCTGCGGTTCCTACTGACCGGCAGGAAGATCGGCCATACTCGTACGGCTGCGCCGTAAGCAAGTACAAAGCCTCACCGAGCAAAGCCCCTTTTGCCCCCGCGGCACCCAATGACAAACCCCGCTAAAAGCGGGGTTTGTCATTGGGGTGCAGGCAACGCCTTAACCCATGTGCAAGCCGCCGTTCACAGAGAAGTCAGCGCCGGTCGCGTAACCGCCCTCTTCACTGGCAAGCCAGGCGATGATGGAGGCGATTTCGCTTGGCTTTCCCAAACGCTTGACAGGCACGGTGGCAACGATTTTTTCCAGTACGTCAGGACGGATAGCGTTGACCATGTCGGTGCCGATGTAGCCAGGGCTAACGGTGTTAACCGTCACGCCTTTGGTGGCCATTTCTTGCGCCAAAGCCATGGAAAAGCCGTGCATACCTGCTTTAGCAGCCGAGTAGTTGGTTTGACCGGCCTGGCCTTTTTCACCGTTCACCGATGAGATGTTGATGATGCGACCCCAGCCTTTTTCAACCATATCTGCGACCACTTGCTTGGTCACGTTGAACATGGAGTCCAAGTTAGTGTTCATCACCGCCTCCCAGTCGTCGCGGCTCATTTTAAGAAACATGCGGTCCTTGGTGATGCCGGCGTTGTTGACCAACACGTCGATGCTGCCGTGCTCTTCTTTCGTCTTACTGAAGGCCTGGACGGTGGAATCCCAGTCTCCCACATTGCCTACAGAGGCGAAGAAAGTGAAGCCCAGTGCTTTTTGCTCTTCCAGCCATTTGGTGTAGTCACGGGTCGGGCCGCAACCGGCAATGACCTTGAAACCTTCTTGATGCAGGCGTTGGCAAATGGCGGTTCCGATACCGCCCATACCGCCTGTGACGTAAGCTACTTTTTGACTCATGGGGTTGTCTCCTGAATATGAGTTAGTGTGAAAAGAATCTTTTATTCGAAAAATCAGGCGCGTTCAAGCGCAAGGGACACGCCCATGCCACCGCCGATGCACAAAGCAGCCAACCCTTTTTTGGCATCACGGCGCTGCATTTCGTGCAGCAACGACACCAAAATACGGCAGCCGGACGCACCAATGGGGTGCCCGATGGCGATCGCGCCCCCGTTGACATTGACCTTCAACGGGTCGATGCCCAGCGCGTTGTTCACAGCGCAAGCTTGCGCGGCAAAGGCTTCGTTCAACTCAAACAGGTCTACGTCACTGGCGCTCCAGCCAGCGCGAGCCAGGGCTTTGCGCGAGGCGGGCACAGGGCCCATGCCCATGGTGGCTGGGTCAAGGCCGCTGGTGCCAAAGGCTGCAATGCGCGCCAGGGGTTTGAGGCCCAGTGCGGCCGCTTTGGCTGCGGACATGACCACCACCGCCGCAGCACCGTCATTGATGCCCGAGGCGTTGCCTGCGGTCACGCTGCCAGCTTTGTCAAACGCAGGACGCAAACCGGCGAGAGCTTCGGCACTGGTTTTTTGGTTCACATATTCATCGGTGTCAAAAATAACCGGATCGCCTTTGCGCTGTGGGATCGAGACCGGCACGATCTCGTCTTTAAAGCGACCTTCTTGAATTGCGGCAGTGGCTTTGCGTTGGCTGGCCAAGGCCAGCTCGTCTTGCATTTGGCGTGTGATGCCGTGCTCTTTGGCCACGTTTTCTGCGGTGATACCCATGTGGTACTGGTTGTAAACGTCCCAAAGGCCGTCCACGATCATGGTGTCAACCATGTTCCAGTTACCCATACGCATGCCATCGCGCGAACCCATCAAAACGTGGGGTGAGGCACTCATGTTTTCCTGTCCACCGGCCACCACGATCTCACTGTCGCCCCAGGCTATGGCCTGAGCGGCGAGCATGACGGCTTTCAGTCCGGAGCCGCACACGGCGTTGATGGTCAAGGCTGGTGTCTCTTTGGCAACACCTGCTTTCATCATGGCTTGACGTGCGGGGTTTTGCCCAGCGCCTGCAGCCAGCACCTGACCCATAATCACTTCGCCAATTTGATCGGAGGACAGGCCGGCGCGGGCAATGGCCTCTCGAATCACAATAGCACCCAATTCTGGCGCAGAGATTTTGGCGAGCGAGCCGCCAAATTTACCCACCGCCGTACGCGCGGCAGAAACGATCACGATGTCTTGAGTCAAGTCAGTCTCCTGTTGGTTTTAAAAATTAAGCACGAGCTTGGACGTAGCGTCCGGGTGCCGCTTCAATAACTTTGAAACGCGCGCCCAAGCCGTAAGATTTAGGCGAAGCAATTTGCTTGCCAGCGTGGCCCTTGAGCCAATCAGACCAGTCCGTCCACCAGCTGCCGGGCAGCTCTGTAGAGCCTTCAATCCAATCGTTCACATCGGACGGAAACTGACCGTCCTCGCGCAACCAGTGGCTGCGCTTGTTGGCGGCGGGGGCGTTGATCACTCCCGCAATGTGACCTGAGGCGCCCATAACGAAACGCTTCTTTCCTGGCAGGTGCTGGGTCGAAGCGTAGGCTCCGCCGATGGGTACGATATGGTCCTCGCGCGAGCCGTAGATATAGACCGGCAAATTTACTTTGCCCAAGTCGATTTTTTCACCACACACAGTGGCAGCTCCCGGCTTGACCAAGCGGTTTTCCAGGTAGGTGTTGCGCAAATACCAAGCGTAGAAGGGGCCGGGCAAATTAGTGGAATCGCTGTTCCAGTAAAGCAGATCGAACGGCGGTGGTGACTCGCCTTTGAGGTAGTTGCCCACCACGTAGTTCCAGACCAAATCATTTGGGCGCAAAAAGCTGAATGTGGACGCCAAATCCTGCCCCTTGAGGAGGCCGCCTTGGCCCATTTGCATTTCACGAAACTTGACGAAATTTTCGTCAATGAACACATCCAAAATGCCTGTGTCGGTGAAATCAATCAGGGTGGTCAAGAAGGTAGCGCTGGCCACCGGTTTTTCGCCGCGAGCGGCCAAAACCGCCAATGCATTGCTCAAAATTGTGCCCCCCACACAAAAGCCAAGGGCGTTGATTTGCTTGGCCCCGGTCAATTCGCGCACCGTCTCGATGGCTTGAATGCCGCCGTTTTCGATGTAATCGTCCCACGACTTTTTCGCCATGCTTTCATCAGGGTTGCGCCAACTGACCACGAAGGTGCGGTGCCCTTGGCTAACGGCATAGCGGATGAATGAATTATTGGGCTGCAGGTCCAAGATATAGAACTTGTTGATGCAAGGCGGAACCAACAAAAAGGGCTTTTCATAGACCTTGGCGGTCAGCGGTTTGTACTCAATCAGC
>CANGEG010000081.1 GCA_947452725.1 Comamonadaceae bacterium | reverse complement strand
TGTTTTTCGTATCGCGTCTATCTATGAGGCCTACCAACGGAAGGTCGTAGCTGAGCACAATGCTGATTCTAAGTAGTTGGCTTATGGTGCAAAAGAGCATCTGGCAAACACTTTAGATTCGATATCTCACCGGCTCGTGTGAGCGGTTAATTAGCAGTCGCTGAATCACTCCCCTTGTCACCCCCTGACGATCCTCAATAGACCGACTCAATGCATCCTCGGCCTGAAAGAACGCCCCTTGCTCCCGGTATAGCTCGGCGACCTCCAGCCAGTCAATGTTTAAAGGCTTTTCCGCCTCGTCTAATATGAGGCTCAGCAGCTGCGTCATGTTGTAAAGCTGCTCCGCTGTAGGGTGATATGTCGGCACGGTGAAGGTGCACCTTGCCTGGGCGTCTGACTTAGGTTTGATTCCAAGCAGTTTGCGGCTCACATGCTGCAAGGTCGCCAAGGATGTTTTGCAAACGCGACGCCACCACGCCTTCGCCATCGCGTCCTCTGCTGCCCTGTGGGCCCTGTATTGCTGCCTGTAACTGTCGTTCAGGTACCGCCAGTAGTTTCGGCGAGCCATGACTTCCAGTCTGGGCGACGATGCGTTAGCGATTGCCTCGGGTAGGTCCGTTGGCTTGACGTCCTCGGCTTCAGGTATTTCAGGCCCAGCTTCGATATCTAGCTTGATGGCGTCCATCAACAAGAATGAAGTACCGCAGCGGCACATGCGCAGCCCGCCTGATGTTGACCATAAAGAGTTCTCCTTGGCCCCGTCTGTCCAATAGCCAGTGGCGCTCAGGTTCATGAAACCGTATGGCGTCTTGTAGAGAGACTTACAGCATGGGCTGGCAATAAGTGTGTGGCCGCTGACTCGGGTCATACCGTTAAAACCTTCAAAGGGTTTGCAGTTGTCCGGCGGTCGAGCGTTTTAGGTGCTAGCTACCGTCCTCAAGCAAGTAAGGGCAATATTCGTCGAACATTTTCCTCACCACGTAGGTGCAAGCGTAATCTACACAATAGGTTCCGACGTATTTGTAACCTTTTTCCGTACTGATACCTTCACATTTCAGTAGCGTCCCAGCGCGTGCAGAGGCGTCTGAATATACAAAGGCAAGTAAGACACCGCCCGCGAAAAGCCACCGTAGCGACTTAACCCTAGGCATCATTTGAACCGCGCATAGCACCGATCTTGGTGCGCAAGCTCCCGGTCATCACACACTTGGTAATACGCCCGATCTCCCCGGGACATTGCACCTAATGTGCAAGTTAGAGCGGAAGATCGAGCCTCCTTGAGGCATTGCTGCAAAGGAGTTACGACTGGATCTGGTTCGCGTTTGTACTGTGTTGTATCGCAAGCCGTCAGTGCCAACATTAACGGAATTGATATTAAGTATTTTTTCATAACCGTATTTATTGAAATTGCTGAATTTGGGTATCTTATACCGTGGTTCTTTGTCCGTCAAGATCGCACGATCGGGCGCATGGCAAAACCATCCCCTCAGTTCGCTGGCGACCCAACGCTTGTTGCGCTGGGTAGCGCAATTCGCAGGGAGCGTTTGGGCCTAGGTATCTCGCAGGAGGCCCTAGCGGTAGATGCAAATCTAGACCGTTCCTACATGGGCGGCATTGAGCGCGGTGAGCACAACTTGACCATCATGAACTTGGTAAAAATCTCGCAGGCATTGAAGGTTAAAGCCTCGTATTTGCTGCAAGAATCTTCGAATTAGGTGGCGCAGTCTTGTCTACGGTATGTCTGCACATCGAAGCAAGGAATTTCATTATTTGAAATAATGCGTGCATGTCTTTATCCACGCAACCTGAAACTTATTTGCGAACTGCCGGTGGCGAAATCGAGTGCCTTCGATGCACTGCGAAGGCGAAAAGCACGGGCCAACAATGTGGGCGACCGGCGCTAAAGGCGAGCTCGACGGCCAAGTGCGGTTTGCATGGCGGTGGGTTGCGCTCGGGGGTTCAGACTGACGAGGGCAGACGCCGGATCGTAAAGGCCAACACTAAGCATGGGCAAGCCACTCACGCGGTAAGGCTGGCGATGTCCAGAAAGGCTTGCGAGTTGGCCCAGCTGGCGGACGCAATGCGTGTGCTGGAAATGACAGATGCTGCGCCCGGTGCTGGGCGCAAACCGAGCGGGTACTACCCGATCACCACGCATGATGCGGCGTTTTCTTTCCTGCTGGGGTTGGGATTTCAGCCTGTTACAGGCGCTGGCGATCTGGGCTGAACTATTTCTCGCGCAACCCCATAGACCGAGCCGACTTGGATTATTCGGAGCGGTGTGGCTGGTAGCGCTAATTTCGTAGGTTTCGCAGGTACCCCCCCCCTGCAACGGCGTTATTTTCTTGATAAATCATCAAAAAATGTATTAGGGAGTACCTACAAAACCTACTAAATTCCCAAGAGATCAGAGGATATGCCTGAATTTATCCGGTAGGTAACCGTTGGGCGCCCAACCCCCTGCTTGAAATTTTCCACTAGCCAGCCTAGCTCAACCAGTGCGTCAAGCGACTCTTGCACGGATTCCTTGGTTTTTAGTCCGGTCCAACCTTTAAGCGTCACTGCCCGGTTTGTAAATCCGTTTTGCAATGCACCATCTAGCAGCTTCTGCGCTAGGGATCGCGTGTTTGCAAAGTCATGCCCCGAACCGGCGGCATAAATTCGGTTGGCATGTGAACGTAGGTAGTCCGCAAAGCCAATCGCCTTGTCAACGCAATCCTCGGGAACTTGGCGTCCACCACCATCCAAGAGGTGAAAAAGTAAGGCTAGTGCAGGAACTAGGCTCCGATACTTTGCGAAATGGCTTTGGCGGGCTGGATCAAGTTTTCCTCCCGCCAACACCAGCTCCAAGTTGGTCAGCCAGCGATTGAATCTCGCTTGCGCTGGTGGTGCAAAGTGTAGGAGACGCTCGCCATGTTTGCCAGCAAGTACACCCGCTATTGGCATGTTCGCCATGCTCTCCAGTTGAACCATAGCGGTGTGAAATGCGCCCATTGCAGCTTTGTTGGCGGCACGATCAACCAACGTGAAAGATTTTGCGGGATCGGGCCAAACCAACAGCTGGAACCGCTGCATCAGACCGTCATTCTTTGAGCTTCCATGCTGTGTGTGTTGAACATAGGTTCGGATTTTGTCTGGCTGGAACCCTCCAAAGACACTCAAGCAAAACCTTGGAATGGAAAGTGATCCGCGCCCAACACGATCACTTGAGTAACCCTGCGACCCACCCCATCCGCTTAAATAGAACCCCCGCGCTTGTTCCTGACCTTGCGCATCAAGCGATTGAAGCAAGCCAGTGAGCTCATCGGACAATGCCAGCACGCCTTTTGTGTTAGTCGCCAAAATTTCACTTAGAGCTTGATAAGTGGTGTCGTTAACTACGTAGCGCTTTGTCTTGGGTTCGACCGGCGGTTGCGTTAGGTGAGGTGCTGCGCTCGTTTTTCGGCTGGATTGTGCACTTTGCCACTGGGCAAGCGCGGACTTATAAAAGCTATAGGCAGACGCATAAGCACCCCGTGCTTGCTCTTCAAGGTGTGACAGTGGTTCAACACCACGTTGGATTGCAGCAGATTTTTTAGACCCGGGATCACCAACTATGCCTCCCCACAGGCAGGGGTGTACCACCCAATCCACATCGTTCTCTAGTGGGTAGATGCCGATCTGATTTCCCACGATCGCGCCCGCAGCACTTAGCATAGCAACTGCAATGTAGTCAATTGGACACTGCATCCGGTCTGCGATGTCCAATGCCGCATCGCGAAGTGCATTGGGCAAGGCGTTAGGGGGTAACGGTTGAACTTTCTTCAAGACCGGGGGTAAACGCAATGGCACCTTGACGGTCGCAAGCTCTGTCGATTCTGGGTAAATCGCAGTATGGATCGTGCTACCATCATTCGAAAAAGTACCGTGCGTTGATAGATTTTTGCCGGGGTTCACCCAACCGACCCGCTGCGCTTCGGCGAATACGAACCGGTAGTTGATCCCAGTCGGATTTAGGCTCTCCCATACTTTCGCGGCGGCTGGCGCATCGTAAGAGGTGGAGGTGGCTGACCACTCTAGCCATAGCCCTCGGCCACTATCTCCTAAAGTCTTCAGCGCCATCCCCACCTTAATCCAAAGCTCGCGTGAGTCGGAGCGCATATGTAGCAACGCACTACGCAAGTTCATGACAAGCGCCGGATCGACCGAGGCCAAGCGGGATAGTTCGGTGCCTTTAACGGACGAATTTACAGCGGTCGTATTTGGCGTGGTTTTTGATAACCAATACTCCAGTAGGAACGGTGGCAGCATTGGGATCTTGCGCCAGTTGCCAGAGCCCGCCCAGACGTAAGGGCGTCCTGTATCCGGGTGAACCGATGGGGGTAGTACATCTTGCATCGTAGTTCCATTACTGGACATGCAGCGAAGTTCAAAAACCATAGTGCTGGTATTGGGCACCCGGACTTGCAGGGTGGTCAGTCTGTCAACATCGTCAGGTACGGTGTACAAGAGTTTTGCCCGGTTCTCGCGACCAGACGAAATCTGCACGGCCATTGGTGACCCCAAGAGCAGATCAACGCGGATACCCTGCTCAAGCAACATTGCCTTGGCAACTGTTAGGTCGTCAAAGTCGATCGCCACTGTACGAGGCTTGGAGTGAAGGTGGAGAAGACCAACATTCCCAGTAATAGCAGTCGATGCAGCCAAGGTCGTAATGGCGTTTTCTGGCAGGTTCCACCCCTGTGTTTTTGGTGCCTTAGAACCGGTGGGTATTGGTACAAGGGCAAACCCGTGATTGATGTAGTCGAAGACGAGGCTCATGACTTATCTCCCCACGAACAGGAAATTTTTAGTAGATCAAGGACTGCGTCGGGGCTGGGCAATGGTTCTTTGCGCTCAAACGCAGCTTTAAGCCCGTTGAATATGATGCCTTCGTATGTGTCCAACCTGACTGCTATCGCTTGGACATACTTCCCGTTTGACAGCCTTGACTCGTCAATTTTGATACCCTGATGCCCGGCGTTGATAACCGCGACTGCGATGTCGTTTAGGTCAACCTGCGCCTCGGACGCGGGCAGTTTTCGAGGGTCGAATACTTGGAACCTTCCATTGCGGTCGAGGTAGATGCAGAGGGATTTTGGTTTGAGTCTCATTTCCGTACTCCAAATCCAAGTTCCAAGAGAAGTCGGCCAGCAGCTCCGCCATGTGTAGTCGCGGCTAAAGCTTTTGCTCTTTTATGGGAATGGCCACCGCTCCGATACAACGCGTAGCCCAACTCTTCATGGGCCACTAAAAGTGCTGACCATTCAGCCGGTGTCTCGGGCACGTCACCCGAGGCTGGGCGCGCCGCCACCATCGCATGAATAGCTTTTCGAAGGAGTTTGTCCATGACTTAGCCCCTCCCTTGAATTGAGGCTTGCTTAAACTCAGTCGGGTCTTGACGCCAAAGCCGTATATCCCTGACCTTCCAAAGGCACATCTGGGACGAAACCTTGATGGGAGTCGGGTACTCGTTGCAGGCAATTTTCCTGCGCCGTGTTGAATTGGAGAATGGGTGTGACCCGCTTGCCTTTAGGTCTCGCAGGCTTAGCAGTTCATCACCGCTCCCGTTGGCGATTACGTCCAGAAGGAACCTGATTTTTGCAGCTTCAAGTTGGGGCGCTGCTGGTTGTTGGTGAACCGTTTTGAGTGTCATTGGATAGCTCCAGTGGGGTTGAAAAACCGCACTTTGCACCCCCATTTCACGAAACCGGTTGCGTGAAAATTATGTCCCCAATGATATTGACTTACGGATCGAACCCATCTTGTTCCGTAAGGTGCTGATTGCCAAACGTGCTTCGGCGTCAGACTCCTGACTTATCCTGTAGATGATGTGAGTATCTGTTACTTCAGTGATAACCCCAGCGCCAACTTTACGTTCTAGCTTGTCTACGACTTCACGCCAACTTTGCTCCGCCTTGCGCTTTAATATTTTGCGGATTTCACCGTCCAATGCTGATTCCGGTTGGTTACCCTTTCGTCGCGTCCGCTGTATGCCGCTGAATTGCTTAGTCCGTTCTTCGAGCATGGTTGAAACTATAGTTTTTGCATGCTCTGGGTTTTGATCAATTATTAGCAGCAACTCCTGCAATTTGTCATAGATTGGGTCAAGTGAATTCCCTCTCCCGATCCATGCGAGAGCCGACAACTCTGCCAATAGCGACTCGCGGTATTGATACCGCCGGTTCAGCCCATTCTTTCGTCTTACAACAGCAAGAAAATAGTAGAGTAATACATAGACCTGTTCCTCGCTGGTCAGGTCGCTTGGCACCCCGCTTTTTATGTTCTTAAAAGTGTTTTCTAAGAGACGATCAGCGGTGTGCTTTCTATCCAATTTCCCAAACGGTAGAAGTCCCATGGTCATCATGCTTTTTTCCTTATGGGGCTTACCTTGTTGGTTTTATCAACACTGGGAGCACTGACGAACGCTGCTCATTGCTCCATGAGCTGCCTACGTTTTTCAAGCAGGTCTGTGCGTTGATAGGCCTGCTGCACAGAATCGCCGACAGTGTGCCCTGAAGCCACCTTGCGAATCTCATCGGGGAAGTTGGTCTGCTCAGCAGCCCAATCACGAAAAGTTGACCGAAAGCCGTGTGGAACCGCCTCCACCGTTAACTCACCGCGCTCACGCATACCCCGCATCAGTTGGGATAGCGCCATGTCTGATAACGCTTTACCCGTTGAACTTGGGAATACTTTGGTACTGGCTGCGAGCTTGGGTATGGCTCGTAGGAGCGCAACCGCTGCGGGCGCAAGTGGCACCCGATGTTCTTTGTTGGTCTTCGTGTGTTCTGGCGGTATGGTCCAGACCTTCTCGTCGAAGTCAATTTCACTCCAATCAGCTTCCCGCACTGAGCCTGAGCGCACTGCTGTGAGTATCAGGAACTCAAGGGCCTTGGCGCTCACGCTGCTGTTCTTGCGTAACTGAGCCATGAAGTCACCGGCTTGGGCATAGGGGACTGCTGGCTGGTGTCGTTTTTTGTTTATCTGACTGGGTTTCGCCAGTTGAGTACTCAAGTACCCCTTCCACTGCGCCGGGTTGTTGCCTGACCGGTACTCGTTGACAGTGGCGTAGTCCAAGATAGTTTTGATACGGCCCAGCACGCGTTCGGCAGTTACGGTCTTAGCCGTCCAAAGTGTGGTCTTCCCAGCAACCTTGCCATCTGCTGGTTGGTTCATAACGGCCAACACATCCCGCATCACTATGTCAGCCACTAGCATGTTGCCAATTAAGGGGTATGCGTAGGTTTCCAACGTAGCTGCCCACTGTTTGCGGTGCTTGTCGTTTCGATAATCAGTGGAGTGGCTGTCCATGTAGGCGAGGGCGCATTCACTAAAGGTCTTGTTTTTCGATGCGGCAGCCATCACTGCGCTGCGCTGCGCCTTTTTACGCTGACCCAGGTTGACCCCTTGCTTGGCCTCTAGGGTTAGTTTGGCTGCTTGTTCTCGCGCTGAAGCTAATGAAACCTGCGGATATGACCCTAAGCCTATAACCTGTCGCTTTTCAGCTATGCGGATGCGCAGAATCCAAGAGCGAGGGATTGCCCCACCGGGCTGTGCTGGCTGACCAACCTGCAGGAGGAGCCCCGGCGCTCCCCCCACGGCGGTCCAACCGACCTTCGTTATCTTGTTGACCTGTAGAACGGTGAGTGGTTTAACAATTCTGGGCATACCAATAAACATATCCAAAAATATGGAATGCAATGGTAGTGTCTGAAGCCGGTTGGTGCAAGTGGTTCTTGATTTCTACTGGAGAAATTGCTAATGAGGAAGCATTTTGATGCCGATTGACGTCACTTCATGGCGGTCACTCTCTCCGCCAGCTTCAAAGACCTCAAACCTGCTTAGCAGCCCTTGAGGCAGCCTTAGGCCCCGCACCACGCGGGGCTTTTTGCTTTGGGCTCCTGACTGCGACCTGCGCCATTGGCTCGGTAAAGGCGTCTCAAACCCCGTTTGTCTCAAAACCTCATGACTTTTTCGGACTTGGTTCCGAGCCGTGGATTTGCGGGTTGAGGCAAAACGAGCTTTGAACTGTGATGGCTGAAACTTCGTTGTTAAAGCCGTTTTGGCTCGCCCCGTCAGTCAGTAATGAATATTGGCTACAAAAGCGATGCGTATTTGACGCATCAAAAACCACCATTTATCCCTAAAGAATTTGAGGAAATTGCCGAAGATATAAAAAAGAGTGAAATTTTTTTGGAGTGAAACTGCGATGCCCAAGCTAACAGAAGCCATCTTTCTAGAAAAACGCCAGCACATCCTGATGTGTGCTCGCCAGGTGTTTGCTTCGCAAGGCTATGAAGCCACCAAGATTCAGCACATCTTGGCATCCGCTGGTATTTCTAACGGTGCACTTTTTGTTTATTTCAAAAGTAAACGGGACATCCTGCTGGCCATCATTGACGAAAACCTGGGGCGATTTTGCCAACGCATTGACAATGTCGCAGATCTATCGCATGAGCTTGAGCGCGAGCAGGCTTTTGTGATGCTGCTGGAGTTGGTGCGACATATTTCGCTGGGGGCGGGGCGGGCAATGAGTCTGCACGTCTGGTCTGCGTCCATGGTCGACGACATGATCAAGTCACATCTGCAGATGCACTTCCAGCGCATTCTCGGCGCTATCACCCGCTTGCTTGCCAATCTCCAGAAAGCAGAAAAACTGGATAAATCGGTCAACGTCAAAAAAGCGGCACATGGCCTTTTTGCGTTTTTTATCCCCGGCTACATCGTGCAGCTGCTATTTATCTCACCAATGGATCCCCGTGCGTACTTGGATGCACACCGAGAGCTGTGGTGATGTAGCCCTTCGTTCACCCATTCTTGCCAGTTTCATTTTTTAAAACCACTCTTTTTAGGCAGGTGCTAGTTCTGTAAAAGCTTTATAAAGTCGGGGCTTTTTGGACGCGAGCGAACGCTTGCGGATGCCGCCCCATGAACCACCTGTACCGAATTGTCTGGAGCCAAGTTTCCTGCGCGTGGGTTGCGGTCTCTGAAATTTCGTGCGGCAAGGGCAAAAGTACGCGCAGCAAGTTGGTGGCTGCTGCCGTCACGCTGGGCGCGGCAGTGGCGCAGGCTGGCCCGGTGGGCGGGGTGGTTGCGTCGGGTGCTGGAAGCATTACGCAGTCGGGCACCACCACCACCATCAATCAGTCCAGCCCCAACTTGTCGCTGACTTGGACAAGCTTCAACGTCGCGCCGACCGAAACTGTGAATTTTGTGCAGCCCTCGGCCACGGCAGTAGCAGTAAATCGGATTTACGACACCAACGGCAGTCAAATCATGGGCCGCCTCAATGCCAACGGGCAGGTGTATTTGATCAACCCCAACGGAGTGCTGTTTGGCCCAGGCGCGCAAATCAACGTGGGTGCTTTGGTGGCGTCGACGCTGGACTTCAATGACGCCAGTTTAGGCAGCCAAAGCCGCAGCTTCAGCGGCACGGGCAACGGCAGTGTGGTGAATTTGGGTGCCATCGAAGCGACAGGTGCTAATGGAACGGGCGGCTTCGTGGCGCTGCTGGGTAACAGCGTTAGCAACCAGGGCAGCGTCAGCGCGCCGGGGGGCACGGTAGCGTTGGGCGCAGGCAGCGCCGTCACCCTGACTTTTCAAAACAGCAGTTTGGTTCAAATGAAAATTGACCAAAGCGTGCTGGATAGCCAAAGTGCCAATGGCGGCGTGATTCGCGCAAATGGCGGGCGAGTGCTGATGAGCGCCGGCGCGCAAGACGCACTGCTGGCCAGCGTTGTCAACAACACCGGCGTCATTGAAGCGCGCACGGTCGAAAACCACGCCGGCAGCATCGTTTTGTTAGGCGGCATGGCCGCTGGCACGACACATGTGGGCGGCACGCTGGACGCCAGTGCGCCCAACGGCGGCAACGGCGGCTTTATTGAAACCAGCGCTGCACACGTCAAACTGGCAGACACGGCCCGCATCACCACCGCTGCGCCTGCCGGCAAAACTGGCACCTGGTTGATTGACCCGGTGGACTTTACGATTGCTGCCACGGGTGGTGACATTACCGGCGCAGCCCTTGGCACTTTGTTAGACACCAACAGCGTCACAGTGCTGACGGACACTGGCGCGGACACCGGCACCAACCGTTACGGCACCACTGGCACCAACGGCGACATTTTTGTCAACGACCCTGTCAGTTGGAGCGCCAGCAACACTCTCACGCTGAACGCGCATCGCAACATCAACATCAACCGGCCTGTCACGGCGACCAGCGGTAAGCTGGAACTTTTCTACGGCCAAGGCAGCACTGACGGCGTCATCGCCGGCGTGGCATCGAGTTACAACGTGAACGCACCAGTCAACCTGTCAGGTGGGCAAAATTTCAGCACCAAGCTGGGTACGAACGGTATTCCAAAAAGCTATACCGTCATTACAAGCCTAGGGGTCGCTGGCGATACAAGTAGCACATCCTTGCAAGGCATGCACAACAGCCAAGGGACACTGTATGCACTCGGGGCTGACATCGATGCCAGTGACACTATCAACTGGAATGGTGGCCTGGGTTTTATGCCGGTGAATGTCGGTGGAGCGCTCGATGGACTGGGGCATGTGGTCAGTAACCTCACAATCAATCGTCCGGCAGCAGATTACGTTGGAATGATTTCTGCCACCTTTCAATCAGCTAGGGTGAGCAACATTGGACTTTCTGGGGGCTCTATTACAGGAAAGGATATTGTTGGTGGACTGATCGGCATGTCTGCATTCGGGGGAGTTGTAAGCAATAGCTTCAGCAATGCAACTGTCACGGGTGAAACATATGTTGGTGGTCTGGTAGGTTACGCCCTTGGCTCACTCACAATGACACAAAGCTATAACAGTGGAGCAGTTACTGGCTACAGTGATGTTGGTGGGTTGATTGGACATAGTGTGGCTGGCCTTCAATTGAGTAAGAGTTTTAATTTAGGACAAATAACTACGACTGCACCAACTTCCTTTTTTTATGGCAATGCAGGCGGATTGGTGGGCAGTGCCAGTGGCGCTAATATTGAAGATGTCTTTAATCTAGGACGCGTACAAAGTACCAATAGCGCGGCGGTCATTGGCGGAGTGGTTGGTGATGCGACTGATAATAGTATGATTCAAAGGTCCTATAACAATGGCGTGATCAGCGGCAGGGAAAGCATAGGCGGAATCTCGGGCTACAACCGGTCAGGCAGTAACATTTACAACAGCTACAACCTTGGAAGTGTTTATGCTGAGTGGGGTTCCGGGGGTATCACCGGATATAACTACGGTGGCACTATTACCAATAGCTTCAATTCAGGCGCTATTAGTTCTGGTGTTGGAACAGCCGGTGCAATTGTTGGAAATAACTATGTTGGAATTGTCATAGATAGTTATTGGAATTCTAATGTGGCTAGCCGGGGAACCTACTTTGGTAACCCTAATTGGGGTTCCTACAATCTGGAAGGTCTTGCTCAAAATGTCCGAGCGCTTTCCTCTGATGAAATGAAACAGTCGCAAAATTACACTGCGACTTTAAACAGTGCAATTCCCTTATGGGATTTCAATATTTGGTATGCATCTGGCAGCAGCGCACCAATTCTTCGATCTAGCCCCTTTGTGGCTACCGCCAACTTCGGCCAAGCCCAGACATATGGTTCAGTCAACACAGCCAAGGCTATCAGTTACGCCAACATGTGGGGTAATGATTCGTTTAATGTTTCTGGCTTAAATCTAAATACCAATGCGACTGAAACGAGTGGGGTTGGCAATTACCCCATAACAGGAAGCGGTGCAAGCGCAACGAATTTGGCAACAGGCCTCAATTACTTCTTCATTTATTCGCCTGGCACGTTGACGATTAACCAGAGACCTTTAACAGTCACGGCGGAGCCGAAGACTAAAAACTATGGCGACGTAAACCCAGCACTGAGCTATAGCGTTGCAGCCGATGGTGTGGGCACGAGTCGAGGTCTGGTTAATGGAGACACTTTGAGCGGCAGCCTAAGCACTGCGGCGACCCAGGCCAGTAGTGTGGGCAGTTACACCATTGACGCCAGTGCGCTGAGCCACGGCAACTACTTGGTGACTGCTAACAACGGCACGCTAACGATCAACAAAGCCCACCTGACGGTGACAGCGAACAACGCGAGTAAGACATACGGCGACGCCAACCCAGCGCTTGGCACGACGGTCAGTG
>CANGEG010000080.1 GCA_947452725.1 Comamonadaceae bacterium | reverse complement strand
TGACCAAAGATGAAGGGGGCCATCTTGGGGTTCCAGAAGCGAGTTTGGTGACCAAAGTGGACACCGGCTTCCAGCATTTCGCGCATAGTAACGGACATAATAAGCTCCAAAGGTTAAGTCTTAAACACAGCCCTTGATCGTCGCCATTCACATGACAGACAACACCTTAAGGGGGCTGGTTTGCGTTTTGATTCACTTCCCAAGCCTAATCAGCACATGTGATGATTAGTTATTGCAAAGCCATTCAATTATAGCACTCTGATTGCTTACATCCTTACCTGAACACCCCATGACAAACCCAACCGACCTGATCTCGACCCTCCAAGCCTTGGCCTTAGCTCAAACATCTTTGCCCGAAGTGCTGCAAAACTGCCTAAATAAGGCCCAAAGCCCAGCCTGCAAGGATGTATTCATGCGCTTAAACAGCGCGGATTTAAAGCAATTGGAATCTCAACACTCAGCGCCTTTCGGCCCCTTGGCCGGCTTACCGTTTTCGGCCAAAGACCTGTTTGATGTGGCAGGCGAAGTCACCACAGCAGGCTCTTTGGTCTTGAAAAACAAGCCCCCCGCTGCGCAAGACTGCCCAGCCGTAGCGAATATGCGCGCAGCAGGCGGCACGCTGATCGGCAGAACCAATATGGTGGAGTTTGCTTTCTCCGGCGTGGGAGTGAACCCGCACTACGGTACGCCAGCGGCCTGGGACGCGGTCTCCGGCCGCTTTGCGGGTCACTCTTTAACAGCTGAAGGCGCCGACTTTCAACCACTGGTGCCCGGCGGCTCGTCTTCTGGTGCCGCTGTCTCGGTCGCCACCGGCGCCGCCTTCATTGGTCTGGGCTCGGATACTGGCGGATCCATCCGCATCCCTGCAGCCTTGAACGGTATTGTGGGTTTCAAAAATACCGCGCGACTGGTTTCTACACAAGGGGCAGTTCCGTTGTCCACCACCATGGACACGGTCTGCGCTATGACACGCAGCGTACGCGACGCCATCTTGGCGCATGAAATTTTGGCGCAGCGCAAGGTGCCGCGTTTCCAGCAACGTTTGTCTGATTACCGTCTGGCCATTCCCACCACCATGATGCTGGACCAGCTATCAGAGCCGGTACAACGGGCTTGGCAGCGCAGTATTGAAACACTGGCACGTGCAGGGGCCAATTTGACCGAAATCGGCTTGCCAGAGCTCAATGACCTAATTGAACTTCTGTCGACTGGCGGTTTTAGCGCCGCTGAAAGCTACGCCTGGCACCGCCAAATGCTGGCGCACGGCGCAGCGCAATATGATCCTCGCGTAGCGCATCGCATAGAACGCGGCGCCCAGATGAAGGCTTTTGAGTACTTGGACCTGCAGGAAGGCCGAAAACAATGGATCGCGCTCATGCAACACGCAATGAGCGGTTACGACGCCCTTCTCTCTCCCACGCTCTCTATCACTGCGCCAACCATCGCCAGCATGGCGCCTGGGGCTGAGCGCGACATGGCCTTCTTTCAAGTCAACGCTCAATTGCTGCGCAACACCAGTGTGGTCAACATGCTCGACGGCTGCGCCCTGTCTCTTCCTTGCCACTTGGCGGGGGAACTACCAGTGGGGCTGATGGTCTGGCAAGGCCCCATGGCCGACAACGCGGTCTTGAACGCGTCTCTTGTAATAGAGCATCATTTGAAAACCACCGCATGAACATACAACGCTTAGAAGGCCATCAATCCACACCACTGCACAATATTGGTACCACCCGACAGCTAGAACTGGCGCTGGCGACGCTGTTGCCACCGCACACTTTGATGCGCCGTGCGGGCCAGTCGCTGGCCCAGCTGGCCATGGCCTTGGCGCCTCATGCTCGCAAAATTTGGATCGCCTGCGGCCCTGGCAATAATGGCGGCGATGGCTTGGAGGCTGCGGTTTTTCTGCACCAAGCAGGTATGCCGGTGATTGTCTCGCATCTGACTGGCAACAAAGAATTGCCATCCGATGCGCAAGTGGCGCTGCAGCGCGCCCAAGCCGCAGGCGTTGCCTTCGTCTTAGCGCCCCCCGCCTTAGCACCAGGCGATCTGGCCATCGACTGCCTACTAGGAATTGGCGCCAGCCGCGCGGCCTCTGGCGAAATGAATGTGTGGATAAGCGCCATAAATGACAGTCCGGCAATCGTCATGTCGGCCGACCAGCCCACCGGCCTGGATGCGCAAACCGGGCAGGCCTTATTGCACGAAGACGCAACGCTAGGCGCCTTGGTCCATGCCGACCACACGCTGATGCTCTTGACCGCAAAACCGGGCTTATTCATGGGCCAAGGGCGCGATGCCTCAGGACAACTGTGGCTGGACGATTTGACTCGCCACGCAGCAGAACAAAAGGCACTCATGAGCGTGGCGCCATGCAGCCAAATGAACCCCGCACCCGCAGCTGCCCCTCCTAGGATGCACAACAGCCATAAAGGCAGCTATGGCGACGTGGCCATCGTGGGGGGGGAAGCGTTGGCCGAGCGCGGCATGGGCATGACGGGCGCTGCGCTGTTGGCCGCATCCGCGGCGCTGCATGGCGGTGCGGGGCGAGTCTTAATTAGTCTGCTGACCCCTCATCACGCCGCCCTGCCCACAGAGGTGATGCCTACCCATCCCGAATGGATGTTTCGAACTTTTTCGGCCTTACACCTGCAAGATCTCACCGTCGTCTGCGGCTGCGGCGGAGGTCTGGCCATTTCCCGGGTGCTGGCTGAAGTCCTGCAACGCAGCAAGCAGCTAGTGTTGGACGCGGACGCACTGAATGCCATTGCCTTCGATGCGAACTTGGCGCAGCTACTGAAAAACCGCAGTACGCGCGGCATGCCCACGGTGCTCACGCCCCATCCACTTGAAGCTGCGCGTCTGTTGAACAGCTCTACAGCAGAGATTCAAGCTCAGCGCTTGCACAGCGCGCAAACCATGGCCGCGCAATGGGGGTGTACCGTAGTGCTTAAGGGCTCCGGCACCGTCATCGCCTGCCCCGGGCAATTCAGCCGCATCAATCCGACCGGCAACGGCAAACTGGCTGCGGCAGGCACTGGCGACGTGCTAGCGGGTTGGATTGGCGCAAAAATAGCGCAAGGCACGGGCACGGTATTGAGTGCGTTTGAAGCCGCCTCTCAAGCCGTTTACCAACACGGCCAGATGGCTGACCGCTGGCCGGAGAATCAGCACCTGACGGCCAGCGCTTTGGCCCGGCAGGCGAACTAAGAACTGGAGTCATCGCGCGTGCATTGAGCCTACGATTATCCGCGACCAGCAAAAGGCATTTTGGTGGCCATTACGGTGTGGAACATCACGTTCGCCTCCAAGGGCAAATTAGCCATGTACACCACCGACTGCCCCACAATGTTCACGTCCATCAAAGGCTCGATCGCGATGTCGCCGTTGGCCTGAATCACTCCCTTGGCCATACGCATGGCCATGTCGGTTGCTGCATTACCGATGTCGATTTGACCGACCGCAATATCGTACTTGCGGCCATCCAAGGAGGCTGTTTTTGTCAAACCCGAAACCCCATGCTTGGTTGCAGTGTAGGCAATCGAATTGGGTCGCGGAGTGGTGGCCGAAATCGAGCCGTTGTTGATGATCCGTCCACCTCGAGGCGACTGATCTTTCATCACCCTGAACGCGGCTTGAATGCACAAAAACATTCCAGTCAAGTTGATGTCGACCACGCTCTTCCATTGGGCAAGCGTCAACTCCTCAAGCGGAACACCAGGGGCGTTCACGCCCGCGTTGTTAAAAAGCAAGTCCACACGGCCAAACTTGTGAACCGTCGCATCAAATAAGGCTTTAACTGAAGCTTCGTCCGACACATCTGCAGAAACTGCCAAGGCTCGGGCAGCTGCGCCGGACTCGGCGATGACCTCGTCCAGCGGGGCCACACGGCGTCCCGCAAGAACCACTTGCCAACCGTCTTTGAGCAGGGCTAAAGCGGCCGCTTTCCCAACGCCAGAGCCAGCTCCGGTCACGATGGCGATTTGTGGGGATGAATGCATATTTGTGTCTCCTTGCTTTGGGCATCACGACTGGGATGCCTTTGTGTTGAAATTTCTTGAAGCACACCGTGTTTTAGTGCCGAGCTTTACGTCACGGTTTATCGCCTTGATTTGCGCGCTTTGGCTATTTTCTTTTTGTCTAAGGCTTGCTTCACAGCGGTTTTGGTTGAAGGCTTGGGACTGGCAGTCCGCTCTCGTGCCCCATCTTTACGACGGTCTGTGGCGCGCCCTTCACGGCCCTCGCGGCCTTCTGTCCGTAAGGCCGCCCGCGCCGGCGATCCTTCTGCAGACGGGGCACTTCGATCACGCGCGGGGCGCCCTACGCCCTCATCCGTTACCAGCCTGAAGTCGATCTTGCGGCCATCCAAGTCCACGCGGGAAACTTGAATTTGCACACGTGTTCCGATCGCATATCGAATCCCAGTGCGTTCGCCTCGCAACTCTTGACGTGCCTCATCGAAGCGAAAGTATTCGCCGCCCAGCTCGGTGATGTGAACCAAACCTTCAACGTACATCGCATCCAGCGTGACAAAGATACCGAAACTGGTGGCCGAAGTGACCACGCCACTGTACTCCTCGCCAAGATGCTCGCGCATGTACTTGCACTTGAGCCAAGCCTCCACATCGCGACTAGCTTCGTCGGCACGTCGCTCATTGGCACTGCAATGAAGACCTGCAGCTTCCCAAGCCTGCTGCTCGGCCAAAGACATTTTCACTCGCGGAGCATCTGACTCCACTTGCGCGCCAGCCTTGTTTTTTTGCAAACGCTTGGCCAATTTGGCATGCGCTTCGCCAGGCAAAGGCAAGCTGGGTAACTGGTATTTTTGCCGCGCCAAGATTGCTTTGATGACTCGGTGAACCAACAAGTCAGGGTATCGGCGAATAGGGCTGGTGAAATGGGTGTAAGCCTCGTACGCTAAACCAAAGTGACCACTGTTGACTGGCGTATAAATGGCTTGCTGCATGGAGCGCAAGAGCATGGTGTGAATTTGCTGCGAGTCCGGGCGGTCTTTGGTCGCTTGAGCAATATGCTGAAACTCTCCAGGCTTAGGGTCGTCGCTCAGGCCAAAACCCAAGCCCAACGCTTTAAGGTAGTTGCGCAGAATATCTTTTTTCTCGGGGGTTGGGCCTTCGTGCACACGGAACAAGCCAGGGTGTTTTCCCTGCTGAATAAAGTCGGCGCTGCAAACGTTAGCCGCCAGCATGGCCTCTTCAATAACGCGGTGCGCTTCGTTGCGCACGCGGGGCACAATCTTTTCAATCTGCCCGCTTTCATCGCAGACGATTTGGGTTTCTGTAGTTTCAAAATCTACCGCACCGCGCACGGCACGCGAAGCCAACAAGGCCTTGTAGACGTCGTGCAGGTTCAGCAAATCATTGACGCGCGCCTTGCGCTTGAGCGCCTCGGGTCCGCGTGTATTGCCCAAAATAGCCGCAACTTCGTTGTATGTGAACCGCGCATGACTGAACATCACAGCAGGGTAAAACTGATAGGCATAGACATCGCCCTTGGCCGAGACCAACATATCACAGACCATGCACAAACGCTCCACATCCGGATTGAGCGAGCACAGTCCGTTGGAGAGTTTTTCAGGCAACATCGGTATCACACGACGCGGAAAATAGACGCTGGTAGCGCGCTCATAAGCGTCCACATCAATGGCGCTACCAGTTTCTACATAGTGGCTCACATCGGCAATTGCCACCAACAGACGCCACCCTTTGCCTCGTCCAACTTTGGCTGGCTCGCAGTACACCGCATCGTCAAAATCGCGAGCATCTTCACCGTCAATAGTGACCAGTGGCACATCGGTCAAATCTATGCGGTGCAATTTATCTTGAGCACGCACTTTGTCGGGCAAGGTGCGCGCCAAGCCAATGCACGCGTCTGAGAATTCGTGCGGTACGCTGTATTTGCGCACGGCAATCTCAATCTCCATGCCTGGGTCATCAATCTCGCCCAAGACTTCTTTCACCCGCCCCACGGGCTGGCCAAACAAGGCCGGTGGCTCGGTCAACTCGACAACCACCACCTGGCCGGGTTTTCCTTGGCCTATCGCCACTTTGGGAATCAAAACGTCCTGACCATAGCGCTTATCTTCAGGGGCAACAATCCAGATGCCACTTTCATGCAGCAGTCGCCCAATGATCGGATGCGGCGGTCGCTCGACGATCTCCACGACCCGACCCTCAGGGCGGCCTTTGCGGTCTTGCCGAACGATGCGCACCTTAACGCGATCCTTGTGCAAGACGGCGCGCATTTCGTTAGGCGGCAAATAAATATCGCCCATGCCGTCATCACGCAACACAAAGCCGTGCCCGTCGCGATGCCCTTGCACATTGCCTTCAATTTCTTCCAGCGCTGAGCTGGGGGTAGTCATTTTTTTGATATACAATCCTATCTTTCCTGAGATGCCCAGGTGGCGGAATTGGTAGACGCACTAGTTTCAGGTACTAGCGAGTAACATCGTGCTGGTTCGAGTCCAGTCCTGGGCACCAAGTTTAAACATTTTAGTTTGGACTTGAATGACGTTTCGATGTCATTGAAAAACAAATCAAACCGCACATTGTGCGGTTTTTTTTCGCCTGCTATCTTTTCACCTGCTACCTGCATCAAACCGGTACCCCGACCAAATCATGGCCACGCACATCCACAATGCGGGCCGAGGTGAACTCGCCGACCTTCAACGTTTTGCTCATTTTTTCAGGTGGCAGCAAATGCACCACGCCATCGATTTCGGGCGCATCCGCATAACTGCGGCCGACGCCGCCCTTGCGGCCCATCGCCGGCGCGGAATCGACCAAAACCTGCATGGTGGCGCCCAATCGGGCACGCAAGCGCGCCACCGATACTTCTTCGGCAACGGCCATAAAACGCGAGCGCCGCTCTTCACGCAGGGCTTCGGGCAACATGCCGGGTAACTCATTGGCCGCGGCACCCTGCACGGGGCTGTAAGCAAAGCAACCGGCACGGTCAATTTGCGCTTCGTGCAAAAACTCAAGCAGGTGTTCGAATTCTTCTTCAGTTTCGCCCGGGAATCCAGCAATGAACGTGCTGCGAATCACCAACTGCGGGCACAGCTCGCGCCAGCGCTGGATGCGTTCCAAATTCTTTTCACCACTGGCCGGTCGCTTCATTCGGCGCAACACATCAGGGTGACTGTGCTGAAACGGCACATCCAGGTAAGGCAAAATCAAACCGCTGGCCATCAGCGGAATAACCTCATCGACACTGGGATATGGGTAAACGTAATGTAAGCGGACCCAAGCTCCATAGGCCTGCGCCATCTCGCCCAAGGTTTGCACCAATTCAAGCATCCGTGTTTTGATGGGTTTACCATCCCAGAAACCGGTGCGATATTTGACGTCCACACCATATGCCGAGGTGTCCTGACTGATCACCAGCAACTCTTTCACGCCGCCTTCAAACAAGGCTTTGGCTTCTTTGAGCACATCACCGATCGGGCGCGACACCAAGTCACCTCGCATCGAAGGGATGATGCAAAAGGTACAGCGGTGGTTGCAGCCTTCACTGATCTTCAAATAAGCATATTGGCGAGGCGTCAATTTCAAACCAGCGGAGCCAAATGAATTGGGCACAAGATCCAGAAACGGGTCATGGGGCTTGGGCAGGTAGGCATGCACCGCATCCATCACTTCTTGCGTGGCATGGGGGCCGGTAACGGCCAGAACGCTAGGGTGAATTTCGCGAACCATATTGCCTCCACCCTCACCCGTTTTCGCCCCCAAGCAACCGGTCACAATGACTTTGCCGTTTTCGCTTAAGGCTTCGGCAATAGTGTCCAGGCTTTCCTTCACAGCATCGTCAATGAAGCCGCAAGTGTTAACGATGACCAAATCGGCGCCATCGAAAGTCTTGGATGTTTGATAGCCCTCAGCGCTCAGTTGGGTGAGGATCAACTCGGAATCGGTCAAGGCCTTGGGGCAACCAAGGCTCACAAAGCCAATGCGTGGGGCTGGCCCTGCTTGGGCGGTAATCGTAGAAATCAAGGTTTCGCTCATACCCCCATTGTCCCAGTAAAACCAGGCATTTGTGGCGCCACTATTTTTTGATACCTAAAGCACCCAGCATTTGCTCGGTTTGTTTTTGCACTTGCTCTTGCATTTGGTCCAACACGCTTTGGGACTGCTGCACATAAGTGCCCAGCATGTTTTGCATCATGGGCGGTTGCACTTTCATGAACTGCGACCAAATTTCTGGACTGACGCCCTTTTGAGACTCACCCATTTGCAACTGCATGTCCATAAAAGACTGCACATTGCTCTCCAAATATTTGCCCATAAAGCCCTGCATAGCGTGGCCATAAAATCGAATGATATTGGCCAGCACCGCCTCGCTGAACATTGGGGCGCCAGCGGCTTCTTCTTCCAAAATGATTTGCAACAACATGGGGCGCGTAAGGTCTTCGCCAGTTTTCGCATCTGTCACCACAAAATCTTGACTCTCCATCACCAGGCTCTTAATTTCAGCCAACGTGATGTAAGTCGAGGTATTGGTGTCATAGAGGCGCCGATTCGGGTACTTTTTGATGATGCGCCGAGACGTCACTGGGGAGGCTGACTTAGGGGATGTGGTTTTGGCTGGCACTTGGAATTCCTCAATAGGACCACAAAGTCAATTCAAAACGACTTGTTGCAGTGCAGCAGATTCTACGTAATGACAATGGTCTTCAAAGCCAAGGTTTACCCGCACGGGCAACCAAGAACCAGGTGAGGCATAAAAAAACCCGACACAAAGTTATTTGTGTCGGGGTAATTTTGGTAGGCGCGACTAGACTCGAACTAGCGACCCCCACCATGTCAAGGTGGTGCTCTAACCAGCTGAGCTACGCGCCTACAAATTCGATGCCGAATCATAACAGAGAAAACGCCATCTTTTGCGGCAACTTGCAGAAATCCGCAAGGTATAAAAAGTTCAACGACGTCGCGCCGAACCCACGCCGCGCACATTTGCCACTTGCATCAACACGCGCTGTAACAAGCCAGAGTCAGACACTTCCACCGTAAAGGTCATCCAGGCCGTGCCTTTGATTGACTGGGTTTGCACACCAATAACATTCATCTTTTCTTTGGCGAACACTTCGGAGATATCGCGCAGTAAGCCTTGACGGTCATGGGCTTCAATCGCTACGTCCACCGGGTACACAGAGGTCTCACCAATTTTGTGCTGTGCCCATCGCACTTCAATCACCCGCCCAGGCTCCCGGTGTACCAGCTCTTTGAAGTTGCTGCAATCTTGGCGGTGGATACTCACACCTTTTCCGCGCGTGACAAAGCCGCTGATGCCGTCGGGCGGCGCAGGTTTGCAGCAGCGCGCAAGCTGCGTCAGCAGCGAGTCCATCCCCACCACCAAAACGCTGGACGGTTGGTTCTTGGCGGGCCCACGCGTTTTTTTCTGCAAGACGATTTCATCAGGTGTGAGCGCGGGCTCTGGCGGCTTGAGGAGGACCTCAATGTTGCGCAAGGAGTATTCATCCTTGCCCACCACCTCAAACAACCCTTCGGCTGATTTAAAGCCAAGCTGGCTGGCCAAATCATCCAGCTTCATCGCAGTTTTGCCTTCGCGCTGCAACAGTTTTTCAACCGCTTCGCGACCCTTGGCAACGTTCTCGTGAGTTATTTGCGCGTTGAACCAGGCGCGCACTTTGGCCTTAGCCCGAGGACTCACCAAATAGCCCAAATCTGAATTCAACCAATCACGCGAAGGCCCGCCTTCTTTGATAGCGTTGATCTCCACCGTTTGGCCGTTTTGCAACACAGTGTTCAGTGGCACCATTGCACCATCCACCCGAGCGCCGCGGCAGCGATGGCCCACATTGGTGTGAACGGTATAGGCAAAATCAATTGGAGTTGCCCCTTGGGGCAACTCCACAATTGCAGCGTCCGGGGTTAAGACATATATACGATCGTCAAACAGCGCCTTGTCCTGCACCTGCTGCTGGGCAGACCCTGCAATGTCACGCTCCCATGCCAAGAGCTGCCGCAACACAGCAATCTTGGCGTCATAGTCGCTGTTGGCACTGACTCCAGAATAGCCTTTCGCCCCTGCCTCTTTATAGGCCCAGTGTGCGGCCACGCCGCTTTCGGCATGATCGTGCATGACCTGGGTGCGAATCTGAATTTCAATTGGCAAGCCTGAGGCGTCTCGCACCACTGTGTGCAACGATTGGTAGCCATTGTTTTTTGGCTTAGCAATGTAGTCGTCGTACTCCTCGTGCACCGGCGTGAAACGCTCATGCACCCAGGCCAGGGTTTCATAACAACTGGCAACGTCTGGTACGACAACGCGCAAAGCGCGTATGTCAAACACCCGCTCAAAATCCAGCGATTTGCCTCGCATTTTGCGCACGATGCTGTAAATGTGTTTTGGCCGGCCCTGCACCGTAGCCGCAATACCTTTTGCCACCAACTCAGCCTGCAATTGCAGGCGCAGGTGCTGCATGGAGTCTTCACGCTCGGTCCGCTTGGCGTCAAGCAATGAGGCGATGTGCTTATAAGTCACTGGCTCCAAAAAACGAAACGCCAGATCCTCCATCTCCCACTTGATTTGCCAAATTCCAAGGCGATTGGCCAAGGGGGCAAACACCGTCAACGACTCGCGCGCCAGGTTGTGTGGCACAGGTAGTTTGCTGGCCGCAAAGTGACGCAGAGTTTGCAAGCGCGAGGTCAAGCGCAGCATGACCACGCGCAAGTCACGGCTGAAAGCGAGCAGCATTTTGCGTACGTTTTCGGTCTGCAACTTAGGATCGTCATTCAATTGCGCAGAGTGTTCTGCGGCGCGCGACAGACGCTGCACATGCACCAGCTTTGTTGTCTCTACCGCAAGTTGAGCAAAATTCTCGCCAAAGGCCTTTGAAATCACTTCGTAAGGTTTATTGAGATGCTCACAGGCATAGACCAGATAACAAGCAGCTTGCATGGTCTCAGAGCCGCCAATGGACCGCAAAATGGCAGCAACCGCGTCCGCGTGGGCCAACATGTTTTCGCCAGTATCCAAGATCTCGCTGGCCAGCAAAGGCTCTGCAAAAGCACGTGCTCGAGCCAAGTCATCGGTTTGCGCAGGCAAACCATGGGCTGTAACGGCCAATACTGTGGGAACAGCGTCACCGCGCATCACCGCTGTGGCTTGACTGCGGTTTGGCGAGGGTTGTTGATTTTCAGAAATTTTCATTCAAGCAAACAGGGGTGAAATACCCCCGCTTCATTTCATGTTCGTTCAAGGTCTAAGCAAAAATTCGGCCACAGGTGCCAATTGGGTTTCATCATTCAGAGTCGGCGCGTGCCCCACACCAGCAAACTCCACCAATATGGCCTTAGGGCCGCGAGTTTGCATGGCTTTCGCAGTTTCTGGGGTTAGCAGGTCAGACTGCTGACCTCGCAGCAACAAGGTTTGTGCCTTAATCAGATCGTAGATTTGCCACAGCACCGTTTGCGCACCTTTCGCCGCATCTTCGGTCATGGCCCGAATAGACACACCAATCGCTGGGTCGTAGTGCAAGCTCAGACTGCCATCGGCCAGGCGCTTGACCATGGGCGCCGATAGGGCCAACCAGGCCTCTGGCGTGTGTGGGCCAAAGCTTTGCGAAATCGCCCACATCGCATCCGCGGCCTCTTGGAGAGTGGCAAAGCGACCTGTTTGGCCTACATAAGTTTTCATCCGCTCAATCGACACCCATGAGACTGCCGGGCCGACATCGTTCAACACCAAGCGCCGAATGGTGCAGGGGGTGGGGAAATCTGGTTGACCTGCCACAACCATGCCGATCAAGCCGCCCATGCTGGTGCCCACCCAATCCAGAGTCTTTATCGGCGCCTGCTCTTGTAACGCTGCCAACAAGGCAGCCATATCAGCAGCGTATTGCGGCACTTGATAGCCCTCGGGCTGGGCCAGCCAGTCACTCAACCCTCGTCCGACCACGTCCGGACAAATCACCCGCAGAGGATGCTCCGCACGCGCCACCAGTGCCTGTGCCAGCACATCGAAATCACGTCCCTGGCGAGTCAAGCCATGGACGCAAAGCACCACATGGGCCGCCAATGGATCGCCCCATGAGGTGTAAGCCATACGATGTACACCTTGGGCATCGGGGCAATCAACAGTGGCAAAGTGGGGCTGTGTCATAACGTAACAAGTGGACGCAAAACCCAAGTGTGCCCTCAAAAAGCGGTTTTAAGC
>CANGEG010000079.1 GCA_947452725.1 Comamonadaceae bacterium | reverse complement strand
GTGGCACGGCCATTGCTTACCTCTCTGGCAATAACTTGCCACTTTCATGACACAGAGACCGTACAGCATGAGCTCTTTCAATATCGCGCAACACGCATTGTGGTTGGACCCCGTCCAGGCCCTGGCTGCGCCAGAGCACGCCCAACTGGCCCTGGCCGGCATGTCCGTGCATCGACTGCACACGCTCGAAGATATTCAAAAGCAACTCACCGACGCGGACTGGATTGTGGTGCGTCTGGACAACAGCTTGGAGCGCTTGCAAGCGGTCTTGGCATTGCAGCAACAAGCACAAATTACCGTCCCTGTGATCTGCCGCGTGGAGCGGCAACATTTGTCGCTGGCTGTGCAAGCCATGCGCATGGGTGCGTACCATGTGATGGCTGCTGACGAATGGACCGTGCCCGCGTGGCAAGCTGCGCTGCACAAGCCGGATCAGAAAACCAATGCCTCTCAAGCCGCGGCGCACCCCCCTGTGCCTCAGCGCAGCGTGGTGTATGTGGACCCGGCCAGCCGGCACTTGCTGGCTTTGGCACAACGCGTGGCCAAAGCCCAAGTCACGGCTTTGATTGAAGGCCCAACCGGCGCGGGTAAAGAGGTGTTGGCCCGCGTGCTGCATGAATCCTCAAACCGTGCCAAGGGACCGTTTGTGGGCCTGAACTGCGCAGCCCTTCCAGAGCAGTTGATTGACGACATGCTCTTTGGCCACGAAAAAGGCGCCTTCACCGGCGCGCACAAAGATTTCAAAGGCTTGTTTGAACAAGCCCATGGCGGCACTTTGTTTTTGGACGAAATTGGCGAGATGCCCATGCATTTGCAAGCCAAGTTGCTGCGCGTGTTGCAAGAACGCCAGCTCACGCGCCTGGGCGCCGAACGGCCGGTGTCAGTCGATGTGCGCGTGGTCGCCGCAACCAACAAAGATTTGCGCCAAGCCATTGGCACGCGAGAATTCCGCGAAGATTTGTATTTCCGCATCAGCACGTTCAAGCTGCGCGTGCCGGCCTTGCGAGACCGCCCGGGCGACATCTTGCCACTGGTGGCACAGCTCTTGGCGCGTCATGCCAAAGACAGCGTGTTCACCGTGAGCGCAGATGCGCAAGCCTTGCTGCTGTCCTATCCTTGGCCAGGCAATGTGCGTGAACTGGAAAACGTCGTGCAACGCGCTGTGGTGCTCAGCCCTGACGCCCAAATCGATGTCATGCATTTGATGTTTGACGACACGCTGATGGGGCCGGCACCTGCGCCGCATCAGCATATCGCCAAGGTCGAAATGGAAAGCCTGTCCAGCGCACGCGTGGAGTCTCCCTACGAAATGCACGGCCCGCTGTGCGAGGAAGAGTTCAGCGCTTTGTTTCAGTCTTCTGCCAACGGAAATTTTGCTGCAGTGGGGCATTTGCAAACTGCGGTCAAGTCCAACGAGCATCAGTTGATCATGGCCGCAATTCAAAACACCGAGAGTCGGATCGAAGCTGCACGCCAGCTGGGCATCAGCCCACGCACGCTACGTTATAAATTAGCCAAGCTCAAAGTCGGCAATGACATGCCGGCGATGGCTTTGGCGCGATGACCAGGGGATCACCATGATCGATAAAGTCACCTCACAAGCCAACATCTCTTCTATGCTGCAAACGCTGCGGGCTTACCAGGCTGAAGCGGCCGGCGGCATGGACACGCCCAGCGCCGACAAAGTCAAGAGCACGCCGCAAACCGGTTTTGCCGACATGATTCGGCAGACGATTGAAAACGTCAACGATAAGCAGCAAAAAGCCCAAGAACTGTCCAGCGCCTACGAGCGCGGCGAGCCTGTGCCCTTGACCGATGTGGTCTTGGCGATGCAAAAGTCTTCCTTGTCCTTTGAAGCGACCTTACAGGTACGCAACAAAGTGCTCAAGGCCTATGAAGACATTTTGAACATGCCTGTTTGATGCGGCCTGAAGGATACTGACCATGGCAACCGCAAACGCTGCAACCTTTCAGCCCAATAATTTTGCCGGCGCCCCAGGCGCCGCAGGCAATTCCACGGGGGGTGCTTTGGCCACCACGAGCCCTGGTGGCGCGTTGGTAAGCGCCGATGGCTCACCCTTACCCGCACCGGGCATGTTTGCACCTGTGCAACAAATGCTGTTGCAGCCTGGCGTCAAAAAAGCCATGCCCTTCATCTTGATGGCTTTGGCCATATTGCTGTTTGTGTTGACCTACATCACCATGAACGCGCCCAACTACCGCCCCATCATGCCGGGCATGAACGAGGCAGACCAACAAACCGCCTTTGAAGCTCTGAAGCAAGCCGACTTCAAGCCGGTGCTGGACTCGGCCAACGGTCAGATCACCGTGCCGACCACCCGTTTTCATGAAGCCCGTATTTTCTTGGCCTCCAAAGGCCTGCCAAAAACCAGCAACACAGGCATTGATTCACTCAAGGATCAATCGGCCATGACCACAAGTCAGTTCATGGAGCAGGTGCGCTACACCGCCGCCATGGAGCAAGAGTTGGCGCGCACCATCACGCAGATTGATTCGATTCAAACCGCACGGGTGCATTTGGCCATGCCCAAACAATCGGTTTTTGTGCGTGACCGCACGCCCCCCAAAGCGTCCATCGTGGTGACGCCTTTTCCGGGTCGCTTCGTGAGTCCCACTCAAGTTCAAGCACTGGTCCATTTGGTGGCCTCCAGCGTGCCGTTGATGAGCACAGAGAACGTAACCGTGGTGGACAACCAGGGCAAGCTGATCACTGACACCACCTCGGAAGCTGCGTTAGGTTTAACTTCTGCACAAACACAACACAAACAGAAACTGGAAGACGTGTACCGCCAACGCGTGTCGCAAATTTTGGCGCCGATTGTGGGTGACGCCAATGTGCGCTCGCAAGTCAATATGTCGCTGGACTTTACACAGACCGAGACCACAACTGAAGATTTTGACAACCGCAAAGAAGGCCCCAAGACCCGTTCTGAGGCCTTGAGCGAAGACAAGAACACCTTGAAAGATGCCAGCGGTATTCCAGGCGCCTTGTCCAACACGCCGCCGGCAGCGCCGACCGCCAATACCAACACCACAGCGACGGCGTCCAGTGCAGCTGGCGACAAAAGCACCAGCACCAGTCGAAGCACACGCAACTTTGAGCTCGATCGCTCGGTGCGTCACGTTACGGCCGCCATCGGCACGGTGGAGCGCCTGAGTGTGGCGGTGGTCATCAATGAGCGCGGCCCCTTGACGAAGAATGAAAAGGGCGAACCGATGGACCCTAAGCCCAACCCCTACAACGAAGAAGAAATTACCCGCATGCAAAGTTTGGTGCGCGGCGTAGTGGGCTTTAACGAGGCACGCGGCGACGTGGTGACCGTGGTTCAGGCCAAGTTTGAACCCGAGCAAATCATTGACATGACGGTGCCTTGGTACAAAGACGAAATCGTGGTGAACAATCTCAAAACAGGGCTGTTAGGCTTGCTGTTTGTGGCCTTCATCATGATGGTGATCCGCCCTGCCGTGATGCATTTCATTGCCCCGCCGCCGCCCCTGGTTGACCCCGCTTTGCTCGAAGGCCCTTTGGCCGATGGCGAGTTGAGCGAAGCCGACAAGCAAGCACTGCAAGACGGCGGTGTGGAAAGCATGGAGGAGCTCAAAGCCAAGATGATGCCCAAGAAGTCGAACATCTCGGCCGAGATGCTGGACACCGCCAACACCTACGACGACAAGGTGGCCTTGGTGCGCATCATCGTGGCCGACGACGCTGCCCGCGTGGCCGCCGTGCTGAAAAACATGATCAAAGCAGGATAAAGCCATGGCCACCGAATTGCTCGAAGATCCGGCCAAAGCCGAAGCGCTGCGCCAAGAGATGGCGGCGATGTCGGGCTCGCAACGCGCAGCCGTCTTGATGCTGCTCCTGGGTGAGCAGCAAGCCGCCGAGATTGTGAAATTTCTAGACCCCAAAGAAGTCCAAGCTTTGGGCGGCGCCATGGTGTCGGTCGCCGACTTGTCACAAGAAGCCGTGAACCAGGTGCTAGACGACTTTGTGATGACCATCAAAAAGCAAACCAGTATTGGCTTGGGCACCACCGATTACGTTGAAAAAGTGTTCAAACGCGCCTTGGGCGACGACAAAGCCGCTTCGGTGCTCGGCCGCATTTTGCCCGGTCAAAGCACCAAAGGCCTGGATATTTTGCAGTGGATGGATGCACGCGCGATTGCCGACATGATTCGCGGCGAACACCCCCAGGTGTGCGCCATTATTTTGTCGGTGCTGGAACACGAAGTGGCAGCTGATGTGTTGTTGTTCTTGCCCGAAGAAAATCGCTCTGAAGTGATTCAGCGCGTCGCCAGCTTAGAGACGGTGCAACCTTCCGCCATGGCCGAACTCGAAGCCATCATGAAGAAGCAGTTCTCTAGCAGCTCGAATGCGGCGTCATCCAGCTTTGGCGGCATCAAGGCCGCGGCCAAGATCATGAACGCCACCAAGACGGCGCTGGAAGCGCAGGTCATGGGCGGCCTGGAAAAGCTCGACGCCGAGCTGATGATGAAAATTCAAGACAATATGTTCACATTCGACAACTTGTTGAGCGTGGACAGCAAAGGTATCCAGGTGCTGATGCGCAACGTCGAACCCGACATGCTGATGATCGCTTTGAAGGGCGCCAACGAAGGTGTGCGCACCAAGTTCTTGGAAAATATGTCCGAGCGCGCACGCGGCATGTTCATTGACGACATGAACGCCAAAGGTTTGCTGCGCATTGCCGATGTGGAAGATGCGCAAAAGACCATCATGCGCATTGCGCGCAAGCTGTCCGACTCGGGTGATCTGGTCCTAGGCGGAGGCGCAGACTTTGTCTGATGAACACCGCGCGCGCCAAGCGCTGGGTGGCGTTAAGGCTCGGCCGCTGTGGCGGCCACTCGACTCGCTGCGCACCGCGATGGTCAAACAGGTGTTCTCAAGGGAGCACTTCACACACAAAAAAGGCCTTCTGTTTACGCCTACGGTGCATACCGATGAGGGCGTAGGTTTCAAGGCAGACAAAGACACCTCACCCCTTGCCGATGAGGCCCGCGCGGCAGACGAACCGGCACTCGCTGACGCGACCACGGCACATGACGAGCCCAACGATGCGCCGGCTGACTCGCTGAGCACAGAAGAAATTCGGGCCCAAGCATTTGCCGAAGGTTTGGCGCAAGGCTTGAAAGATGGCCAAGCGCAAGCCAAACAGGCCCAGGTAGACATCGAACAAGAGCAATTGGCCGCGCAAAGTACCGCGCAAACACAGGCTTTGCTGCAAGAAATTGACCACAAAGTTGACGCGCTGATTGAAGACCCCTCGCAATTGCAAGAGCCGCTCAAGCGCTTGGCGCTGCATTTGGCTGAGCAATTGGTGTTGGGCGAATTGACGCTTTCCCCCCAAGCGGTGGAGCATGTGATCGAGCGCTGCATTGAAACGCTGGACGCATCCGATGCCTCGGCCTTGGTGGTGGAGTTGAATCCGCAAGACTTGGCCCTGCTGCAAAATCAGCAACGCGCTGAAGGCCAGCCCAAACCCGCTTGGCGCATGCAAGCGGACAATTTGCTCTTGCCCGGCAGTGTGCGCGTGCGCGCGGACGATACAGTGGTGAGCGACTTGATTGAAAACCGGTTGGAGTCTTTGGCGCACAGCCTGCTCAAAGACCCCAAAGCATGGCAATCGAACTCGGCGTTTGCCCCATCCAAATTGGCCAGCCGATTGGCCAGCCAACGCGGCAGCGCCCAAACCGTCGAAGATGCGCAGGCCAAGCCCCGCGCCATGAATGTCACTGGGGCGCCAGCGTCATCGGCCGATGCCATGCCCGAGTTCAACAACGAGTTCGCGAACTCGTCCATGAACAAGTCCAGCATAGAGGCACAACATGCGAGTGTCGATGACCCAGAGGCCGAAGTCGAACATTTTGAAGCTGATTTCGCCGCCGTAGACTCCAATGAAAAGCACACCTACGAAGCGCATGAAGTGATGAAAGCCGCGCCGCCGCCCGAGGCGATCACGAAGAATTTTGCCGATGCGCTGACCGACATCAGCCTGGAGCTGGACAAGCTCGATGACTAGCTTTGCGCAAGAAGTTGCCAGCTCCATGAGCCGCATCCGCGCCAGCAGCCCAGAGCGCTGTGGCACTTTGGTGCGACTGGTCGGCCTGCGCCTTGAGGCGCGCGGCATCATGGCGCCCATGGGCTCGAGCTGCGAAATCATGAGCCCAGACGGGCACCGCATCGAGGCTGAAGTGGTGGGCTTCAACGACAAAACACTGTATCTGATGCCCCTGACCGACCCGGTCGGCATTGGCCCTGGCGCCTCGGTGCGCGTGGCCAGCGATTTGGGCACGGCCAGTTTAGGACCTGAATTGTTAGGCCGCGTGATTGACGGACGCGGCGAACCGCTGGACGGCAAACCCAAACCTGTGGGCACCTCACGCCTGAGCCTGCTCGGCCTGCCTTTGAATCCGATGGAGCGCGGCCCGATTGACAGCGTTTTGGACGTGGGCGTCAAAGCCATCAACGGCTTGCTCACTTTGGGACGAGGTCAGCGCATTGGTTTGGTGGCGGGCTCTGGCGTGGGCAAGAGCGTGCTGCTGGGCATGATGACCCGCTTCACCAAAGCCGACGTGGTGGTGATTGGCTTGGTGGGCGAACGCGGCCGCGAGGTGCAGGCCTTTATTCAAGAATCTTTGGGTGAAGAGGGCTTGGCCAAATCGGTGGTGGTGGCAGCGCCTGCCAACGTCTCGCCCGTGCTGCGACTCAAAGCGGCGCAAATGACGCACGTGATTGCCGAGTACTTTCGCGATCAGGGCTTGAACGTGTTGATGCTGGTGGACAGCCTGACCCGCGTGGCGCATGCGCAGCGCGAAATTGGCTTGGCCATTGGTGAGCCGCCCACCGCCAAAGGCTACCCGCCTTCGGTATTTGCTTTACTGCCCAATTTGATTGAACGCGCCGGCGTTGGCCGTCATGGCCATGGTTCAATCACGGCCATTTACACCGTTTTGGCCGAGGGTGATGATGCCAACGATCCAATTGTGGACATTGCCCGCGCCTCCCTGGACGGGCAGGTGATGCTCTCGCGCAAGCTGGCCGATGCGGCGCATTACCCCGCAATCGATTTGAACGGCTCAATTTCCCGGGTCATGCAAAACTTGCTCAACCCGGAAGACCTCAAGGCCGCCAACCGGTTTCGCCGCATGTGGTCGCTGTACCAACAAAACCAAGATTTGATTCAGGTCGGCGCCTACGAGACCGGCACCAACCCGACGCTGGACGAAGCGATCCGTTTGCGCGATGCGATGGAGAATTTTCTTCGCCAAGACATGCACCTGGGCGAAGACGAAAGCGTCACTCGCGACAACCTGCGCGCGCTGCTCGCCTCATGATCGCCGAGCGAAACTGCTGGACCGTGCTGGCACAAAGGGCCCAAGACGAGACCGGCCTGATTCAAGCTGAGATGGGGCAAACGCTGGCACGCCTGGAAAGCCTGAACGCCAGCAAGGCGCGATTAGCCAAGCTCTATGAAGACTACCGCCAACAAGAAAACAGTACCAACCACAGCCTGCAAGGTATGCGCGAGGTGATGAACCAGCGCCAGTTCATGACGCAGTTGCTCACCTTGATGCAACGTGTGGCCAACGATGTGGCGCAGGCTGAAAAAACATTGCTCGAAACCCGTGCGCGCCTGATGGCGGCGGAGCGGGAGCGGCTGAAGATGCAAACGCTGGCCGATCAAAATGCACAAGCGATTCTGACTCAAGCAGAAAAGCGCGACCAACGCAAAATGGATGAGTTGGGTGTGATGCAGTTCAATTTAAGATCGGCATCATGATGGTCTCGCCATGAATCTCACCGGTGGTTTGCATTGGCACTGGCGTGCCTGGCGCGCTCAAGCGCGATGGGTGCAAACCCGCTCTGACATTGAAACCTGGCTACTTGCACAGCCCGTGCCGACCGAGCACTTGCTGTTGATCGGCGCCAGCGCCGGCTGGATGATGTCGGCACCTTGGCTCGCACGTTTCAAGAGCGTGCAAACCTGGGACATTGACCCCCTGGCTGCGCCTTTGTTCGCGTGGCGCCACGGCGGCGCCCTGAAAGCGCAAGGCGTGCATTTGGAATGCCACACGGGCGACGCCCTCACCTCCTTGCCCAGTCTGCTACGCGAACAGCCGCAAGCCACCGTTTTTTTTGACAACGTGCTGGGGCAAGTTAGATTTCAAACTCCACGAACCGATCAGGCCGAGAACCGCTTGCGCTCGATCACGCAGGTCCTGCGTGGACGCCACTGGGGCAGTGTGCATGACCGAATGTCAGGCCCAGTTCAGAGCGCTGGGACTGCGCATGATGTGCCGGGCGCTCGAAAAACCGAACAGGGCTCAAAAAACGAAGGTCAAGCCACGCAAGAATGGTTAGGCTTATTGGGGGCACAAAGCCCTTGGCTGGATCACCTGACGGACTCGGTGTTCCCAGCCGGCACGCCGCTCACGAACATCGCGTGGCCCATGAACGCCTCTTACTGGCACTGGCTTCAGGCCGGGTGGGTGAGGCCGTGAAAGCTTCAGCAGACCGCGTTGAGGTAGCTGACCAACGGGGTGTCGGGCGGAATGGACTGCCATTCACGCATCACGCCTTGCTGGTCAATCAGCTCGCCCGACAACATGCGCCCGGTGTGCATGGAAAATTGCAAAATGCGAACACTTTGTTTTTTGCAATCGAGTTGCATGTGCGTGCGGGTGGACAAATAGCTCACACCGCGCGCAGATTTTTGCATCGTCGGATAGTCCAGCATGGTCCAAAAATCTCGCAGCGAACCTGTTTTCTCCACAGTACTGGACTCAATGTAGTAAGTGCCCGCAGGGAACGTGCCGATGGTTCTCCATTCTGCATGTGCAGCTTGAAAGCCCAGCAGGGCAATTGCAACGACCAGCGATTTGTGTAATAAGTGCATGGGCAAACTATAAATCAGGCTTGAACCAAACACCATGAATTTTCGATACTTATCTGCTTTGTGTTTACTTTGGACTGCGACGGTGAGTTTGCCGGGGTGTGGCGGCGCGGCCAGCACGCCGACCAACAGTGCAGGGGCCGTCACCACGTTCGCGGTTCAGCCCGGGGTGTATTACGACGGCAGTAGTGGTCATGACTTTTGGGGGGTGATCTCACCCGTCAGTGGCGCAAGTTACCGCTGGTACGGCTTGAATTACGCAACCACCAATCCGGACATTTACTCTGGCGACCTTACCGGCACGGGCACCTTGCAGGCGTCCGTGCCCACAAATACCCTGAAATATCAAAATACGGCCGACACCCTCTTGGCTGGATCTGCGCTCCTGACATCTCCAGGCGCAGGTAAGCTTTCAGGCGCTATGAGTGTGATCTCTACGCCCAGTATCCCAACGGTGTCATTCGCCGCCACAACGCCTGCTGGCTTCACTTACAGTCAGGCCGCGCAGTTGAGCACGTTGGCCGGTGGCTGGACGGGGCATTTGTCATTTGGCTCAGGCGAAAGCGGGGTCTTCACGGTCAATATTGCCGCTGGCTCGGGTGCGATCAGCCAGGGCGGCAGCTTTGCCTCCTGCCAGTGGAATGCGTCCAACTCGGTCGCAACGCCTGTGGCGGGTGTCAATCTGTTTGCACTGACCTTGCAAATGGACCACTCCACCCTTTGCGACACCCATCTCGATGGCAAAACACTCACGGGTATTGCGTTTATCGCGCCAGGGGCAGGCAACGGCCAGCGTTTGGTTTGGGTCGCCACGACCCCGGATGGCCACGCCATTTCTTTCAAAGCCGAGCGCTGAGCCACGCCCAGCGCCACCGCAAACCTAAAGTTAATATTTTTCGTGTCGATGAATTAGCGACCTCTTTGTGTATGGGTGCGCTCGCGCCCAACCCTTCGACCCACCTCAGGATAGAGATATGACAAGAATCATTGCAGAAGTTGTATTGGTACTGGCCTTGATTGGCGCCGGTGCCTTTGGCTGGACACAGCACAAAAGCGCTGGCGCCTCCACAGACCAGGTGACCGAATTGGAGAGCAAGGCCAAAGAGGCTGAAGAAAAACTGGCCGCTAAACAAGAAGAGCTGACCAAGACGCAGGCCGAGGCGAAGGAGCAAGCCGAAGCTGCCGAGCCCTTAAAGGGGAAGGCCCAGGAGTTGGACGCCGTCAAAGGTGCTTTTTCTGGCGGCGAGATCTTAAAAGACTTGGAAGCCACTTACAGCAAGCAAAAAGGCCTGTCCACGGAGCGCCAATTGGGCGTGGCGGCGGTTCGCCTGTTGACGCTGGGCAGCAAAGACCCGAGCACGATTGCGGCATTCCAAAAAACCCTGGAGTTAACGGACTGGAAGAGCCGCTCCAAAGCCGTTTGTGCGGCGCAAAACGCCTTGGCCGCAGCGGGTCAAAAAGTCAGCGTGATGTCGGAGTGCGCGGGCGGCGATGCGGGCAAAGACGCGCATGGCGCGTCCTCAGCGGCCGATGAACACGGCAAAGGTGACGCCAAAGATGCGCATGCGGCGCCAGGTGCGCACGCTGCGCCGCATTGGGACTACGAAGGCCCGATGGGTCCAGAGAACTGGGGCAAAGAATTCCCAACTTGCGCCAAAGGCAAATCCCAGTCGCCGCTGGACATCAAAGGTCCATTTGAAAAGGTGAAGATTTCGATCGCCACCGATTACAAAAACGGCCCACTCAAGATTGTGAACAACGGCCACACCATTCAAGTCAACGTCGAAGCGGGCAGCAAAGTGCGCATTGACGGTGTGGCATTTGACCTGCTGCAGTTCCACTTCCACAAGCCCAGCGAAGAGTTGATTGATGGCAAACCTGCGGCCATGGTGATCCACTTTGTGCACAAGAACGCAGCCGGCCAATTGGCGGTGATTGGTGTGCTGCTCAAAGAAGGCAACGAGAACCCCGGCATCAAAACGCTGTGGGCTAACTTGCCGGCCAAAGAGGGCCCTGAAGTCACCCCTGAAAACGTGAGCTTCAACCCCAACAATTTGCTGCCGCGCGAAATGGACTTCTACAGCTATGAGGGCTCGTTGACCACGCCGCCTTGCACGGAAAAAGTGCGCTTCTTCATTCTCAAGTCGCAAGTCAATATTGCACGCGAGCAAGTAGGCGCCTTCCCTTTCAAGAAGAATGCCCGTCCGGTGCAAGCGCTCAATGAGCGCGTGATCCAGAGCAACTGAGCCTCCCGCGAGTGAGCTCTTCAAAGCGGCGGATGTCTCTTCTAGAGGCATCCGCCGCTTGACTTTGAGGGGCGCTTTTTAGCGCGTCCGGCTATGCCGGGCGCTTGAGGGCGTAGCGCGCATAACCGGCACAGCGCAGCTCACAGGCCGGGCAGGTACCGCAGCCATAACCCCAGTCGTGGCGCTGTGTGCGCTCACCCAAATAGCAAGTGTGGCTGTGCTCCACCACGATATCCACCAATTGCTGGCCTGCGCCGCTCTGGCCTGTGGCCTGGCCCAAGTCGTAGGCCATCTGCCAGGTCTGGGCTTTGTCAATCCACATCAAAGGCGTATCGATGCGCAGCCGCTTGTCCATGCCCAGCGACAAGGCCACCTGCATGGCTTTCATGGTGTCATCACGGCAGTCGGGGTAGCCCGAGTAATCGGTCTCGCACACGCCTGTGACGATCACGTCCAAGCCCCGGCGGTAAGCCAAGGCCGCGGCCAAGGTCAAGAACAGCAAATTTCGCCCGGGCACAAAGGTGTTGGGCAAGCCGTTGGTTTGCATGGCAATCGCTGTGTCGCGCGTGAGCGCCGTGTCGCTGACTTGGCCCAATACCGAAGCATCAAGCAAATGGTCTTGCCCCATGCGCTGGGCCCACATGGGAAACTGCGCGCGCAAAGCAAAAAGTACCTGCAAGCGCGCATCCAATTCCACGCGGTGGCGCTGACCATAGTCAAAGGCGACGGTTTCCACGCGGGTGTAACGTGACAAGGCATCGGCCAAACAGGTGGTGGAGTCTTGGCCACCAGAAAATAAAACCAAAGCGGACGTGTGCATGCGGCGATCCTAGCCCATTTCAAAGCGGCGTATTATCAGCCCTCGCCCAATGGGCGGCTCAACTTGTACACCCGCCATAGCAAGCCAGTTGCGATGGTCAAATTGAGTAAATTCCAGGCCAGCCCGTTGATGAAGGCGGCGTGGTACGAGCCGGTCAAATCGAACACCTTGCCCGACATCCACCCCCCCAGTGCCATGCCCACCATGGTGGCAAAG
>CANGEG010000078.1 GCA_947452725.1 Comamonadaceae bacterium | reverse complement strand
TTGGTCCACAAAGGCCATGCGCACCGTCTGACCAATCTTGACCTCACCGCTGTCTGGCTGCTCTTTGCCCGCGATCATTTTAAACAGCGTCGACTTACCTGCACCGTTGGGTCCGATGATGCCCACAATGGCGCCCGCAGGCACTTGGAAGCTCAGGTTGTCAATCAGTAAACGGTCGCCAAAAGACTTGCTGACGTTCTTGAACTCGAACACCTCATTGCCCAAACGCTCAGCCACAGGAATGAAAATTTCCTGCGTCTCGTTGCGTTTTTGATAATCAAAGTCAGACAGTTCTTCAAAGCGAGCCAAACGGGCCTTGCTCTTGGCTTGACGGCCTTTGGGGTTAGAGCGCGCCCATTCCAGTTCTTTCTTCACAGCCTTGGATCGAGCATCTTCGGTACGCTGTTCGGTGGCGAGACGAGCGTCTTTTTGCTCCAGCCAGCTGGAGTAGTTGCCTTTGTATGGAATGCCGGAGCCCCGGTCCAATTCCAAAATCCATTCGGCCGCGTTGTCCAAGAAGTAGCGATCGTGGGTGATGGCCACCACGGTACCCGAGAAGCGTTGCAAGAACAGCTCCAACCAGTCCACTGATTCGGCGTCCAAATGGTTGGTGGGTTCGTCAAGCAGCAGCATGTCGGGGCGCGAAAGCAGTAATCGGCACAGGGCCACACGGCGCTTTTCACCACCGGACAGTTTGCCGATCACAGCGTCCCATGGCGGCAGGCGCAGCGCATCGGCAGCGATTTCGAGCTGGTGTTCAGACGCATCACCGGCGGTTGAGATGATGGCTTCGAGCTGAGCCTGCTCGGCGGCCAAGGCATCAAAGTCGGCATCTTCTTCGGCGTAGGCTGCGTAGACTTCTTCCAAGCGAGCGTGGGCGGCTTTGACCTCGCCCATGCCACTTTCAACCGCTTCGCGCACGGTTTGCTCAGGATCCATGATGGGCTCTTGGGGCAAGTATCCGATTTTCAGGCCCGCCATTGGAATAGCTTCGCCTTCGATCTCTTTGTCGATACCGGCCATGATTTTGAGCAAGGTGGACTTGCCAGAGCCGTTGGTACCCAGCACGCCGATCTTGGCGCCAGGAAAGAAAGACAGAGAAATGTCTTTAAGAATATGACGCTTGGGTGGCACGATTTTGCCGACCCGGTTCATCGAAAATACGTATTGAGCCATGGTGCTTTAGAGAAATGTTCAACCGGCCCGCCAGCGCCAGGGTGGCGCTAAAGGCGAAGCCGTTCAGCCGACATTATCCCAGCAACACCGCGATCTAACTCAAAACCTGTCCAATTACAGGCCAGTGCGCTGCACTTGCGCCCGCAGGGCGGTCTGCAAGGTGTTCAAACTCTCGGCAAAATGGGCCTGGGTTTCGGAGTTCAAGCGCCCCCGGCTGAGGGCTTTTTTAAGTTGCTTGGCCAGCGTTTGGGCGTTCATGCGCATCAGGCTGCGCGCGTCGGAAGGCAAGCTAGCTGGCGGTTTGACCAGCACATCGGTCATGCGGCGTAAGTGTTCGCGCTGCACGTTGCGGCGCAACAGGCCAGCGTCTTGGCCTTGCAGCGCCTCTGACCAGATGGCGTTTTGCAAGCTGTCATGAAGCTGCGCCAAGCTCAAGGGAAACACACCTTTGGCCGCTTTGAGCGGGGCTTCAAGCAAGCGAGCGGCCACGGCGGGCGAAAACAAGGGGTCCAAAATAGCGCGCTGCAGCGCCAACACGCTGCTTACAACCGAGACCTGGGCGCCGGCTTTACGCTCATTGGGGTCGAGGGCCAAGCGGCTGAGCAATTGCGGGTCAAAGCGAAAACTCTCGGCTCGAAAAAAATCTTGCGCAATGAGCCGCAGCGCCTCGCGCTGGCGCACGGCGGGCACCGCCTCAAACAAGGGTCGACCCGTGCCCGCGCGGTCACGCCGTGTGAGCACGCCGCCCACATATTTGGCCACCAATGGCGCCACCTGCGTCAACGCTCTAAAGCCGCTGTTAAAACTGCGGGTCAACCGCTCATAGCTTTCACCGTCGGCCAGCTTCATATTCTGCAATCGGTCCCATAATTGACGTGACAAAATCATGCGGCGCTTGTAATAAGCTAGCGGGTCCGAGCCCAAGTCAAAGCGGTTCACGTCCGGATCCATGCCCTCGTTCAGGGTGCCTGCGTCTTCGTCGGTGGCATAGGATAATTCGGGTCGGGTTGACTGTGCAGTGATTTGCGCCAGTCCGGCCGCTTCTTGGCCAGGTTCAAACAGGCTATAGCCGTAGGCAATTGCCCAATGGTCGTAGACGCCCAAATCACTCATCACATAGTCACCCTGGTTTTCATGGGTGGGTGAAATATTGAACGGTAGGTAGTCCATGACAGAACTGGACAGCCCATGCTCGCGAGTAAAGCGCAGGTCTTGTAGTTGCGCCAAGCTGTAAGCGGCAGAGGCGCGAAAGTTGTGGCGCAACCCCAGGGTGTGACCCACCTCATGCATGATCACCTCTTTGACATACTGCTGCGCGAGCTTGTCGGCTTGAGGACCCTCCATGGTCAGGCCTTGGCTTTGCAGCAAGTCCATTGCAAAGTGCAGCTCATGGGCGGCGTCTTGGGCGTAGTTGCATAACTGGCCATCAGGCATAAGCGCTCGCTGAGCTGCGGCCTCCCAATCTTCCACAAAAGTGCGCCTAGCGCTGCGCGCAAACACATCCGACATGCCAATATCAGCCCGCAAAATCTCTCCCGTGCGCGGATCAGCTTGCGAGGGGCCAATGGCAAAGCCCACGTCGGCGCCGCTGAACCAATGAATGATCGCGTGCCTGGCGCCCATGGCGGTGGGCTCGTCACTTGGAGTTTGCTGCTGCACCTGTAAGGCGCCTTGCAACCCAATTTTTTCAAACGCGGAGTTCCAGGCTAGCACGCCTTCACGCGCGGCTTGGCGGTATTTATCCGGAATGTTTTTGTCCAACCAAAATACCACCGGTGTTTTCACAGACGAGGAGGCGACGGCTGGGTCTTGCTTTTCCAAACGCCAACGCTTGATTAAATGGCTGCGCGGTTTGGCCGCTGTGTCCTCGGTGTAATCGACCCGGCCCACGCTGAAGTACCCAACACGTTCATCGGCTAATCGCGGCGTCATTGGCTCGGGCAAGAGAGAAAAACTGTAGTCAAAGTGCACAAATAAGCTGCGCGGATCGGGCGTGGCCTGGGGCGGTGGTGGCATTGGCATTAGGGACGGCGTCAAAGGAGGGGCCGACAACTTGGACACCGAAAAGTGAGCTTGCACTTCCAATCCTGTGAGCTGCGTCGAATTGCGCAGGGCGGCAAAGGTGCTGTTGCGCGTGTCCAGGGCAAAAGGCATGCGGTAGGCCGCTTCCAAGTTCGTCAAGTAACCAGGAATGTCGGTCATCAACAAGGCTTGCGCCTCAATGAGCACAGCTTGGGTGGTAGGGTCCGGTGCGGCCACCAGCGGGGCGCTGGCCAGCAGGCTGTCTGAAAACGATTCGACCACAAACTGCGCTTGCGGCGTGCCGGGACGGGCAAAGAACTCGGTGTTTTTGGCGATCAATTGCACCTGATTGCCTACCTTGCGCCAGACCACCGCTTGCGCGCCGCCCATTTGCCCGCCATACAAACCGCGCTCGCCTACCGAGCGGGGTACGTTGTAAGAGAAAAACATCAGCTGATTGAACTGCTCTGGCCGAATGGCGATCCAGACCTTATCGTCTTTTTGGTACAGGGTGAGCAGGCCTGAAATCGCATTGGCGTCTTTCAATACCTCCTGCATCGGCTTTAAGGCACCCGGCGCTGAGACGCCTTTACTGGAGTCCGCTTTAGCAACAGATGATTCTGCGGCAGGCTTTGAAGTCCCGATCGAAGGGCTTGCAGGTGACTGGGCCATCGCATTCACGGCTATTGCCAAACCTAAGGCCAAGGCTGAAAGACGATTCCAAACAGGTGAGAAAGGCATGTGCGCTCCAAAATCAGGCGGGTTCATTCTAGAGAAACTGAGTGCCACCCCTGTACACCTTGGCGAACCCCGTTAAACTCCCAGAAGAATCACGCACTTATGAGCAAAGGACTGAGATGAGCGTTTCTTCCGTTTCTCACCGCGCTGCGCCGCCACCGGTGCATCAGCAGCCTGCGCGCGAGCCGGTCAGGGCCGCGGCTAAAGAAACCCAGCCCAAGTCCAAAGTCGTTGCACATCAAGCTGCCCCGCACGCCCAGCCAACTTACAGCCATGCAAAAGAAAAACCCGCTATCCCGGTCAAAGGTCAGCGAGTCGACATTCAGGCCTGAATTGGCCAGGCACTTAGAGCTGTAACTCCGACACGGTCCCTGCGCGGGCAGAAAACTGCACCAAGCTGTCTAGCGCCTCGATCATCACACGGGCCGAACGTGAACCATAAACCTCAACTTTAAGCCAAGCACCTTCAGCTTGCAAAGCCTCAGTACTGGGCAAGGTAATGGACCAGACGCGGCCTTCGGCATCCCAACGGTAACCTCGGGCTTTGAGTTTGTCCTTGCTCTCAAACGGTGCGCCCACGGCGCGAAGCTTGTAGCGTGTTCTGGTCGCAGCAGCCATCAAGCACGCCAGCCCTGTTTGCGGCTCTTTGGGCAAGGGGCGCGACAGCACCTGCAGCAGTGCATGGCAGTCGATTTGGGCGCGGTGCGCGTCATAGAACCAGCCACATTCATGCGCCAGAAATTCGAGCTTGGCAGAACCTGTGCCCTGCGCCTTCCAATCGATGCCAGCAAAAGAGCAGGCCCACGGCTTGCTTGCAAAAACGGGCAACCGTGCCTCCACAAATGGGCGGTCAAAACCGGCATTGTGCGCCACGATCAGATCGGCACGCGCCACTATCTCGTTCACACGCGCATCGTTCAGACAATGGCCATGCACCATATCACTGTCAATCCCCGTGATCTGCACGATGGCTTGCGGGATCGGTCTACCCGGGTCTTCAAAGTCTTCGTAAATTTCAACCTCGCCCACGGGCAAGCCGGTCGTGGTGTCCACATCCACCGCCAACATGGCTAACTCAATGATTTTTTCGCTGCGCGCGTCCAATCCGGTGGTTTCAGTGTCCAGAATCAACACACGGCGCGTCACCGCGCCGGGAGTTGCCAGGCCGTAATTGGTGCAAGGCACTAAGCGGCGCAGCACTTTGTAGTCAGGATGGGCCTGCAGCTTTTGGGCCATGGCCGAGGTCTCGTCGGAGTCGAGTGAGACGGGCATAGACGCTGTCAAAGCGTTAGTTACAGGTGTGACTACCACATGGGCCGCACCAGGTTCCGCGGCTTGCACTGACTCTTTTTTGCGTGGTTTGGCACGCACTCGCGGCCTGTCCGGCTCCACATGACCTTCGGGGACTTCAAATCCGAAATTGAGTTGGCTCATTCAATTCTCTTGGCTCAGGTTTGACAAGCAGCCGCTGCGCAATACGCGCGTTGCGCTCGCTTGCAACAGCAGCCATTGTGACCCAAGCAAAGCGCCTGTGGAAGGAAGCTGCACGCGCTTTGCATTTTCATGCGACAATATATCTGTTGCCGCCTCCAGTTGCCGCAACATCAGCACTTCTGCTGGGGTCTGACCCAAACGCTCTGTTTGTGGTTTCCATGCCCACCTGTGAACCCTATCGGTCTTTGACTGGCGGCTGTCATCAACAGCCTGACAAACCGATGCCCTGCGCTGGAATCAGCGCTCCGTAAATGAACTTTATTGATTTGAATCTGGCTCCGGCCATCCTCCAAGCCGTGCAAGAGCAAGGCTACGAAACTCCTACGCCCATTCAGGCCCAAGCCATTCCGGCCGTCCTGGCAGGCCACGATTTGCTGGCCGGCGCGCAAACCGGCACCGGCAAAACGGCGGCCTTCACTTTGCCCATGCTGCACAAGCTCACCCTGAGCGAGCCAGGCAAAAATAAATTTGGTGGCAAAGCCATTCGCGCCCTGGTGCTCACACCAACCCGCGAACTGGCCGCCCAGGTTGAAGAGTCAGTACGCGACTACGGCAAATACACCGAGCTAAATTCCACCGTGATTTTTGGCGGCGTGGGTATGAAGCCCCAGATCGACCGAGTCAAACGCGGCGTCGACATTCTTGTCGCCACACCTGGTCGCTTGCTCGATTTGGCCGGCCAAGGTTTTCTGGACCTGTCCAGCATTGAAATTTTGGTGCTCGACGAAGCCGACCGCATGCTCGATATGGGTTTCATCCATGACGTTAAAAAAGTCCTGGCTATGGTGCCCAAAAACAAACAAAGCTTGCTGTTCTCAGCCACCTTCTCGGACGAGATCCGCGAACTGGCCGCCAATCTGCTCAAGAGCCCACAAAGCATCCAGGTTACCCCCAGCAACACCACGGTGCAACGCATCTCCCAGGTGATTCACCCGGTAGGTCGTGGCAAGAAAAAAGAAGTGCTGGTTCACATCATTAACAAGCACAACTGGAGCCAGGTGCTGGTGTTCACTCGCACCAAGTTTGGAGCCAACAATGTGGCCGATTACCTGACCAAAAACGGCATCAAAGCCATGGCGCTGCATGGCAACAAAAGCCAAACCGCACGCACCCAGGCTTTGGCCGGTTTCAAGAGCGGCGAGATCCGCGCCCTGGTGGCCACCGACATTGCGGCACGCGGCATTGACATTGAAGACTTGCCGCATGTAGTGAACTACGAAATCCCGAACGTGTCTGAAGACTATGTGCACCGTATCGGCCGTACCGGCCGTGCTGGCGCGAGCGGCGAAGCCGTGAGCTTGGTTTGCTTAGACGAAGAAGGTTTCATGATGGAAATCGAACGTTTCACCAAGCAAGAAATTGCCGTGGAATTGCTAGAGGGTTTTGGTCCTGAGCCAGGTGAAAAGGCTGAACCGATTGCCATGGGTCGTCAGACCTTGTGGGGCGGCGCCGGTCGCCCACCAAGCCGTGACGTGATGCAGGCTGCAGCCAAAGCTGCGCGTGGCGACATGATGCAACGCATCCGCGAATCAAAAGGCCCACAAGGCGAAGGCGGCGGCGGTGGCGGTGGCCGCTCAGCGGGCCCTCGTCCTGCCCGCAGTGGTCCTCCACCTTCACGCCGGGGCGGCGCACAGGGCGGTGGCCGCGGGGAAGGTCGTGGCGATGGCCGCGGTGAATTCCGTGGCGATGGCGACAACCGTGGCGATGCACCGCGTTTTGAAGGTGGACGCAACGACGGTCCGCGTCCAGAAGGCCGCTTTGACAACCGCCCGGTTCGTCAAGCTGCACCTCGCGGTGACCGCGGCCCACGTCGCGACAGCGATGAATTGCCACGTCACATCGACCCCTTGATGACAAATCAATTTGCCTCGCGCCGCGATCAACCGCGCCGCAGCAACAGCGGCCCCGGCGGCCAACCTGATCCGACACGCACCAGCATCGACAGCTTAGCGGCCGGTCGCGGCGGCCCACGTCGCAACGGCGGTGGCGGTGGCGGTTATGGCGGCGGCGGTGGCGGCGGTAATCGCAGCGGTGGTGGCGGTGGCCGATCCTTCGGTCGCTGATCGTGAGCGTTAACCTCCCAAAATGAAAAAGGCCGCGAAATAATATTTGCGGCCTTTTTCATGGGCGGCTCGCAAGCCCCCTCCTTTTCACCTTAAGAACGCGTCACCTTAGACCGGATAAACCTTGACCGGCCTCGTCGCCACAGGAAAGCCTGCGGCGCCCAAGGTATCGGCAATCGTTTTGTTCGTATCAAAATAAACTTGCCAGTAATGATCGGTATGGCAGTAAGGGCGCACAGCCAACTTCGGGCCAAACTCATTGAACTCGGCAATTTCCACATCCACGCCTTGGGTAGAGTTGATGTTCGCAACCTTGGCGACCGCCTCTTTCAACATGGCCATGGCTTTGTGCACATCAGCGCTGCCGGCCAACTGTGCAGCCAAATCGACCCGGCGAAATGGATGGGCCGTGAAGTTCTTGATATCACCGCCCATGATCTTGCCGTTGCCCACAATGGTTTTGACGTTGTCGGGGGTGTTGATGGTGGTGCCAAACAAGCCCAACTCCAGCACAGTGCCTTCGTTGCCGCCAATGGCCACATAGTCGCCCACCTGATAAGGACGCAGCACCAACAAAAAGATGCCCGAAGCAAAGTTGCCTAGCAAGCCGCTCCAGGCCGCACCGATTGCGACACCGGCACCGGCCACCAAGGCGGCAAATGACGTGGTTTCTACGCCAAAGTAGCCCAGAATCGCCACCACCAAAATGATGTTCAGAGCCACCGAGATAAAACTCACCAAATAGCGCTGCACCGTAGGATCGAGTTTTTGACGGGTCATGCCTGCACCCACCAAACCCGTGGCCACGCTGATCAACCAACGACCGGCGACAAAGACCACAATCGCCCCTAAAGCCTTGAGGCCAAAGGCGATCAAGATGGGTTGCGCCTGGTCGATCCAGCTTGTGATTTTTCCTGTATCCATTGCGTTCTCCAAATCAGTTGAGAGTGATATCGCGCCCTAAGGCAAGGTATCGCTGACCGGGAAGCTCTGACCAGCGATGGGCGCGATTATGTCTCTTTAGAGATTAGAATTGATACATTTTAGACACTTATATAGTATTTGTTACATGTTATGGGCGCGACTTCGAACCAAGCGCACAACGTCTATCCCCGGCGCACCATCGTTTTTCTAGCCACGCACGAACAGGGTCACCAACGGCTGCTCACCCAATTGCCGGCTCCAGTGGCCGTGCACCTGGGAATCAAAGGTAGCACCCGCTGGCAGCGTATCGGCCGAATAAAAATGGTCGCCCGGGCTAAAAACCCGGCTCGTACCGTCTTGCAAACCGATCTCCATATGGCCGCTCAAAATAAAAACCCATTGGTTGTGCCCAGAGCAATGGAACTGGCTTCGAAATCCCGCTGGACTGTGACGCAACTGATAGCCCCCTGAAACCATTAGATTCGAAAGTTCACTTTGCGGTGTGCCCTCGGGCAAGGACACCGTGTCCTCTCGGAATTTGGCGCGGCCATCGGTGTCGGTAAAGAGTACAGTTTTTTTGAAATCGGTCATGTTCAGCAATCAGAAATAAAACAGGTCGGACAATCGGGAAGTCAAACGGTAACTTCAGCTCCAAAATCGATTTGAACTTTCATGGCCTGGCTTTTGTCAGCCGCCAAGTGGAAGGCCGATTCGGCTTGTTCGAGCTTCACCACATGGGAGATCACGGGCTTGCCGTTGATCAGCCCCTCGTTTAAAAAACGCACCGCCACAGCAAACTCGGGATGAAAGCGGAAGGTACCGCGCAGCTCCAACTCTTTACTCACCAGTTGATTCAACGGCAAGGTGGACTCTCCCCCCAAGCCAATGGTCACGATCACGCCACGCGGCGTGACCACATCCAGACCGCTGCGCAACGCCTTGTCGCTACCCGAGGCTTCAAACATCACATCGAACGTGCCCTTGTTGGCGGCAAACGTGGCCAGGCCATCAGGCTGTGTGATCAGATTCACAGTCTCGTCGGCGCCCATAGCGCGGGCACAGGTCAAGGGGCCCTCAGCCAAGTCCACGGCCACAATGCGGGCGGCACCCGCGCGGCGCAAGCCGGCGATCAACAAAGCACCGATCGGGCCGCAGCCGGTGACCAGCACCTGTTTACCAAACACCGAGCCTGCGCGTTGAATGGCGTGCAAGCCGACTGACAAAGGTTCTGCCAAGGCGGCTTCAGAAAGGCTTAAAGAGTCGTTCAAGGCGTGGGCCTGGTGCTCTTCGATGACCAAAGTTTCGCGGAAAGCGCCTTGGATGTGCGGAAAGCGCATGGCGCTGCCATAAAAGCGCATGTCCATGCAATGGTTATGTTGGCCTTTTTGGCAATAAGCGCAAGCAAAGCAAGGGCGCGACGGCGAGATGGCGATGCGTTGACCGACGCGAAAAGCGGTCACACCCTCCCCCACCGCCGAGACGATGCCCGAGACCTCATGGCCCAAAGCCATGGGTTCTTTGATGCGCACTGTGCCAAAGCCGCCATGCTGAAAGTAATGTAAGTCAGAGCCGCAGATGCCGCCAAAAGCGACCCGCACTTGCAGCTGACCTGGTCCCGGGGCTTCGCTGGTTTGAGTGTCGATCCTCAGATCTGCGGGGGCGTGGCAAACGAGAGCGCGCATAGGAAATCCTGGTAAGAGGTGATCAGAGTTGAGCGGTAACACCGCCGTCGACATACAAAATATGGCCATTGACAAAGCTGGCGGCATCGCTGGCCAAGAAGACAGCTGCACCCGCCAATTCCTGCACCTCACCCCAACGGCGGCTTGGCGTGCGGTTGGTCAGCCAGCCGCTGAAGTTTGGGTCATTGACCAATTTTTCGTTCAATTCGGTCTTGAAATAACCGGGGCCAATGCCATTCACATTCAAACCCAGCGGGCCCCAGTCAATGGCCATGCCCTTGGTCAACATCTTTACTGCGCCCTTGGTCGCCATGTAGGGCGCAATACCAGGACGGCCCAACTCGCTTTGCACAGAGCAGATGTTGATGATGCGGCCACGGCCACGCGGGATCATGTGCTGAGCCACCGTTTGGCCGACGAAGAATACGCTGTTTAGATTGGTTTGCATGATGTCTTGCCAATCGCTCTGGGCAAACTCATGCAAGGGACCGCGGCGTTGAATGCCGGCGTTGTTAATCAAAATTTCCAATGGTCCAATGGATTTTTCAATATCAGCCACTTGGTCTTTGACTTGCTTGGCATCAGTGACATCGAAAGTGCGCTCGTGCACTGTCAGACCTTCGGCTCGTAATTCAGCCGCCGCTTTGGACAGGGCTGCAGAATTGCGCCCGTTAAGCACCACCGCAGCCCCCGCCTGACCCAATCCACGCGCCAAGGCCAAACCAATTCCGGCCGAAGAACCGGTAATCAAGGCCAAACGGCCGTCGAGTCGAAATGTTGAAGCTGTAATCATGGTGTGATGGAAAAATTCAGGCTGCGCTGACCGAGTCGGGGCACAGAGTTTGCAAATGCTGGATAACTTGCTCGCATTGCTGCTCAGGCGGCGTGAGCATATCCAGCGTCAAAGCCGATTCACCCGCTTGGGGTAGCTCCAAAATGGCCAATTGGCTTTGCAGCAAGGTGGGTGGCATGTAATGGGCCGTGCGTTGCTGCATGCGCTGCTTCAATACCTCAGGGCTGCCTTGCACATGAACGAACAGCAGATCGGCTGCACCTTGACGCAACAAGTCGCGGTAGCTTTTCTTTAGGGCTGAGCAGGCCACCACCAAGCCTTGATCTCGCGTCACCGCTTGTCGCAAGCCTTGCGACAAAGCCTGCAACCAGTCGGCGCGGTCCTCATCGGTCAAGGGCTGGCCGGCGGCCATCTTGGCTACGTTGACGGCGCTGTGGAGATCGTCGCCTTCGACAAAGGACAAGTTCATGCGGGCTGCCAGCAAACGACCCAGGGTACTCTTGCCGCAGCCGCTGACGCCCATCACCACCACCCGGAAAGGCGCGTGCAACATGCCTAAACCAAACGCTGCTCGGTCGCGGCGTCAAACAAATGGGTCTTGGCTGGATCGATATGCAGGTAAACGGTCTCGCCAGGATGAGCGTCGGTGCGGCCATGCAACGTAACCACTAGCTTGAACTCCCCCACTTCCACCAGCAACTCGGTTTCTGCGCCAGTGGGCTCGACCACCACCACTTGTGCGGCAATGCCTTGGCCAGCGACGGTCAAGGTGATGTCAGTGGGCCGTATGCCGTAATGCACGGCCTGACCATCTTGCCCCCCAGCCACGCTCAACGCCGGCCATGACGCACCTTGCGCTGCCACTTGAGGCGCACCGCCGGATAAATGCAGCACGCCTTGCACTACGTTCATGGATGGAGAGCCAATGAATTGCGCCACAAACAAGTTACCTGGACGGTCAAACAATTGAAGCGGTGTGCCGATTTGTTCAACAATTCCGTCGTGCATCACCACAATCCGGTCGGCCATGGTCATGGCCTCAATTTGATCGTGGGTCACATACACCGTGGTGGTTTTCAGGCGCTGGTGCAAGGCCTTGATTTCGGCGCGCATCGCCACGCGCAGTTTGGCGTCAAGATTCGACAATGGCTCGTCAAACAAAAACACTTTGGGGTCACGCACAATCGCGCGGCCCATGGCCACACGTTGGCGCTGGCCGCCAGACAACTCACGCGGAAAACGGTGCAGTAAATGCTCCAAGTTCAAGATCTTAGCGGCATGGGCAACGCGCTCATTAGTTTTGACTTCGGCGGCTTTGCGTAGCAGCAGACTGAACGCCATGTTGTCGCGCACCGTCATGTGCGGGTACAGCGCATAGCTTTGGAACACCATTGCAATGTCGCGGTCCTTGGATTCCAGATCGTTGACGACGGTGTCGTCGATC
>CANGEG010000077.1 GCA_947452725.1 Comamonadaceae bacterium | reverse complement strand
AAGGAGGCCGCTGAGAATCAGAACATGATCCTGGAGTCCTCCGTCCAGGAGCGCACTCGCGAACTCGGCGAGCAGCGTCATGTATTCGAACTACTCTCACTTCAGCTGGCCAAGTACCTGCCTCCGCAAATTCATGAAGCCCTTATGGCAGGCCGCTACGACACCAAGGTTTCGACTAAACGCAAAAAACTCACGGTTTTCTTTAGTGATATCAAAGATTTCACGGCCACGGCGGAGTCATTGCAGCCCGAAGCCCTGACGGAATACCTCAACGAATATTTCTCAGAGATGACCCAAATCGCTCAAGAACATGGCGCAACAATCGATAAGTACATTGGCGACGCGATGATGGTTTTCTTTGGTGACCCCGACACCCGTGGCGTTCGAGAGGACGCCAGAGCTTGCGTTGAAATGTCCCTGAAAATGCAAGAACGAATGAAATTACTCGGACAGCGGTGGAAAGCGCGAGGCTTTGAAAATCCCTTCGTGATCCGCATAGGCATTAACACGGGCTATTGCAATGTCGGCAATTTTGGTAGCGAACAGCGCCTAAGTTACACCATCATTGGTGGAGAAGTAAACATCGCACAGCGGCTTGAGTCGCAAGCTGAGCCCGGTGGCATTTTGCTCAGTTACGAAACCTATGTGCATGTACAAGACATGGTTGCGGTGGAAGAGCGCGAAGCCATTCGCCTCAAAGGCATTACTCACGACATTAAAGCTTATGCGGTCACGGGGCATCTGTCCGAAAACGCTGCCGACCTGCTCTCCTTGCACGAACCTGCCGGGGTATCAATTGACCTCAATACACGTAACCTCGATGCAGAATCCAGGACACGACTGGCACAAAGCTTACGCACCTTAGCCACAAAACTCGACAAGGGTGATGTTTTTCATATTTGAAATCGTGGACGCTGCGGTGAGCCCCATCAGGCGTCCCCAAAAGAAAACCCAGTCAAAACGACCGGGTTTTCTTTTGGGGCTGTCACTTTTCAGTTCACCATTACCAATTTGCCTTTGACGTTGCGCGAGCCCATGTGGGCGTAGGCGGCTTTCAGGTCTTTCATGGGCATCGTGGAGTCGATCACCGGTTTGATCTTGCCTTGACCGTACCACTGGGCCAGCTCGGACATCATGGCGGCGTTGGCTTTGGGTTCGCGGCGCGCAAATTCACCCCAGAACACGCCGACGATGGATGCGCCTTTGAGCAGTGCCAAGTTAAAGGGCAGGGCAGGGATGGGGCCCGACGCAAAACCGACTACCAAATAGCGTCCGCGCCAAGCAATGGAGCGAAAGGCCGGTTCGGCAAAGTCGCCGCCGACCGGATCGTAAATGACATCAGGGCCTTTGCCATCGGTCAGCGCCTTGATCGCGTCGCGCAGATTCTCGCGGCTGTAGTTGATGGTGGCATCGGCACCAATTGACTTGCACAGTTCGCATTTTTCGTCGGTCGAGGCAGCGGCGATCACGCGAGCGCCTGCGGCTTTGGCGATTTGGATGGCCGAGGTGCCCACGCCACCGGCAGCGCCAAGCACCAGCACGGTTTCACCGGCTTTAAGTTGTGCGCGATCGATCAGCGCATGGTGCGAGGTGGCGTAAATCATGATAAAGGCGGCGGCGTCCACGGCCGGAAACCCTTCGGGCAGCGGCATGCACAGCTTGGCGGGGGCCAGGGTGTGGGTGCCAAAGCCGCCGGTGCCCGAAAGGCAGGCCACGGACTGGCCGACTTTCAGATGAGTTACACCTTCGCCTACCGCTCGAATCACACCCGCATATTCAGAACCCGGCACAAAGGGTAGTTCGGGCTTCATCTGGTATTTGTTTTGTACGATCAGCAAGTCTGGAAAGTTCAGGCTGGCCGCCTGGATCTCGATCAGCACCTCGCCAGTCTTCGGCTCGGGCGTAGGAAGTTCTTTCCAGGTCAGGGCTTCTACGCCCACGGGGTTTTCACAAAGCCAAGCGTGCACAAAGTTCTCCTCAAATTAATAGGCTAAATCTAACGGCGCAAGAGAAATTGGCTTGTCCCGCCAGCGACGAGGGGCATTGCGCGCATGGTGGTCCCTCTACAATCAAGCATTCCAAACGGATCCCCCATGAAAATACTGATATCCAACGACGATGGTTACCGCGCTGAAGGTCTTGTTGCCCTGTACGAAGCGCTCAAAACTGTGGCCGATGTGGAAGTGGTGGCTCCGGAACACAACAACAGCGCCAAATCAAATGCGCTCACGCTCAACGCCCCGTTGTATGTGCATCGGGCAGACAATGGTTTTCGTTACGTCAACGGCACGCCGGCGGATTGTGTGCATATTGCCTTGACGGGCTTGCTTGGCTATCGGCCTGATTTGGTAGTCTCTGGCATCAACAACGGCGCGAACATGGGGGACGACACTTTGTATTCGGGCACCGTGGGCGCGGCCATGGAAGGTTATTTGTTTGGAATTCCTGCGATTGCGTTTTCGCAAACCGAAAAAGGATGGAAGCATATTGACGCCGCTGCGCACAAAGCGCGCGAGATGGTGCTGCAAATGCAGGCCCAAGCCATGATCGGTGCCAAGCCCTGGCTGCTCAATATCAATATCCCGAATGCGCCTGCCGCTGCGATTTTGTCCCCTAAGTTGTGTCGCCTTGGCCGTCGACACGCGGCCGAAAAAGTGATCACGCAAATTAATCCTCGTGGTGAGACCATGTACTGGATTGGTAGCGCAGGCGAAGCCCTGGACGATGGCGAGGGGACCGACTTTCACGCCACGCGCCAAGGCCATATCGCCATCACGCCTTTGAAAGTGGACCTGTCGGATCACGACGGCCTGACTTCTTGGGCGCAGGCGTTTGCCCAAATGTCCTCTCCACTGCGGGTCAGTCCACAGCCATGACCCATCAGCGGCCTGTTTTTCCCATCAAGCTTGACAGTTTGTCGGGCAGCAAGCCTAAGGCCAAGCCTGCTGTGTCACCCCCTCGCCCTGTGGTTAAAGCGTTGCCTGTCAGGCCGCTGGGGCAGGGCAATGCTCATGGCAACAATCAAGGCCTGGGGATGGATTCCGTGGCTGTGCGTGCGCGAATGGTGCAAAAACTCGCCCAAGGCGGCATCCAAGATACCCAGGTGTTACAAGCCATGGGCGCGGTCGAGCGCCACCGTTTCGTCGAAACGGCGTTGGTGAATCAGGCCTATGAAGACACCAGTTTGCCTATTGGACTGGGCCAAACCATCTCCAAACCCAATGTGGTGGCGCGAATGATCGAATTGCTGCGAAACGGCGCCACAGGCAAACTGGGCCGAGTGCTTGAGGTCGGAACCGGTTGCGGCTACCAAGCTGCGGTGCTTAGCTACATAGCCACCGAGGTCTATAGCATTGAGCGTTTAAAGGGCTTGCATGAAAAGGCCCGAGAGAATTTACGCACCTTTCGCTTGCACAATGTGCACTTGCTGTTTGGCGATGGAATGGAGGGCTTTGCCAAAGGTGCGCCTTATGCCGCAATCATCGCGGCGGCAGGTGGCAACAACATCCCGCAGCCTTGGTTGGACCAGTTGGCCGTTGGAGGCAGGTTGGTTGCGCCTATGGTGACACCTGCCGGACATCAAGCCTTAGTGGTCGTCGATAAAACGGTGCAAGGCTTTAGACACCAAGTGCTTGAGGCGGTTCACTTTGTCCCTCTAAAATCGGGCATCTCTTGAGGGAATAAGAATGATTTTGAGCTCTTTTGATCGACGCTTGGCCGTCTTGACTTTACTGGTCGCATCTTTGCTGTCCGGATGTTCCTCAGGTCCAAGGGCTTTGGCCCCGGTTGAAGACCATGGTCGCAATGGAGCGGCCAGCCATCCGTCGACATCGTCTGCTAAAGTTGATCCTGAAAAGGTATTGCCTGGCGCAGAAAATGCCGGTAAGCCTGGCTATTACACGATCCGCCAGGGTGATACCTTAACGCGTATCGGTTTGGACAACGGCCAGTCTTGGCGTGATCTGGCTAAGTGGAACAATCTGGATAACCCCAACCTGATTGAAACGGGTCAGGTCATCCGCGTCGCGCCACCCAATGCCGCAGTGGAGACGGCCGGCGTGGTTGTGCGTCCGGTTAGCAATTCAGGCTCTGCTGCTAAGGCCCCGGGCGCAGAAGCCAGCAGTAAAAATGGCAATGCCCCGGCTCCCGCCGCGACGGCCACATCTGCCTCCTTAGCGGACGAAGGCATTGCCTTCATCTGGCCAGCCACAGGCCCATTGCTTGGCAGCTTTGATGACGCCAAAAACAAAGGCCTAGACATTGGCGGCAAGGCGGGCGACGCCGTGATGGCTGCTGCCGATGGCCAGGTGGTTTATGCCGGTGCGGGCCTGCGTGGTTATGGCAACCTGTTGATCTTGAAACACAACAACACTTTCTTGACTGCATATGCGCATAACCAAGCCTTGTTGGTTAAGGAAGACCAGAAGGTTAAGCGCGGCCAAAAGATTGCCGAGATGGGTAGCTCCGACAGTGCCAGCGGCGTGAAGTTGCACTTTGAGATTCGTCGCCAAGGCAAGCCTGTCGACCCCGCCAAACTGTTGCCTGCTCGCTGAAGCCGGGACTGCGCGTCATGGTTTGGCCCGTCTTGGTGTTTGACATCGAAACCATTCCGGACGTGGCCGGTCTTCGACTTCTGAATTCTTTTGCCGAAGACCAAAGCGACGAGCAAGTGCATCTCGCGTGGGTTCAAGCGCGCAAAGACAAAGGTCAAAGCGATTTTCTGCCGCTGTATCTGCAGCGGGTGCTGGTGATTAGCTGTGTGTTTAGAAATTCCGAAGGCTTGCGCGTGCATTCCTTCACCGACCGCGATGGAGCCAGCGAAGGTAAGGTCATTCAAACCTTTTACAACGCGATTGAAAAGCACACCCCGCAATTAGTGAGCTGGAACGGCGGTGGCTTTGATTTGCCCGTGCTGCATTACAGGGGCCTGCGCCACGGTGTAGTGGCTGATAAATACTGGGACATGGGCGACGATGACCGTGAGTTCAAGTGGAACAACTACATTGCGCGTTACCACCACCGCCATCTGGACTTGATGGACCTGCTGGCCATGTACACCCCCAAGAACAACGCTCCGCTGGATGCCATGGCCAAGCTATGCGGTTTTCCCGGCAAGTTGGGCATGGACGGCTCTCAAGTCTACGCCCAGTATTTGCAGGGTAAAACCGCTGACATCCAGAATTATTGCGAGACGGATGTAATGAATACCTACCTGATGTACTGCCGTTATCAAAAAATGCGCGGCGGCTTCACTGACAAAGAATACGACGCTGAAATTGAATTGGTTCTGTCCACCCTGCACGATCTGGTACCCCATGCCCCGCATTGGCAAGAGTATCTGAACGCTTGGGTTTGAGCGCCTGGGTCTGAACGCACCACACACACTATGACTTCCCAAAAAACAAAAGACCTGCAACAGGCCGAAGATCCGTCCGCCTCCGCTTTAACCGCCATGGATTTGCCCGATGGGCTGTTGCCACTCGGTCATTACCGCATCGACGCCATGGACATTGAGGCCCAGGGCATTGCCCGTAAGCCCGATGGCAAAGTGGTTTTCATTGAAGGCGCTTTGCCGTTCGAGGTGGTGTCGGCGCAAATTCACCGCAGCAAAAGCAGCTTTGATAAAGGCGTGGTCACCGAGATCCATCACGAGTCCTCGCAGCGCGTGCGCCCAGGCTGCCCGCACTTTGGGTTGCACACTGGCGCATGCGGCGGTTGCAAAATGCAGCACTTGGACGCCAATGCCCAAGTGGCCATGAAGCAGCGTGTGCTCGAAGACAACCTGTGGCATTTGGGCAAGCTCAAGCCCGAGTCCATGCTGCGCCCAGTGGAAGGTCCCGCCTGGGGTTATCGCTTTCGCGCCCGCTTGTCGGTGCGCCATGTGCACAAAAAGGGCGAGGTGTTGATTGGCTTTCATGAGCGCAAGAGCCGCTATGTGGCTGACATCCAAAGTTGCCGCGTCTTGCCCGCCCATGTGAGCGATCTGCTGCTGCCCTTGCGCGCCTTGATTTTCGGCATGGACGCGCGCGAAACCGTGCCGCAAATTGAGCTGGCTTGCGGCGACGACGTGACCGCATTAGTGCTGCGCCATTTGGAGCCTTTGATTGACGCGGACATCGCCAAGTTGCGTGCCTTTGCCCTGGAGCACCAGGTGCAGTGGTGGGTGCAAAGTAAAGGGCCTGACACGGTCAAGTTACTCGACGAGGGCGGTCCCGAGTTGGCCTATGACTTGCCCGACTTCAGTATCCACATGCCGTACCGGCCGACCGACTTCACCCAAGTCAATCCGTACATCAACCGGGTGTTGGTGTCGCGTGCGCTAAGACTGCTGGCGGTGCAAAAAACCGAGCGCGTGATCGATTGGTTTTGCGGCCTGGGCAACTTCACCTTGCCTCTGGCCACCCAAGCGCGCGAGGTGCTGGGCATTGAAGGCGCAGCCACCTTGGTGCAGCGCTCCGAAGAAAATCTGGCGCAAAACCAAGCGGCTCGCGCACAAGGTCTGGCCCTGGCGCCCACCCAATTTGTAGCGCGCAATTTGTTCGACATGACGCCCGAGATGCTTATCGCCGATGGTTTCGCTGACAAATGGCTGATCGACCCTCCGCGTGAAGGCGCTTTCGCTTTGGTCAAAGCATTGGCGCAGTTGTACGAAACCCCTGAGCTGTGCCAAGGTTGGTTGCCGCCAAAGCGCATTGTCTATGTGAGCTGCAACCCCGCTACTTTGGCGCGCGATGCCGGTTTGCTGGTGCATTCAGCCGGTTACCGCTGTGTCAGCGCCGGCGTGGTGAACATGTTTGCGCACACCGCCCACGTGGAAAGCATGGCAGTGTTTGAGCTGGCTTGACGTCCAGATTGGGCAAATTGGCAGCCGCACAGTGTGCACGGCAGACACAAAAAAAGGGCTGAGTCCTGTGCAATACAGAACTCAGCCCTCTATGGCCTAATCAGCTTTTTAAACTGTCCAACTTATTGGGGTCAGTCCAGAAAAGGTCCTTTTTCTGGAATCTTTGAAAGGCGAGAAGGCGTTCAGTCGCGCTCGCCCCCCCAGATGCCGAGCAAGGCCAGCAGGCTTTGGAAGATGTTGAACAGGTCCAGGTACAGGGCCAAGGTGGCGCTGATGTAGTTGGTCTCGCCGCCGTCAATGATCTGTTTCAGGTCGTACAGCATGTAGGCGCTGAAGATACCGATCGCCAAGGTGGACAGCATCATCATCCCGGCGCTGGAGCCAACAAACACGTTGACGATGCCGCCAACCATCAGCACCAAGGCACCGACAAACAGCCACTTGGCCATGCCGGACAGATCGCGCTTGATCACGCTGGCCAAACTCGCCATCACGGCAAAGACACCGGCTGTGCCGGCAAAGGCGGTCATGATCAGGTCAGGGCCGTTCTTGAAACCCAGAACCATACCAATCATGCGCGAGAGCATTAGGCCCATGAAGAAGGTAAAGCCCAGCAAAACCGGCACGCCTGCAGCCGAGTTTTTGGTTTTTTCAATGGCAAACATAAAGCCGAAAGCACCGGCCAAGAACACGATCATGCCCAAGCCGCCATTCAGTGACTGTGTGACGCCGGTGGACACTCCCAGCCAGGCGCCTAGCACGGTGGGCAATAAGCTCAGGGCCAACAGGCCATATGTGTTTCGCATCACGCGGTTGCGTTGGGCTTGGACATCCAGGCCCCATGCCGTATCAATGGTTTGAAATTCACTCATGTCGGATCTCCTTAAAGGCCTTGCATCACAAGACTGAGCACATTGTAGGGCGGGTCGGGTGTGCCTGAGCAATCACCATGTGAAAAACGGGATATTCACTGCGCCACGGGTGGGCAAGGGGGGCGAGGTTTGAAAAGAGTTTTGCGTTGAAGTACGCAATCGAGCGGCTGCAGGCCTGTATGCTAGTCCCTTTTTAAATCAGTAATTTTCAACATGAAAACACAATCCAGCCTCGAGTTGTCGGACGTTAAAACCATTGCCGCCGCGGCCGAAGCCGAAGCCCTTAAAAACAATTGGGCGGTGAGCATCGCCATTGTGGACGCCGGTGGCCATTTGCTGCATTTCGCTCGCATGGACGAAGCGCCCGCTATTTCCGCCCACATCGCCCCTGCCAAGGCGCACACGGCCGCCCTCGGCCGCCGTGAAAGCAAAGTTTATGAAGACGTGATCAATGGCGGTCGCTATTCGTTCCTGACTGCCCCAACCGTGCAGGGCATGTTAGAGGGAGGCGTGCCAATCATGAAAGACGGATTTTGCCTGGGCGCTGTTGGCGTCAGCGGTGTCAAGTCAAATGAAGATGCGCAAATTGCTAAAGCTGGAATTGCAGCCATCGGCCTGTAATGCGCCAGGTCCAATAAAAGCCCGCGGACAGCGATGTTCGCGGGCTTTTTATTGACCGGGCCTTTAATTACTTGGCGGTCAGCACCCAAGCCGCCAATTTTTTGGATTCGGCTTCATTGACTTGGGTGTTGGCTGGCATGGGAACGGGGCCCCACACGCCAGAGCCACCTTTAAGGATTTTGGCGGCCAATTTATCTACCGCTGTTTTGTCGCCTTTGTATTTGGCCGCGACATCTTTGTATGCGGGGCCAACCACTTTGTGGTCAACCGCATGGCAAGCCATGCAGTTTTTGCTCTGAGCTAGAGCCAAATCAGCCATCGCGGGCAGGGTGGTCGCGGCGGTCAAGGCCAATGCAAAAATGATTTTTTTCATGATTTTTCTCATGTTGAAAGTGGGAACTTCAGGGTGCAGGCAGTTTTATAACGCCTGAGGCCGAACAAAAGATAAAGGATCAGTAAAGATCCAGAACTGCGCCCTTGCTAGCGCTAGACGCGTTGAAGGCGAATTTAGCCTGCACGCCCCGGGTGTAACGCGGGGCTGGGGCAACCCAGCCTTCGCGGCGCTTTGCCAGCTCGGCCTGGGACACGTTCAGCTCCAAAATTAGCTTGTGCGCATCGATGGTGATGGAGTCGCCTTCGTTAACAAAAGCGATGGTCCCGCCCGCGGCCGCTTCTGGGGCCACGTGGCCCACGACCATGCCCCAGGTGCCGCCCGAGAAACGACCGTCGGTGATCAAGCCCACGCTTTCGCCCAAACCGGCGCCAATCAGCGCGCCGGTGGGGGCCAACATTTCGGGCATGCCCGGACCACCCTTGGGGCCGAGGTAGCGCAGGACCATCACGTCGCCGGCTTTGATCTTGCCTGCCAAAATGGCGGTCAACGCCGACTGTTCGTCGTCAAACACGCGGGCTGGGCCGGTCATGACCGGGTTTTTCAGGCCGGTGATCTTGGCCACAGCGCCTTCGGGTGAGAGGTTGCCCTTCAGGATGGCCAGGTGGCCTTCGGCGTACATCGGCTTGTCAATGGGGCGGATTACGTCTTGGCCGGCGCGTGGCACGTCCGGAATGTCCTTGAGGTTTTCGGCAATGGTTTTGCCTGTGATGGTCATGCAGTCGCCGTGCAGCAAACCTGCGGCCAGCAAGGTCTTCATCACTTGCGGAATGCCACCGGCTTGGTGCAGGTCGACAGCCAGGTACTTGCCGCTGGGTTTAAGGTCGCAAAGCACGGGAATTTTCTTGCGCATGCGCTCAAAGTCGTCGATGGTCCATTCCACGCCGGCGGTGTGGGCAATGGCCAAAAAGTGCAGCACCGCATTAGTCGAGCCGCCCGTGGCCATGATCACAGCCACGGCATTTTCCAAGGCTTGCTTGGTGACGATGTCGCGGGGCTTGAGGTCTTTCTTGATCGCTTCGATCAGCACCTTGGCCGATTCTTTGGCCGAGTTTTGCTTCTCATCATGCGGGTTGGCCATGGTCGAAGAGAAGGGCAGGGACATGCCCAAAGCCTCAAAAGCCGACGACATGGTGTTGGCCGTGTACATGCCACCACAAGAGCCGGTGCCCGGAATGGCACGCATTTCGATTTCACGCAAATCGGCGTCGCTCAGTTTGCCGGCGGCGTTCTCGCCCACGGCTTCGAACACGCTCACGATATTCAAGTCGCGCCCTTGATAGCGGCCAGGCAAGATGGTGCCGCCGTAGACGTAGATGGCGGGCACGTTGGCGCGCAAGATGCCCATCATGCCGCCGGGCATGTTTTTGTCACAACCGCCGACCACCAGCACGCCGTCCATCCACTGGCCTTGCACGCAGGTTTCAATGCAGTCGGAGATCACCTCACGGCTGACCAGAGAGTACTTCATGCCCTCGGTGCCCATGGCCATGCCGTCGGAAATGGTGGGCGTGCCAAAAATTTGCGCGTTGCCACCGGCTTCTTCAATGCCGGCCACGGCCGCGTCAGCCAGTTTTTGCAGACCGCTGTTGCAGGGGGTGATGGTGCTGTGGCCGTTGGCCACGCCCACCATGGGCTTGACGAAATCGCCTTCTTCGTAACCCATGGCGTAGTACATGGACCGGTTGGGCGCACGCGACTTGCCTTGCGTGATGTTTGCACTGCGGCGGTTGATCGGCGTGATGGGGATGATTTTGTCGCTCATGGTGTTTTTCAAGTGTGAAATGAAGTCGGGCTGGAGACGCCGTTGCGTGCGGCTCTGCTCACCATCTATTCTATCTAACGGCCTTCCATGGTGGTGTCGCCGGTGGCAAGTGACTTCGCTAACGTGCACAATGCGCACCATGCTGATTCATCCACAAATTGATCCCGTCGCCCTGCAGTTAGGTCCTGTCGCAGTGCATTGGTACGGTTTGACCTACCTGGCCGCTTTTGGTTTGTTCATGTTCCTGGGCATTCGGCGTCTGCAGCATCCAACCTTTGCACGTTTATCAGGCGAGCAGGCCTGGCGTAAGCAGGACGTGGAAGACATTTTGTTCATGGGCGTCATGGGTGTGGTGCTGGGCGGGCGCATCGGGTACTGCCTGTTTTACAAACCGCTGTATTACTTGTCGAACCCACTGGAAGTTTTGGCTGTTTGGCAGGGTGGCATGAGTTTTCACGGGGGGTTGCTGGGTGTGATCGTGGCCATGCTGTGGTTTGCCCAGTCGCGTCACAGGCCGTTTTTGCAAGTCATGGATTTTGTGGCGCCCTGCGTGCCCACCGGTCTGGCGGCAGGGCGTGTGGGCAATTTCATCAACGGTGAGCTGTGGGGCCGTGTGGCCGACCCGTCCTTGCCTTGGGCCATGGTGTTTCGCGGCGCGGGCGATTTGCCGCGCCACCCCTCGCAGGTGTACCAGTTCTTGTTGGAAGGCCTGTTGCTGTTTGTTCTCCTGTGGTTGTATGCGCGCAAAGACCGGCCATTGGGTCATGTGTCGGGGGCCTTTTTGCTGGGTTATGGCTTTTTCCGCTTTGTCGCTGAATTTTTCCGCGAGCCCGATGCGCACTTGGGCTTGTTGTCGCTGGGCATGAGCATGGGGCAATGGCTTTGCGTGCCCATGGTGCTGGGCGGCGCGGCCATGTTGATGATGAACAGAACACCAAGGAGACTTGAGTGAAGTTGCAACGCATATACCTGGGCCTTTGGGCGCTGTCAATTCTCGGGCTTGTCGGCTGCGCTGGTTTGCCGCCCACGGCGCCAGTTTCTGCTTTGCCGCCCATCGTGTTTGTGCACGGCAATGGCGATTCAGCTGCCTTATGGCAAACCACCTTGTGGCGGTTTGAGTCTAATGGCTGGCCGCGTGATCGTCTGCATGCCTTTGATGTGCCTTATCCCTTAGCGCGTGATGCGGATCAAAGAGAACAGGCGGGCAGAAGTTCGAGCACCGAACACATGGAGCTGTTGAGTGTTGAAGTGCAAAAAGTGCTGCAGCGTACAGGCGCTAAACAGGTGGTTTTGGTGGGCAACTCGCGCGGAGGCAATGCGATTCGCAACTACATCTGTAACGGTGGCGGTGGCTCGGTGGTCAGCCACGCGATCTTGGGCGGCACGCCCAACCACGGCGTGCAAGCCATTGCGGGGCTGAATGAGGGCAACGAGTTTTCGGGGACTGGGCCTTTCTTGAGTCAGTTGAACGCGCCTAAAAACGCGCAAGGCGACGAAGTGTGCGGCCCCACTCAGTGGCTGACGATTCGCTCGGACAACAACGACAAATACGCCCAGCCCGACGGCGTGTGGCTGGGCATGAAGGGCAAGCCCACTGGCGTGACCTTTGCCGGCCCCGAACTGAAAGGTGCGGTGAATGTGGTCATCCCGCGCATCGATCACCGCGAAACCTCGTTCTCGCCATCTGCTTTTGATGCCACTTACCGCTTCATCACCGGGCAAGCGGCCAAGCCCCTGGCCATCGTGCCTGAAACTGCGGTGATGCTCAGTGGCCAGGTCAGCGGTTTGGGCGTTGAGCCGTTGGATGCCAAGAGCGGCAATTTTGTGAACAACTTGCCCTTGACTGGGGCTGGGCTTCAGGTATTTGCAGTGGATCGCCAAAATGGTCAGAGACAAGGCGACGCGCTGCTGAGTCAAACCATCGCTTACGATGGTCAATGGGGACCTTT
>CANGEG010000076.1 GCA_947452725.1 Comamonadaceae bacterium | reverse complement strand
CGCGCAAATCTGGCACACCCTTTGCCATGATCACCATGGGCGTGGCCGAGTTAGTGTTCGCGATGTCCCTGATGTTCTCTGAATTCTTCGGGGGTGAAGCGGGTGTATCTGGCAACCGGGTTGCAGGGGAGGCCTTCTTCGGCATCACTTATGGGCCCCAAGTCCAGATTTATTACCTGATTGCGATCTACACTTTTGTGTGTGTGGCCTTGATGTACGCCTTCACGCAAACTCCGCTGGGTCGCATTTTGAATGCCGTACGCGACAATCCTGAACGGGTTGAATTCATTGGTTACAACACGCAGCGCGTGCGCTACTTGTCCTTCATCATTGCCGGTTTGTTTGCGGGGATTGCCGGTGGATTGGGTGCGCTGAACTTTGAAATCGTGACGGCCGAAGTGGTGGGCGCGGGTCGCTCCGGCGCCTATTTGTTGTTCACCTTTTTGGGTGGCGCCACTTTCTTTTTTGGGCCAATTTTGGGCGCAATTTTGATGGTGATTGCCTTTGTGCTGCTATCTGAATTCACCAAAGCCTGGCTGTTGTACTTAGGGTTGGTGTTTTTATTTATGGTTATTTATGCACCCGGCGGCTTTGCCAGTTTGCTCATGATGAATCTGCGGGTCGCCTCGTTTGGCAAGCTGCGCCAGTTGTGGGTGAGTTACCTGGGGTTAATCTTGACAGGCTTGGTGATGCTGATGGGTGCCGGCGCCATGATCGAGATGGTCTATCACCTTCAACTCAATGCGGCATTGGGTGACACTTTGAAGTTCATGGGCGTTACTCTGAACGCCAAGGGCGTTGACAGCTGGGTTGGTTCGGCCTTGGTGATGATCACAGGTTTAGGTTTGTTTGAAGTCACTCGCCGTCACTATATGCACGACTGGGGTCTGATTCAGACAGACATTGAAAAAGAAATCAAACGCCGGGAGACTGCGTGATGTCCTACGCACTCGAACTCATAGACTTGCGCAAGAGCTTTGGTAAGACCGAAATCATCCGCGGTGCCAATTTGGCTGTGCATCCGGGTGAACGGGTCGCCATCATTGGCCCCAACGGTGCCGGAAAATCAACGCTATTCAATTTGATCAGCGGTCGCTTTGGTCCAACCAGTGGCGAGATATTGCTCAATGGGCAGTCTATTGCACACAAAAAGCCCTATGAAATTAACCGCATGGGCTTGTCACGAAGCTTTCAAATCACCAACATCTTTCCTAAGCTGAGTGTGTTTGAAAATTTGAGATGCGCAGTGCTGTGGAGCCTAGGCTACAAGTACACCTTTCTGAAATTCTTGTCGGGCCTGCGTGATGCAAATGAACAGGCAGAGAAGTTTTTGGAGATGATCAAGCTAGACAAAAAGCGAGATGTCTTGGCCATGAACCTGACCTACGCCGAGCAGCGCGCCTTGGAAATCGGCGTCACTATTGCGGGCGGCTCAGATGTGATTTTGCTCGATGAGCCCACTGCGGGTATGAGTAAAAGCGAAACTACTCGCTTCATCAGCTTGATTAAGTCGGTGACCGAAGGCAAAACCCTTCTCACCGTTGAGCATGATATGGGTGTGGTTTTTGGCCTGGCGGACAAGATTGCTGTGGTCGTCTATGGCGAGGTGATCGCCTTTGATGTCCCCGAAGCTGTTCGAGCAAACGCCAAAGTGCAAGAAGCCTATTTGGGCTCTGCAGTTGCAGACAGCCAGGCGGGAGGCCACTGAAATGTTAAAAGTTAACAACCTCCACGCCTATTACGGCAAAAGTCATGTTTTGCACGGTGTGAGCTTTCATGTGGAGCCGGGTGAGATTGTTGCCTTGTTGGGGCGCAATGGTTCGGGCCGATCCACCACCGCTAAAGCCATCATGGGCTTGGTCGAATGCGAGGGCGAGATTCTTTGGAAAGGGCAGTCTATTTTGGGCAAAAAGGCCTTCGAAATCGCGCACCTGGGCATTGGTTATGTGCCTGAAAACCGTGACATCTTTCCCAAACTCACGGTGCAACAAAATCTGCTACTCGGTCAAAAGGGCTCGGGTAAAGGCAGTCGCTGGTCGTTTGACGACATGTACGCCATGTTTCCGCGACTGAAAGAGCGTCAGCATACCGAAGCTGGCGTGCTGTCCGGCGGTGAGCAGCAAATGTTGACACTGTGCCGCACCCTCATGGGCGACCCGCAACTGATCATCATCGATGAGCCCACTGAAGGCCTGGCGCCCAAGATTGTCGAATTGGTCGGGCAGTATTTGCAGACACTCAAACAAAAAGGGATCTCAGTGTTGTTGATCGAGCAAAAGCTCACCATTGCGATGAATATTTCAGACCGCACCCTGGTCATGGGTCACGGCAGTATTGTCTTTGAAGGCACGCCGGATGCGTTGCGTGCGGACAATTACATCCGCAAAGAATGGCTTGAAGTTTGATTCGTCTCGGTTGCGACACAGACACACTGGTATTTCATCAACTTACCCTAGAATCGTAAAAAAGAACGCCCGTTCTTTTTTATAAATCCTTTCACTCTCAGAGGAAAAAAGCATGACGGCTGAATACAAAGTCCATGGCGACGTGGCAGTGATCACGATGGCCAACCCACCGGTAAACGGTTTGGGTCTGTCCACACGATTGGGCATCACCGATGGCATAGCCAAGGCCAATGCCGACAGCGCTGTCAAAGCGATTGTTATCACAGGTGCAGGCAAAGCCTTTTCTGGTGGTGCAGACATCCGTGAGTTTGGTTCGCCCAAAGCCACACAAGAGCCTAATTTGCTGAGCGTGATTCGGGTTTGCGAAAATTCAGACAAGCCTGTGGTCGCGGCGATTCATTCGGTTGCCATGGGCGGTGGCTTGGAGCTGGCTTTGGGTTGCCATTACCGCATTGCGGCCCCTGGCGCCAGTATCGCACTGCCAGAAGTTAAGTTGGGCTTGATTCCGGGTGCTGGTGGAACTCAGCGCCTGCCTCGCGTGCTGGGTGTTGAGCCCGCGCTCAATATGATCGTCAGCGGCGAGCCCATCAAAAGCGAAATGTTGGCCATGCTGCCAGGGCAAAAGCTGTTTGATCAAATGGCTGCCTCGGCTGACTCTTTGGCTGAGGAAGCGCTGGCATTGGCCCGTAAGGTGGCGGCAGTGCATGCGAACGGCACACCCAAGCCGTTGGTTAAAAACCTGCCTTGCAAACACCCCCAAGGCGATGCTTACTTCCAGTTCGCGCGCAATATGGTCAAGGGCATGTCGAAGAATTTTCCTGCTCCAGGCAAGTGCGTGGACGCAGTGCAAGCTGCCACCAAACAAAAATTTGACGACGGCATGGTCACAGAGCGTGAAATTTTCACCAACCTGATGTTCACGCCGGAGTGCCGCGCACTGCGCCACATTTTCATTGCCGACCGCGCCGCCTCCAAAATTGCCGACGTGCCAGAGGACACTCCAAAACGCCCCATCGACAGCGTAGCCGTTATCGGCGCCGGCACCATGGGCGGCGGCATTTCTATGAATTTTTTGAACGCGGGCATTCCGGTCAAGATGCTTGAAATGAAGCAAGACGCCCTGGACCGTGGCGTAGCCACCATCCGCAAAAATTACGAATCACAAGTCAAAAAAGGCAAGCTCAAGCAAGACAAGTACGAGCAGCGCATGGCGCTCTTGACTACCACGTTGAGTTATGACGATATCGGCCAAGCCGATTTGGTGATCGAAGCTGTATTTGAAGAAATGGGTGTCAAAGAAGCCGTATTCAAAAAACTTGACTCCGTGATGAAGCCCGGTGCCATTTTGGCGTCCAACACATCCACTTTGGACGTGGACAAGATCGCTGCATTTACGACGCGTCCGCAAGACGTGGTGGGGATGCATTTCTTCAGTCCCGCTAACGTGATGAAGTTGCTTGAAGTGGTGCGCGGCGCCAAAACGGGCAAAGACGTGTTGGCCACTGTCATGGCTGTGGGTAAAAAGATCAAGAAAACCTCTGTTGTTTCTGGCGTGTGCGACGGCTTCATTGGCAACCGCATGATCGAGCAATACAGTCGTCAAGCCGGCTTCTTGGTGGACGAAGGTTGCACCCCGGCGCAAGTGGACAAGGCGGCGGAGAAGTTTGGTTTTGCCATGGGACCGTTCCGCATGGGTGATTTGGCCGGCAACGACATTGGCTGGGCGATTCGCAAGCGTCGTGCGCTGGAGCGCCCGAACATGATGTACAGCAAAACCGCTGATTTACTGTGTGAGATGGGCCGCTATGGTCAAAAGACCGGTGCCGGTTGGTATGACTACCAAGTGGGTAAGCGCGACGCCATCCCTAGCGCTGTGGTGGTCGACATGATTGAAAAACACCGCACCGCCAAAGGCATCACCGCGCGCAAGATTTCAGACGAAGAAATTGTGCAGCGTTTGGTCTTTGCTCTGGTTAACGAAGGTGCCCATATTTTGGAAGACGGCATTGCGGGCAAGGCCAGCGATATCGACATGGTGTACCTGACCGGTTATGGCTTTCCGATCTACCGTGGTGGGCCGATGTTGTATGCAGACCAGGTGGGCCTGTTCAACGTGGTGCAAGCCATGAACCGATTTGCCAAAAATCCGCACGATGACGCATCGTTCTGGCAACCTGCGCCTTTGTTGGCCCGTTTGGCAGCTGAAGGCAAAAGCTTCAACTGATTTTTTTGTTTTTTGCGGGGCAGATCTTGAACGCTGCCCTCCTTATGAAAGGTTTCTCATCATGACCAACGTCGTCATCGTTTCAACCGCACGTACGCCTCTGGCCAAAAGCTGGAAAGGCTCTTTCAACATGACTCACGGCGCAACTTTGGGTGGCCATGCAGTGCAGCACGCCGTTCAGCGCGCCGGCATTGATGGTGCTGAGGTGGAAGATGTGATCATGGGTTGCGCCACACCCGAAGGCGCAACCGGTGCCAACATCGCTCGCCAGATTGCCTTGAAGGCCGGCTTGCCGATCTCGGTCTCGGGCCTGACCGTGAACCGCTTTTGTTCCTCGGGTCTGCAAACCATTGCCTTGGCCGCACAGCGCATCATTGCAGGCGAAGGCCAAATTTATGTGGCCGGTGGTGTGGAAAGCATTTCTTGTGTTCAACAAGAAATGAACCAACACATGCTGCAAGACCTGTCCTTGGCCAAAGTCAAGCCCGAAATTTACTGGAGCATGTTGCAAACCGCAGAGCAAGTGGCCAAACGTTACAACATCAGTCGCGAGCGGATGGACGAGTACGGTGCGGCTAGTCAGCAAAAGGCTTGCGCCGCTCAAGCGGCTGGTTTATTTGACGCTGAAATTGCCCCCATCACGGTGCTGACCGGTGTGGCCGACAAGACCATGGGGTTGATGACAAAACAAGTGACGGTGAGCAAAGATGAGGGTACCCGCGAAGGCACCACTATCGAGGCCATCAGCGGCTTGCGTTCGGCTTTGCCTGGCGGCCTGATCACTGCGGGAAATGCCAGCCAGTTCTCAGATGGCGCTGGTGCTTGTGTTTTGATGGACGAAAAGCTGGCCGAAAAAAGGGGCATGAAGCCGCTGGGCCGTTTTCTCGGTTTTGCCGTAGCCGGTTGCGAGCCTGACGAGATGGGTATTGGACCGGTTTACGCTGTTCCCAAAGCGTTGGCGCGTTTGGGCCTGACGGTAGATGATATTGATCTGTGGGAATTGAACGAAGCATTTGCCGTACAAGTGCTGTACTGCCGAGACAAGCTGGGCATTCCGGCTGAGCGTCTGAACGTCAACGGCGGTGCCATTGCGGTCGGTCACCCCTACGGCGTGAGCGGTCAGCGTTTGACGGGCCACGCGTTGATCGAAGGTAAACGCCGCGGCGCCAAGCGCGTGGCAGTGACTATGTGCATTGGTGGCGGCATGGGCGCGTGCGGCATTTTCGAAGTGCTCTGATGCCTCAGCGCTTCGCAGCCTGAACAACTCAAAGGCGGTTTGCTTCATGCTGACCGCCTTTCTTTTTGTCTGAATCATTTTGACCCTGAGCTTTGACCATGAGTTTTCGTACCACCCTTGATTTCTTGCTCCACGACTGGCTGAAGGTTGAGAGCCTGCAATCGCGCGAGCGTTTTGCCGACCACAATCGCGAGACCTTTGACGCGGTGCTAGACACCTGTGAGCGCATTGCACGCGAAAAGTTCGCTCCTTTTAATCGCTTGGTGGACACGCAAGAGCCGGTGTTTGATGGCGAAAAGGTCATCTTGCCGCAGGCGACCCAAGACGCTTACGACGCTTATGCTGGCTCGGGCATGCTCAGTGCCGCGCAAGACTACGACATGGGCGGCATGCAATTGCCTTACACAGTCGAAGCGGCGGCCAACTCCTTTTTCTCCTTAGCCTCGGTCAGCATAGGCTCGGGCATGCTGACCACCGGCAATGCAAATTTGCTGATGGTGCACGGCACTGAAATGCAAAAAACTGTGTTTGCGCTAAATGAATTTTCAGGACGCTTCTCGGGGACCATGTGCCTGAGTGAGCCGCAAGCCGGTTCTTCACTGAGTGACGTGACAACTCGGGCAATACCCGATGGCGATGACTTTGCGTCCGAGCCGCTAGGCGCCCGTTTTCGGCTGACCGGCAACAAGATGTGGATCTCTTCCGGCGAGCACGAGCTGTCTGAAAACATCATCCACCTGGTCTTGGCCAAGATTCCGGACGCTCAGGGACAGTTGGTGCCAGGGGTCAAAGGCATCTCTTTGTTCATCGTGCCCAAGAAGCTGGTGGACATTAAAGGCGAACTCACCGGTGTGCGAAACGATGTGGCACTGGCCGGTTTGAACCATAAATGCGGTTGGCGAGGTACCACCAACACATTGCTGAATTTTGGTGAAGGCAAATATCCAGTCGCCTCTAAAGCTTCGGGGCAACCTGTGCCAGGAGCCATCGGTTACTTGGTCGGCCGGCCTGGAGAAGGCCTCAAGTGCATGTTTCACATGATGAACGAAGCCCGCATCGGGGTCGGCTTGGCGGCCACTGTACTTGGCTTGGCTGGATACTACGCCAGCTTGGATTACGCTAAAAACAGGCCCCAGGGCCGACCCAGCGGCGCTGGCGGTAAGGATGCGAGCCAGCCGCAAGTCCGCATCATTGAGCATGCCGACGTTAAGCGCATGCTGTTAGCGCAAAAAGCCTATTCTGAAGGCGCCCTGGCCTTGGCCCTGTATTGTGCAAGGCTTGTGGACGAACAGCACACCGGTGCGACCGCAGAAGCCGATGTGTCCCGCCTGCTGCTGGAGGTGCTGACGCCAATTGCCAAGAGCTTTCCAAGCGAATGGTGCTTGGAAGCCAACAGCTTAGCAATTCAAATTCATGGCGGTTACGGCTACACCAGAGACTTTCCTGTAGAGCAGTATTGGCGTGATAACCGCCTGAACATGATCCATGAAGGCACGCACGGCATTCAGGCCATGGACTTGCTAGGGCGCAAGGTCTTGATGGAAAACGGCCGTGGCTTGCAACTGCTTGCCCAGCGAATGCAGGCCACAGCTGACAAGGCCGGTCCGTCTTGGGCATCCGAAGCGGCCGCCTTGCGTGGGGCACTCAAACATGTGGGAGAAGCCACACAGCAGGCATGGGCCGATGCCCAACCTGCTCAGGCGTTGGCCAATGCCGTGCCTTATTTGCAGGCCTTTGGCCACACGGTGATCGCCTGGATCTGGCTGGATGTGGCCAGCAGTCTGGATGGCGAGCTCACAGCTGCAGCCGAAGGCCGACGCGCTGCCTGCCGCTATTTCTTCCGTTACGAATTGCCCAAGATTGGCGCTTGGCTCAATGTGGTCAGTAGCCGCGATACAACTTGCGCAGATATGTCTGAGGAGGCATTTTGATGATTCGACACATTGTGATGTGGAACTTGCTGGACCATGCTGAAGGCGTTGACAAGGTCGCCAATATAGAAAAAGCTAAGGCGCTTTTGCTCTCCTGCGCCCACGTTGTGTCCGGCATTCGCAGCTTTGAAGTTGCGACGGCCACACCCGGCATGGATTGCACGAATGATTTGGTGTTGCATATGCTGCTGGATGACGCGCAGGTGCTAGCGGCATACCAAAATCACCCGGATCATGTCGCCATAAAACCCTTCATGAAAGCGGTCGTCAAAGAGCGCCGCTGCATGGATTTCATTGTTGCTTAAAAGGACCTTCACCATGGCACGCACAGTACAACAACTTTTCGACTTGACCGGACAAGTAGCCCTGGTCACCGGAGGCTCACGCGGCCTGGGTTTGCAAATGGCCTACGCCTTGGGTGAAGCCGGTGCTCGCATCATGGTCAGCTCGCGCAAAGCAGAGGACCTGGAAGCCACGGTGGCTGAGCTGAAAAAGGCCGGGATTGACGCGCAGTACATTGCTGCCGATTGCGCCAAAGAAGAAGACCTGCGCCGATTGGCCGAGGAGACCGTGGCGCGCATGGGGCCGATTGATATTTTGATTAACAACGCTGGCGCCTCCTGGGGGGCTGCGGCGGAAGAACATCCGATTGCCGCTTGGGACAAGGTCATGAACCTGAACGTGCGCGGCTACTTTATCTTGTCACAGCATGTTGCAAAGTTGTGCATGATTCCACGCAGAAAAGGCCGTATATTGAATGTCGCGTCGATCGCAGGTTTGGCTGGCAATCCGCTGGAGATGAAAACCATTGCCTACAACACTTCAAAAGGCGCGGTGGTTAATTTCACGCGCGCTTTGGCAGGGGAGTGGGGCACTTACGGCATCACGGTGAACGCCATTTGTCCTGGCTTCTTCCCTAGCAAAATGACTTACGGTTTGTTGGAGAAAATGGGCGCCGACAAAATGGCAGAAGGTTCTCCGCTTAAGCGTTTGGGCGATGATGAAGACCTCAAAGGCCTGACACTGCTGTACGCCTCGGACGCGGGCAAACACATCACCGGCCAATGGATGGCGGTGGATGGCGGTGTCAGCGCCATCATTGGCGGTTAAGGCCGGTGGCAAAGTTGAATATGAGTATTCCCTTTGGCCCGCGCATTCCGTTTGTCGATCACCTAGGCTTTACCCTGGAAAAATTCGAGGGCGGGGAGTCAGAGTTGCATTACGCGCCCCTGCCCGAGCACCTTAATTCTTTCGAAGTCACGCACGGCGGCGCGGTGATGACGTTGATGGACGTAACCATGGCCACAGCCGCGCGCAGCGTTGAGCCAGAGATGGGTGTGGTTACCGTTGAAATGAAAACCAGCTTTATGCGCCCCGCGCAAGGAGCGCAGGGATTCACGCTGGTGGGACGTGGCCATTTGCTGCACCGCACACGCACGATGGCGTTTACCGAAGCTCATATTTTTGATGGAGAGGGCCTACTGTGCGCTCATTCCACAGGCACTTTCAAGTACGTCAAGCGACGCGCGCCTGACGACATGCACCCGACCCAGACTCAACCGATTTCTACAGATTAATTTTAAAACCCCCACGGAGACAACACCATGACAAGCAATCACATCATCGTTCTGGACAACCGCCCCCAAGGTGAGGCGACCACTTCCAATTTCAAACTGATCACCGCCGAGACGCCTGAGTTGCAAGACGGCCAGGTGCTGGTGCGCCATCACTTTCTGAGCCTAGACCCCTACATGCGCGGCCGCATGAACGAGAGCAAAAGCTACGCCGTGCCCCAACCCTTGGGTCAGGTCATGATCGGCGGCACCGTTGGTGAAATCGTGCAAAGCCTTAACCCCAAATTCAAAGTGGGCGACCAAGTTGTGGGCATGGGTGGCTGGCAAAACTACAGCGTGGTTGACGCCAATATCGTGGGCGCGCTGCGAAAGGTCGACACGACCAATGTACCCCTCAGCCACTACCTAGGCGCAGTTGGCATGCCCGGGGTGACAGCTTGGTATGGTTTGGTCAAAATCATTGCGCCCAAAGCGGGCGAAACCGTCACCGTGAGTGCGGCCAGCGGAGCCGTGGGCAGCGCTTATGGCGCCTTGGCCAAAGCGCGTGGCTGCCGTGTGGTCGGTATTGCCGGAGGCAAAGACAAGTGTGATTACGTGGTCAACGAACTGGGTTTTGACGCTTGTGTTGACTACAAAGAACACCAAGATGCCGCATCGTTATCCAAAGCTTTGAAACAAGCCTGCCCGAACGGCATTGACGGACACTTTGAGAACGTTGGTGGCATGGTTTTGGACGCGGTGATGCTTCGCGCCAACGCCTTCTCGCGCATCGCCGTATGCGGCATGATCGCGGGCTACAACGGCGCACCTTTGCCAATGAGCAATCCCGCTTTCATCTTGATGAACCGTATGAAAATTGAAGGCTTTATCGTAAGCGAACACATGGAAGTTTGGCCAGAGGCCTTGCATGAGCTCGCAGAGATGATCGCTTCCGGAAAACTGCGCCCACGTGAAAGCGTGGCCCAGGGCTTGGCCGCGGCGCCTGAGGCGTTTTTGGGATTGCTCAAAGGCAAAAACTTTGGCAAACAACTGGTCAAGTTGGTCTAAGGCTGAGCCACCCCATTTCTGGAGTCTTCTCATGAGCGACATCATCCTTCACCATTACCCGACGTCTCCGTTTGCCGAAAAAATCCGTCTTGTACTTGGCTACAAACAGCTGACTTGGAAAAGCGTGATCATCCCGATGATGATGCCCAAGCCCGATGTGGTGGCGCTATCGGGCGGCTACCGTCGCACCCCGATTCTGCAAATCGGAGCAGATGTTTACTGCGACACCGCCCTGATTTGCGATGTTCTGGAGCACATTCAGCCTGAGCACACTTTGTACCCTGCATCTCACAAAGGCCTAGCGCGCGTTGTGGCGCAATGGGGAGACAGCCTGACTTTTGGTCCGGTCATGGCGTTCAATTTTCAACCCAGCGGTGCGGCCGAGATCATGGGCAGCAACTCGACTGAATGGGTTACCGCTTTTGTGCAAGACCGCCAAGCCATGCGCGGTGGCGCGCCCCGCATGAGCTCCAGCGACGCCGCCGCCACCTACAAAAGCTATCTGCGCCGCTTGTCTGACATGCTCACCGATCAGCCTTTTTTGTTAGGCGACGCGCCATGTATTGCTGACTTTTCGGTTGCGCATCCGATTTGGTTTACCCAGTACCGAACGCCCTCGGTGGCCGGGGTGCTAGACGCCACGCCCTTGGTGAAAGCCTGGTTGGAACGCATGATGGCGTTGGGTCACGGCAAATTCACCGAAATCAGCAGTGCGGACGCCTTAGCTGTTGCGCACGCCAGCCAAACTGCGCCGTTGGCTGATGAGCCGTTTCAGGACGATCACGGCATCCCCTTGGGGAGCGAGGTCATTGTGGCGGCAGACACCTTTGGCACCGAACCCACCTACGGACAATTGGTGGCCGCCACCCGCACCCGTTTAACGTTGCGACGCAGCGATGCGCTCGCAGGCACCGTGCATGTGCACTTTCCACGAATTGGTTTCACTCTGAAAAAGGTTCCCGCATGATCGACAGCTTTAAAGGCAAAACCGCCGTTTTGACAGGCGCAGGCTCAGGCTTTGGCCTTGAGTGTGCCCGCATCGGTGCGCAACTGGGCATGAACCTGGTTTTGGTTGACGTACAACAAGACGCGCTCGACAAAGCTGAAAAAGAGATGCTCGCTCAAGGCGTGCAGGTGCTGGCCCTCAAGGTGGACGTGTCCAATGCGGCAGAAATGCAAGCTTTAGCTGATGCTGTGAAAGCGCGTTTTGGCGCGCCTCATTTCGTCTTCAACAACGCCGGCGTTGGTGCGGGCGGTTTGGTCTGGGAAAACTCCGTGGCTGACTGGGAATGGGTGCTGGGCGTCAACGTCTGGGGCGTGGTTCACGGTGTACGGTTGTTCACCCCAATGATGCTTGAAGCTGCACAAAATGACCCCGCTTATCAAGGCCATATCGTCAACACAGCCAGCATGGCCGGGTTGCTGACTGCGCCTAATATGGGCATTTACAACGTCAGCAAGCATGCCGTGGTCGCCTTGACTGAAAGTCTGTACCAAGACCTGAAACTGGTAACCGACCAAATCAGCGCTAGCGTGCTTTGCCCTTATTTCGTTCCCACCGGCATCACCCAAAGCCAGCGCAACCGACCGGCTGCATTGACCGAAGGCAAGCCTACACAAAGCCAACTGATTGGTCAGGCTATGAGCGACAAAGCTGTCAGCAGCGGCAAAGTTTCTGCCGCCGAAGTTGCCCATAAGGTGTTTGATGCGGTAGCTTCGGGTCAGTTTTATGTCTACAGTCACCCCCAAGCCTTAGGCAATGTGCAAAGCCGTATGGAAGCAATCGTTCAGCAGCACAATCCGCCAGACCCGTTTTCGGCAAGGCCGGATGTGGGTGACAAGCTTCGTGCGGCTTTACGAGCTCACTGATTCTGAACTTGGCTAAATTTGCCCAGTCCCCGAAAAATCAAAGTTGCCAAATTTCAGCGGGATAAGCAGGGTCCGCTGGCTGAATACTCACACTGCGGCGTGCTGCTGAGCCGGTTGAATGGCTAAGCGCAGTCCAAGGGCCTTAAGCACAGCAAAGAGGCTGCGCAATTCAGGGTT
>CANGEG010000075.1 GCA_947452725.1 Comamonadaceae bacterium | reverse complement strand
TCACGTCGTTGGGCGAATGGAAGTTGGTAATGCCTTTGGCAGAGTCCACCATGGCCAGCTCAGGACGGTGCTCGTGGCAGGCGTGCAGATCACGCTTGATTTCGTCTTGCTTGGACTGGGGCAAGGTGGCGATCTTGCCGTACAAGTCGGCCATGCCGTTGTTCACGTTCACGCCCAACTCATCAAACAATTTGGCATGCTTGGCAAACGCGTCTTTGTAGAAAATCTTCACGCAGTGGCCAAACACGATGGGGTGCGAGACCTTCATCATGGTCGCTTTCACGTGCAGCGAGAACATGACACCGGTTTTGTGTGCGTCCTCGATCTCTTTTTCGTAGAAAGCCTCCAGCGCTTTCTTGCTCATGAACATGCTGTCGATGACTTCGCGGTCAAGCAAAGCCACCTTGGCCTTGAGCACAATGGTTTTTCCGCTCTTGGTGATCAACTCCATTTTCACGTCACGGGCGCGGTCCAGTGTGATGGACTTTTCGCCATGGTAAAAATCTCCGCTGTGCATGTGTGACACATGCGAGCGTGAAGCTTGGCTCCACTCGGCCATGCTGTGTGGGTTTTTGCGGGCAAATTCTTTGACAGCGCGAGGTGCGCGGCGGTCCGAATTGCCTTCACGCAGCACCGGGTTCACGGCGCTGCCAATGCACTTGCTGTAACGGGCGCGGATGTCTTTTTCGGCGTCTGTTTTCGGCGCTTCAGGGTAGTCGGGCAGTGCGTAACCTTTGGCCTGTAACTCTTTGATGGCTGCGGCCAACTGGCCCACCGAGGCGCTGATGTTGGGCAACTTGATGATGTTGGCTTCTGACTTTAAGGTCAGCTTGCCCAATTCGGCCAGGTTGTTGGGTAGGCGCTGCGCCTCGGGCAACATGTCTGAAAACTCACCCAAAATGCGCGCGGCCACAGAAATGTCTTTGGGCACCACGTCAATGCCCGCTGGCGCGGCGAAAGCCTGAACGATGGGCAAAAAGGACGCGGTGGCCAACAAGGGCGCTTCGTCGGTCAGGGTGTAAATGATTTTGGTTTTTTCTGCTGCCATGGTTGCGCTCACTCTTTTTGAGATTGAAAGGACGGGAAATGAATACTGTATTCGATCTTGCCGCTCCATCTGCGAAAGACGACGACTACAAGCGGTTTTCTTGATTTGACTGTAATTCACCTCACTTGCAACAGGGTTACGCCCCTCATTTGCAAATAAGAACCATTCGCATTTAGAATCGAGGCATCGATTTTTTGAAAGTAGCTATGTTGTCCCGATCACTGCGTCACGCGGCCTGGCTGGCGCCCTTTATTTTGCTGCTCGCGCTGCCTGCGCAAGCGGGTGAAGGCTCTTTCGGTTGGGTCTATACGTTGGACTTGCAGCCCAAAGATACGTTGGAGTTTGAGCAACGCCTGCAGGTCAACCAAGGCCAAGCGCAAGGCCATTACGACCTATGGCAAGCCCGTACCGAGGTGGAGTACGGTGTCAGCGAAGACTTTCAGCTCGCCGGCTATCTGAACACCAGTCGTGTCAGTGCCAACCAAAACTACGGTGACGGCAGCACCTCCGGCTGGCTGGTGCCCGGCTCAGCGGGTTCCCACCCGTACAGCCGCATCCGGGTGGACGGCGTATCGCTTGAAGGGGTGTGGCGCTTGACCAACCCCGTGATCGACCCCGTGGGTGTCGGCTTATATTTGGAAGCGACTACTGGCCCGGTAAAAGACGAGCTGGAGTCACGCTTGTTGCTGCAGTCAAATTTTCTGGATGACCGCTTAGTGGTGGCTGCCAACCTGCAGTTGTCGATCGAAAAGGTCAAATTCAACGCGCCGGACATCGGCAAAGAAAGCATGGCGGACCTGCTGCTGGGCCTGTCCTACCGCGTGGCCAACAATTGGAGCGCTGGGGTGGAATATCGTTTCCACAACGACTTTGATGGCTACTCGTACAACAAGCAAACCCAGCGCGCCCACTTTATTGGCCCGAACATGCACTTCGCCACCAAAGAGTGGTGGGTCACTGCGGCATGGCGTTATCAACTCAAGGGCCAAAGCCAGTGCTGGACACCGGGCGCAGCTGAATGCTCCAACGGGCGCGTGTGGGATAGCCATTCGCGCAACGAGGTGATGTTCAAGTTTGGCCGCCCGTTTTAGGGTGTCAGTCATGCAATGGACCCCCGCAAGCGCACTCTTGATGCTGCCTATGGCCGCCTTGGTGGCGCCCACTTTGGCCAACGCCCGAATTAACGTGAGCACCGAGGAGGCGCAGCAACGCCTTTTCCCTGGCCAAAAACTCTTGCTCAATCCGGTGTACTTGAGCGAATCACAACGCGACAAAATGCGCGCGTTGTCCTCGGTGCGCGAGTCCTTTAAAAGCGAGCGCATATGGCGCAGCGCCGATGGTGGCTGGTTCATCATTGACGAGGTGTTGGGCAAGCACGAGATGGTCAAGTACGCATTGGCCATCCTGCCCAACGGCAGCATCAAAGGCATTGAGATCATGGAGTACGTCGAGTCCTATGGGTACGAAGTCGCTGATGCAACATGGCGGCAGCAATTTGTCGGAAAAACCATAGAGGCCCCGCTCAAACTCAAGCAAGACATCCCAAACTTATCCGGGGCCACACTGTCTTGCAAGCACCTAACGGACGGCGTCAAGCGATTGATGGTGATGTACGAGTTGGCCCTCAAAAGTGCTAAATGAAAAGCGAAAAATGGAAAGCGCATATGGAAAGCGCATATGCAAAGCGCAGCATGAACGCTATGCGCCCACTGCTGGGGACCTATGTGCGCATCATCGTGCACAGCGAACCCACTGAGAGCGCCGCAACTTCTGCGATGCACGCCCAGGCCATTGAGGCCGCCTTTGCCGCCATCGCTTTGGTACAAAAGCAGATGTCGGCCTTCAGCCCTGACTCGGACCTGGGTCGAATCAGGCGCCTGGCTCACCTCGAACCCGTCACAGTGCACCCTTGGACACAAGATGTGATCGACTTGGCCCAATCCCTGCATACGCAGTCCGAGGGCCTGTTTGACCCCGGTATCGCCCCCCAACTCGCAAGCTGGGGCGTGCTGCCAGCCAATCTGGAAAAATTTGGCAACACTGCGCGCTCTTCCATCATGCAACTGACGGTGCAAGACGGGCGGGTGCGCAGCGCCACGCCCTGCCACATTGACCTGGGCGGCATCGCCAAAGGTTTTGCTGTGGACCGCGCCATTGATGCGCTCAAAGTTTGTGGCATCAGCAGTGCCAGCGTGAACGCAGGCGGCGATTTGCGAGTTATCGGCCCTGCGCCAGAGCCCATCTATGTGCGCCAGCCATACGGATCAGAGCCGGTGTTTGCAGGCTTGTTGCAAGACGGCGCCTGCGCCACCTCGGCCATCTATTACTCGCTGCGTGCGCATGGCGGACATACCATCTCAGCGCTGGTGAATCCACACAACCACCAGCCCCTGCTTTGCCCAGACAGTTTTTCGGTCATTGCGCCGGTGTGCGCAGTGGCCGACGCGCTGACCAAGGTGCTCGCCCTTTCGCGCAACATAGCGCTACCGTGCTTTGCGCATTACGGTGCCCAGCCTTTCATCACCGCTTCCACATGAGCCCCTTATACCCACACGCCCATTCAGATAACCGCCGCATCAGTCGCATTGGCCGTTTGCCGCGCTGGCAACGCATCACTACACATGCAATCTTTGTTTTTTGCGCCCTGTCGGGCCTGCTTTTTTTCATGGCCCACGATGTGCAGCTGCACCTGGCGGGTTTGAGCTCGCACAGTCTCTTGGAGGCGCACGGTGTGAGCGCAGCGCTGTCGCTGATGGCCTTTGGCGCAGTGATACCGTCACACATTCGCACGGCTTGGAACGCCAGACGCAACCGCACAACGGGGATCATTCTCAGCACATTGCTCAGTGCACTGGTGCTCTCAGGCCTGCTGCTGTACTACGGCCGCGAAGACGTACGGCAAGCCGTTGTCTGGAGTCACTGGGTTATGGGCGCCCTGGGGTTGTTGCTTTTTCCGTTTCACTTTGTTTGGGGCCAGCGCTCCAGGCCGCCGCCGCCCCAAAGGTCACCAGGAGCTCAGAGTGCATAGCCAACTTGAATTACGCTGGCGCACATGACTACCTTGCCTCACCTCATCACGTCAGAATCTACGTTCCAACCCCTATCTGAGCTGATCCGCGGTCACGCCCGCGCCCAACCCGAAGCACCGGCGCTGTGCGATGCGCTCACCTTACTTAGCTACGCAGCCCTGAATGAACGCATGGACCGAGTGGCCGCCGCTTTGCAACGCGAAGGTGTGAAAGCGGGCCAATGCGTGGCGATTTGCGCGCTCTCCGGCGTCGACTATGCATGCGTATTTTTGGGAGCCCTGCGGGCCGGTGTCGTGGTCGCACCCCTGGCCCCATCAGTTACACCGCAAATTTTGACCGGGATGCTGCGCGATGCCCAAGCCAGCTTGCTATTTCTGGATGAAGCCGCACGCGAATTGGTGCAGCCGGAAATGCTAGCCCTGCCGCGCATCGCCCTAGACGGCAGTGCCGCAGGCCAATCATTGGAAATCTGGCTAGCCCCTGCTGGCAGCACACCTTCTGCGGTGAGCGTGGCAGCGGAGGCCGCATTCAACATCATTTACTCCTCAGGCACGACTGGCACACCCAAAGGTATTGTGCAATCCCACGGAATGCGCTGGACCCATATGCGCAGGGGCCTGACATACGGTTACAGCCCCAGGACACGTTCTCTCGTGTCCACTCCTCTGTACTCCAACACCACCTTGGTGGTGTTTTTCCCAACGTTGGCGCTGGGCGGTTGTGTAAGGATCATGCCCAAATTCAACGCCGCAGAGTATCTGGCCTTGGCCGAACTACACCACATCACGCACACGATGCTGGTGCCGGTTCAATATCAGCGCATCATGGACTGCGCGGATTTTGATTGCCGAGACCTGTCTTCATTTCAAGTCAAGTTTTGCACCAGCGCTCCGTTTGCCGCACCGCTCAAAGCCGATGTGATCCAGCGCTGGCCAGGTGCTTTGATTGAGTTTTACGGCATGACCGAAGGCGGTGGCACCTGCATTCTCAACGCGCATGAGCACCCCGAAAAACTGCATACCGTAGGCCAACCTGCCGAAGGGCATGACATCCGGCTGATCGACGAAGAAGGCCACGAACTGCCCGCCGGCAGCACCGGTGAAGTGGTGGGCCACTCGCCCGCCATGATGACCGGCTATTACGGCCAACCAGAAAAAACCAGCGAAGCTGAGTGGTATGACCCCTCGGGGCGCAGGTTTATACGTACAGGCGATGTGGGCCGTTTTGACGCCGAGGGTTTTTTAACCCTTGTCGATCGGCGCAAAGACATGATCATTAGCGGCGGTTTCAATCTGTACCCGAGCGATTTGGAGGCCGTGCTGCGAGAGCATCCGAAAATCCAGGAAGTTGCCGTAGTTGGCATGCCCTCACGCGAGTGGGGCGAAACACCTGTGGCTTATGTGGTGCTGCGCAAAGGGCTGCGCGCCAGCCAAGAAGAGCTGCTGCAGTGGTACCAACAGCGTGTGGGTAAAACCCAGCGCCTGTCTGCGCTTTATTTCTTGTCTGAGCTGCCTCGCAGTGCGATTGGCAAAGTGCTCAAGCGCGAGCTTCGCGATCTGAACCACACGACTGCGCTTTCAGCAGCATCTGCGTGAAGGCTGAAAAGGCACGGTTCATGACTTTCGATTTATAGGGAAAGATCTCCTGTGGATCGGTGTCGTGAATCCACGCGCCATTGTCAGCCTCAAATAAAACCAGACGCCCATCTGCTGATTCAGCGCAGTCCAAAACCACATAGTCCAAGTCAATTTTTTCTGCGACGCGACGCAGGCAGGCGCCGTGTTTGACCAAGAAAACATCCTCGAATTCGAGCATGAATTTTTCTTCCTCTTTGCGCTTTTGCAGACTCAACTCCATATGTGCGGACTTGTAATGCACGATCCAATTTTCAGATATGGCGTAGTGGCAAATGAAGGGCTGCTTGTCGATTAAGGCGATGCGAAACTTTCTGAAAAGACCATCATCCATTGCACAGTCGATGTATTCAGATACATAAAACCAATCGGAAAAATGGCGATCCAAATAGAACGCTAGAGCTTCAAGATCAGGAATTTTTTCAAAACCATCGCCAGCATGTGTATCGATCGGACGAATCAAATAAGGCGGCAATTCGTTTTTTAAATCTCTACGTTCAACTCGCAAGGTGCACGGCACCTTCAATTCATGGTCGTCCTTGAGCAACGCGAACAGACGGTCTCTGGCACAACGCATAACGCCTGGCGCGTGATTCAAAAATGGACGAGGCCACTTGCGACGATTGGCTTCAATGTGGGCATGCAGTGCGTTGTGCTGGGTGGACTCTCCCAGCGCCAAGATCGCTACGTCGTGCTCTGGAACTGACGCAAAGGGAGTGTCAGCATCAACCACATAGTAGTAATCCAGTTGCACGTTTTGATTGAACAAAACAAAATCAAGTGGCGCGTTTTGGCTCATGTTGCCAGGGCCCGCGATGGCAAGGAGTCGAAGCCGCGGGGTGGGCGGGTTTAGAAAACGAAAAACATGGCGGTGCAAAAAAGCCTGGTTTTGCATCTCTTGTGCAAAATCGTCCATCTGAAAATTCTGCAAGATGATGAACAGCTTCATGAATTTGTTGCCCAAGTCTTGCTCTTCTTCTATTTCCTTTAAGAGGCTGGGCAAATCATCGGCGTTGCAATTTAATAGGCTGCGAGCGCTAAGGATGGGAGCAAGATTTAAATTGACGAGTTGCATGGAAGCCGCCCTCTTCGCTGCTGGGGCTGTAAATAGGGTGAAGAACTAGCCGTTGTTTCTGAGTAGCGAAGCATCCCCGCGGCTGCAAGTTGAATATCTTCAAGTAGTGATCGTTGAAGTTTGAGCATCCCTTAATCAGCATGGATGTCGTTTCGGCTTCGCATCGTGGACAGATAACTCAAGGCGTTGTCAGTGAGGACAAAAATCCTGCTGTGGCATTTCGTGCGGCTGGAAGATTTAAAAGCGTGTGTGGCGCATCTGGAATCAACAGAACTGAAGCACGCGCATTACCTTTGAGCGCCGCCCCACAGTGACCTTGTGCCTGCGGATTTCCCAGCCATGAGTTGGATTTAGAAAAAAATGGGTCCGAAACGCTGATGACATTGAGAACAGGTTTGCCGGGTTCAAACGCGTTCAATGGCTGCTGGACGAAATAATTGGATTCGCAACTCCATGCATACAAGATGCGAGCATTAAATTCAGCACCCGTATAACGGGCGACAGGAACTGCTCCTTCGCTTGTGCCTGCAAGTATCAAGTTCTTTGCATCAACCCAGCGCTGACTCTTGAGCGCTAAAAGAGTTGGCGCGATCTCTGAGGCCCGAAGCGCGAGGATCTTTTCATATGAATCCTTGTCAATCGGTGATTTATAAGTCACGTGGTCGGCAAGAGCAAAAGAGTCTGGCGCAATGCTCGCATAGCCAAGACCAGCGAGCCATTGCTGCCACTCTCCTATCGCCTTAAGGCCAAGTCCTGATGATCCATGAAGGAAGACAATGACGGGTACTGGCTTGCCGTTGAGTTTGGGAATTTCTTTGAACTTGCCGCAGAACACAGTCCCGCCGGTAGCGGCCGGGGGAAGGCAGACACCAGATTGCTGAACAGCGGCGTCTAAAGACTCTTTGGTATGAACCCACGCATTTCCCGTGAGCTCTCCAGTCGGTAAAATCGGCTGTGCATTTGCATACATGCTCATGAACAAAAATGTTGCAGCAAGAGTGATGGTTAAGCGTCGCATATGGATGTCTGATTTTTAAGCTGAAGTTTGCAGTATGACTTGGTTGAAATTGATTCCATTAAGAGATGGACAAAATGCGGATGCAACATCAATTGAAACTTACTGTTTGAACGCTCACTTTAGCTGCGCGACGCAATTGACCATTGCACTTTACGTTTTTTTCACCGTCCATCTTAGCCGCCCTGGTCTTGGCGGGGTCGTGCGCTGTCGCGACCCGCACGTTTCCTCATCTCATTTTTTAAATGTCAGTTTGTTGATTGCAGGTTTGAAACGTGCCTAGCTCAATCATGGGGAACGTTCCCAAGGCCGTGCTAACACCGCTCATTTGCAGACCGGCGTACTTGCCGGTCCCAGGCCTCATCTCACGGGTGATCCGGCCATCGGGGCCAAGCACGAGGTACGCAAGTTGTTTGCCGTCCTCGTGGTCTGCGGCTTCACACAGTGTGTTTTGGCTACTACATCCGCCCAGTGATACTTTCATTCCCACGCGTCGAGTCGAGCCGCCGTCCATCATGCCGACTGGCCGATTGCTGCGGGTCGTGCCCATTGCTTCGTAGCTATAACCTGTAGGAGATTTGGAGATCAGGATGGCTGTCGCGGTGCCCGATAGGCAAGCCGGGAAACCGTAACGCCGCTCCTTCGGATAGCCCTGAGCCAGGGCTACAAGTGCAAGGGTGAGTGACGCGGCCAAGTCCATAACCACTTGCTAATTAATATTTAGAATACAAAATAATTGCCAATATGGCCAAATAAGTTGGCTATTCAGAATACAGACTGACCTTTTTTGCCTTGTTGAGAAGTCGAATTGCGATTTGATTTTTAAGTCCCATTTTTAAACCCATTTCAGACGGCACTCGGTGCTGTCAAAAACGGCTTGAGAGCTACGCCACATGCGGCATGGGAAATCCATTGCGCCCCGGAAATTCGGGCGCGAGGGTGCGGGCATTAGGCATCTTCAGCCACAAGCGCAGCATGCGCCGGCGCAGCGCCACTTCGGCATGGTCTTCAAACTGGGTGCGCGAATGCAGCACGGCATAGTTGTTGGCGAATTGCAGATCGCCCGGCTCCATCATCATGTCCAGCCGAATCTCTGGAGATTGCATGATTTGGTCAAATAAATCCAGCGCCTCCACCTCAACGCGCGACAGCGGCACGCCTCGAATTTCGCATCCCAACTCCAAGTACTGACGCAGGTAGCGGCAGCTGAGTTTGCCTTGGTGGAAGCTGAAGATCGGTGACAGACTGGGCTGCGGCTCGCACAGGTGCTCAAAATAAAACAGCCGGAAATACAGGCCCAGGTACTCTGGGTAGTTGACCAAAATTTCGTTGTAAATACGCGCCACGCTCACTAAGCTGCTGACACCGCCGCTGCGGGCCTTGCGCACGCACAGCAGACCCACAACGTCAGAAGGGTCCGAGTGATAAGGCAAGTACAAGTTGGTTTCATACACGCGGGTGCGCTTGTCGCCCGGGTCGCCCACAGCCGAAACCTCGCCCAACAGGTCGCCGCGCGGGTTCTGGCGCACCGGCTGGCCCAAGTGCAATCCGATGCCGTAATACACGGCTTTGAGCTCTTCTTCGCTGTAGCGGTGCACCGGTAGGCCGCGTAACAGCGCGAAGCCCCGGCCGTTCTCCAATTCATCGGCCAACTGGGGGAGCCATTGGCCGAGAGGCCCGATGGGAAAGTCCTCGCGCGTGAAATCGGCAAAGCGCAAACCACGCTCCTTGAGCGTCGCCAGTGCAGCGTCAAGCCCTTGAATCATTTCTGGCGTGAGGTGCTGTATCCAGCGCGGGTCTTGCGCCATATCCAGACCGCTCCAAGCGGCAGGACCGGAGATGGCTTGCTTGAGAATGATGCTCATGATGCGGGCTCTTTTACTTTTTTAAGGAGACTCGGAAGAGCTGCACAAGCGAATGGGTAATGGTCGGAATAGTTGAAAATCGCGTTTGCGCCGTTCATAGCCCAATTTTACAAGGCGGTCATGGTGCCGCTAGGCGGCGTCAAAGACACACCACAAACTGGAGGCCTCATCCATTGCAGGATCTTTACCAATTCGGTCCAGGTGTCTTGCTTATCACGCCATGCATGAGGGAGCACCAAGCACTTAGCCTGCTTCGTGGCACGCGGCCAGGTTCCATCTTCTGGCAGCGAAAATCACAGTCTATAGACGTTTGCCTTTGCCCAAAAAATACTTGCGTGCGTAAGCGACCAACTGCGCACCTGTTGGGTGATCTACGGGCTCGACGCCAACCACATTTTTACCAACTCGGGATCATGCGCGTGAATGTGCTTGATCAGTTGAAACTTGGCCTGCGCCGGTCCAACGATCAATAGCTCAGACGCTCCTTTCAGTGCCTCTGCGACACGGTGGTAGTGGTCCTGGTCTTCACGGGCGCGGCCATCGCCCAGCGTTCCAACACGCGAGTGCAGTTTAGGGTGCGGACCTTTGGGTTGAATCAAAGACATTTCAACATCGTCTGGGCTCACATGCATGACATGCGCCTCAACGTGATCTAACCAGACCATGGCATGGTAGTGCGACATAGAGGACTCTTAAGTGGGACAGGTCAGGCGGAGTCGTTCAAACCAACCCCAGAACTACATGTGCGCCGCCCACGACTGGAAATTTCATCATGCACTTGTCAGGACGGGTTTTAGCGTTCCGTGACGCACTCAAAGCCTCAAATTGCTATTGATGTCGCGCGCCACTGATGAAGCGCAATGGATCCCGATTTATGAAATTTCATTGGGGCCGCATCCAAGTCGTTACTGGTTCAATGCGTTCATGTAGAACTTAAGCCATAGAACGTATTTCGTATTGATTTTTCGAGGTCGGGTCTTACCATCGATGCATGGGAAATCACGGCCTACAAAATATGAAATTAGTAAAATCGAAAAGTCTTCAATTGAATGGATCCATTTACCTCGCCGGTATCTTTATGGCCATTGCCCCTGGGTTTTTTTGGGCGAATGAATTGCAAAATGAAAATACCCCGTTGGGCAATGACGATACTGAATTTGTTTTTGCAGGCAAATGCCACAACGGCGAAAACTACCGTATTTTTTCGTATGTGAAAATCATCGATGGCCAAGCTGCATCTTTTTATGATTTTGAAGGCCCCGTTGGCAAAGGCACCATCCGTTCGAGCACAACACCCCGGACCCTCTCAGTGCGGGTTTGCAGAAAGTTGGCTGAAGTTATTGACGACTATTAAAATGCATTTTTCTTCGACAAGACGACGAGGTTTATCTACAACCTAAGTTTTATTGCCACTTGTGTAGCTAAGTTGTAGTATGGGCTGAATGGACGCACCCCTCAAAAAATCAATACTGATCATTGACGACCACCCTGTTTACAGGGATGCATTAACAGCGCGGTTAGCGACTGAGTTCCATGCCGAAGGGATCGAAGTAATCGGTGCCAGCAATGCCAATGAAGGTCTCGATGTGGTTGATCAACCCAACAAGCACTGGTTGATTTTGCTGGACATTTTGATGCCGGGCCTCAGTGGTCTGGCTTGTATCAAAGTTTTTAAAAACATGGCACAAGTCACACACGTTGTGGCCATCTCAGGTTTGGACGAACACGCTTGGCAACCTCGTTCTGTGGCGGCAGGCGCTTCTCTGTTCCTGTCCAAAAACAATACCTCGGAGCACATTATCGCGAAGATCCGACCTTTGATCGCTTCGGATGGCGAGTTCGCAGCGTACTCTAAAACGTCTGAACCTAATGAATTTCGATTGACACAACGCCAACTGGAAGTGCTTCACTTGATTTCTTTAGGGCACCCCAACAAGGTCATAGCAGATTTACTTGAAATAAAAGAGCAAACCATCAAAATTCATATTAATCAAATATTTAAGGAATTGCGGGTCTTCAATCGAACGCAAGCTGTCTTGAAAGCACAAAAATACAACTTGCTTTCATTCAGTCCCAGCGTTTAGCGCAACTAGATTTTTTGCGTCATCATTATTTGGCTATGCATATGAATGAATACAGGCTCAGCGAGAACTTGGAACCTGTTTCCGACAGTCATTTGATTGCGCAAGTAGCAATTGAAAAAATAAGCTACATGCGCGACTTTGCCAAATCCAGCACGGTCGCGACCATTGTGGCCCCCCTGCTGTGCATTCCACTGTATGAATCCGCTGATTTTCCATTGCGATTCCATGTGTGGCTGGCCTTAATGGCAGTGGCCGTTTGTATCCGAATCTTCTTGATCCAATCTATCCGATTAGACAGTCCCACTCGTACCAACTTCTTAAAGTTGAATTGGGCCGTTGCGGTAGTCACATTTGTTTGGGGCATTGGTTGGCTGATGTTGGTGACCAATATGGAGTTAGTCAATTATTTGCTATATCAAATTATTTCCCTCACGGTGCTTTTTGTTGGCATGGTCGGTTACTGTGTCAACTGGAAAACGTTTTACAGCTTTGCATTGCCGCTCAAAATTCCTGAGCTCTTGTTTATCGCCATTCACTTGGAATTTTCCATTTGGCCCATTGCCATTGGCTCTATGGTGACTTTTTATCTGGCTTTGCGCATGGGTTTTTTATTTTCAAAATCATGGGAAAAATCCATTTCACTTCGCTACAAAAATGAACAGCTTTTTGAACAACTGACCTTTGAAAAAGATGCCTCTGTGGCAGCCAATGTGGCCAAGTCTGAATTTATCGCCACAGCCAGTCACGATTTGCGCCAACCCATGCAGGCAATCAACATCTTCATCGAATTGGTTAACTTTAAAAATTTAGCGGATAGAGAAAAATCCATCTTTCAGAAAATGCACTCTAGCATTACCGTATTGAACAAGATGTTCAATACTTTGCTGGACATCAGTAAGTTGGATTCCAATCTTAATCCCAGCCACTCAGATTTCGAGCTAGCGTCGGTGGTCCATGACATCGGCCTCACCTTTAATCCTCTGGCCATCGAAAAGGGCCTGACACTGGATTTTCATTACGAAAACTACCTGGTTCGTGGTGACATGAATCTCACTGAACAAATTCTTCGAAATTTG
>CANGEG010000074.1 GCA_947452725.1 Comamonadaceae bacterium | reverse complement strand
GCTGGAGCGCTAGATCCAGTCAAAGTGCCTGCCGCAGCACCGGTCGCCAGCGATAACAAATTAGTGCCGCCGACGGAGAAGTTGGTGCCCAGCAAGCCCACAGTGTTGTTGCCTGTGCCCGTGCCGCTCATCCACTGCACGCCAAACTCGGCAGCTTTGTCGGCGCTGACTTCGGCGATCAGGCTTTCCACATACACCTGAGCGCGTCGCTGGTCGAGCTTGTCAATTACCGCACGCAGCTGGCGGTACTGAGGCTCAGGCGCGGTGATGATCAGCGAGTTCGTGGCTGGATCGGCTTGAATTTGTCCGCCGGTCGAGGGCTGGCTGTTGGGCGCGCTGCTGCCGGGCGTGGTGTTGGGCGGCGTACTGAATGATGTTCCGGTTGGGGTGGTCGATCCCAGGGCGTTGCTACGGCCGTCGGCCGTCATGGCCGCGCGCAAGGTGCCGGCCAATTTGGTAGCGTCAGCGTTTTTCAGGTAGACCACATAAATATTTCCGGCGGCGCCGTTGCCTGTGCTGGCACTGGGTTGGTCGAGCTGCTCGATTAGGGTGCGCACCAAAGACACACGGGCCGGGTTGGCGGCGCGCACGATCAGTGAGTTGGTGCGCGACTCGGCCACCAAGGTGGTTTTGTAGCCGTTGTCGGTTTGGCCGGCGGTGGCTGAAGCCGGGGCGTTGGCGGCGCCCGAATCAATCAACTTTTGCACCAAAGGCGCCATGTCACTTGCCAAAGAGTGTTGGAGGCGAATCACTTCTACGCCAGTGGCGTTGGAGACGTCCAGCGCGGCCACGATGCGGCCCAGGCGTTGCAAGTTGTCAGCGTAGTCGGTGATCACCAGCGCATTGGTGCCGGGGTTCACGTTGATCGTGTTGTTGGGGCTGATGAGGGGGCGCAGCACTGCCACTAGGTTGTTGGCAGATTCGTGATTCAGCTTAAAAATTTGCGTCACGATCTGCCCCCCGCCTTGATTGCTGCTTAAGGGCGCGTTACCCGCATTCACTGCGCCGCTCTGCATCTTGGCTTCAGCCTCGGGAACCACCGTGTACAGGCCAGAAGATTCGACCAAAGCAAAGCCTTGCGTGCGCAGTTGCGAGGCAAACAATCGCAGGGCCTGAGCGGGGGCCACCGGCACGGTGCTGATCAGACTCATGGTGCCTTTGACGCGTGGGTCGACCACGACATTGTGGCCAGACAGCGTGGCCAAGGTGCGTGCTACCGATTCGATCTCGGCATTGGCAAAGTTCAGCGTGATCGTCTCATTGGATTTGCTGGCCTGAGAGTTCGCGCTTTTGCTCGAGTGATGGGTTTGAGCGCTGGCCGTCAGGCTGACTAGCCCAAGCCCGCATAAAAGAGTCCATGACAAATAATGCCAGCGGCGCGGTGTGAACAGGTGTGTGTGCATAAAGGTCTTAACCCCAAGAAAGTAGGCTGCGCGCGCCTTGGCGGCGGCCGATAATGCTGAGTAAATTGTTCAACGTGGCTTCGTGATCGGGCGCGGCGCTCGCTTCGCCTTGAAAGCGCAAGCGCTGCCCCACCCATTGCCCTTGGCCGGACAGTAACAAACTGCCAGAGACGGTGCTGAGCTTTAAGTCGATTGCATTAGAGCTTGTATCTGCGGTGCTGATATCCACTTGGTAGGTGCCAATGGGTTTGAGTGGCGTCAAGCGTGAGGCCATATTGCGGGCGGTGATCTTCACGCCGCCCTGCGCGCGCCACTGGCCGCTGTACCAACGCAAGCGCAGTTGGTGAGGGGCAATGACCAAGTCGCCCTCGGGCTGCAGTGTGTTCCACGGCGCGCCGAGGCCCGAAAGCAGTGCCGCAGGCCAGATGGACTGCGTGTCGCTGAGTTCAAGCTGCGCGCCGTCCCAAGCGGGCGTCATGCGCAGGTGTAATGCCGAGGGCATGCAGCAGTCTGAACTCAGGCTCAACTGGTGCTCCCAATTCAAGGGCTGCAGCGCCCAGGTGATGCGCCCGGGCAAGGCCTGTGCATCGCGACTGCCTGCGCCGCCCGTCAAAACCACTCGCGCTGAACCCTGCCAGACCGTTCCACGCGCATCTGGCAGTTGCAAGTGATCGTGGCTTGTCAGGGCCACCGCTTGTGCCAGCCATTGCGCAGGCGCGTACAGCAGCAAGGCGCCGAACAGGCCAAGCAAAGCGCCAGTCCAGGCCCAGGGCCAGGGCGCGCCCGGTGGACGCGCTGGCGTGCGACGCCCAGCTCCGCGTGCGAAAGACGTGGACAAAGGGGTTGGGGCTGAGGCGAGTTTCAAGGTCATGGGCGGGTAGACCTTAGGGCGCGGGCAAACTGAGTACTACCGAGCCGCTCCACATGATGGTGTTCAGCGCGATCGGGGCATTGGCCGATGATGGGTTGGTCGCTTTGGCTTCGGGCCCGGTCGTGGCCATGTCTGAGGCTGCGCTGCGCTGCAAATGGGCTTGCACTGGCACCGCTCGGGCCTGGGTTCGCACCTGGGCCAACCAGCTGGCCAACGCCGGTGCTGGCACGGCCTTGAGCGTTACGGTGCTGCGTTCACCCAAGGTTTGGAGTTGAGCACTGTTGCCCAAATGTTCGGTGGTGCTGCTTTGTAAGGCGCGCAGTGCTTCGGTCTGGGTGATGCGCGGTTGCTGCTGCAAGGTTTGTGCTTGTGATTGAAGGTCTTTGAGTTGTTGCCATTGCGCATCCAGGACCGCTTGTTGGGCCGGTACTTCGCGCACGGTGCGCAGGGCTGGGGCCAATGCCGCCAACCACACGACCATCACCACCAGCAAGGCTGCGCCAAAGCTCATCAAGCGTTGTTCGCGTGGGCTCAAGGCCTGCCAGCGTTGGCTCAGCGCCTGCAGAGCTGCTTGTTTATCTTGCTTTAAGCTCATGGGGCACTCCTGGGTGAGGAGCCACTGATTAACGCGGTTATCACCCACTCGGCACCGTCGCGCCGTCCTTGAGCCTGATGGGCTTGTAGCTGAATTTGCATTTGCGTGGCCTGCGCATCGGTCAGGGTCAGGTCTTTCAAGCGCAGCTCGCCTGCTTGAAAATCTATTTGCTTGAGCGCAGTCCCCGCGGGCAGCGCTTGTCCCAACGCCGCGAGCAGGGGCTCCAGGCCATCGTTGCCGGCTTGCCCTGCAGCTTGGCGCAGGCGCTGCACTTCTCGGCGCATTTGCAGTGGCGCATCGACCACCACTTGAATCTCTGGAAAGGTCTGCACCATCACCTGTGCCAGGCTTGATTGCCGTTGGTGCAAGTCAGCTTGGAGCTTCCAGGCCCAGGCGTTCAGACCCAGCAGCTGGCTCAGCACCAGCATGCCCAGCCCCCAGCGGGCAGGGCGCCAAGCGCTGGATTGCCATAAGGCTTGTTTGACGCGGCCCAGGGTTTTGGCCCAGCGCGCCGACCCGGTGGCCGCCAACTCAAACTGGGCCAAATCCCAGTCTCCCAATGCGGCCTTTAGCAAGCGCTCAGCAGGTTGAATCAAGCTGGGCTTGAGGTGCAAATGGTGTTCAGCCCACTCGGCCACGGCGGGCTCAGCGCTCAACTGCGCGTGGCCTCGCTGTGCGTTCACAGTGACCAGGCCCGAGGGGAAGGGCAGGCCCCAAACGCCCTGCACGTCGCTGACCCACAGCCAGGCCGCCTGAGGGGTGCCGGTGACAAGTAACTGCATGCCGACATCGGCACCTGGGTGGCTGAGGGGGCTCAGCTCCGGTACCACGCGGTTGACCAAAATGCCCGCTGCTTCGAGTCCCCGCAAGTGGCCCTGCAACCAGCTTTTATGGCACACGGCAATCCAGGTTGTTTGCCCGGCTTGCCAGTGTGGCTGCAGCGCAAAGTGCAACTGCTGCGCCTCGTCCAGCACCCGCTCTTCAAGCAAGCCGACCAGCACGGCGCGCAGACTGGGGCCCCTCAGGGCCTTGCCGGCGGGCAGGTCCACCGCATGCCATGACAGGGCGGCTGCGGGTATCACAGCGACCACCTCGGTGTTACGGTCCACGGGGGGCAAAAGGGCGGGCGAGGCCTGACGCAGCGATGCCGTTGCCGTCCCTTCGGTGAAGGCATACAGGCTGCTGGGGGAGGCTGCCGTCAGGGGCAGCGAGAGGATCAAATGGCTCATGGCTGTGCAGATTGTAGGAGTGCGGCGCTCTGCAAGTTGTTGGGCAGCGTACTGGGCTGATTGCGTACTGCGCGGTAACGCCACAAGATGGTAATTTTGGGCCCGTTGCGCTCGACCAGCAAATCATCTTCTTGAACCGTATCTTCCAGGCGCATGCGACCCCGAATCAAAAAGTATTTGGTGCTCAAGCTGTGCTGCTTCTCGTTCACCTGCGGGCCTAGCGCCTTGCTGGCCGCTTCCAGGGTTTCCAAGGGCGCCAAATTGGCCCGTTGCCGAACAAACTGATGCGCTGCGGGCAGGTCCAGGCCTGGCAGGCTGACGTAAATAGCCTCAGGGCCAGCGGTATTCAGGTTCAAGGGCGTGGCTTCGGGCAAGATCGAGACAAAGGGAGCCAATTGCGCTGCCGTGCGAGGGCTCAGGCCCAACCAGACCAATTGCGCTGGTTGTTGCGGCATCAACGGCGCATTGGCGCTGCCTGTCGATGCGAAAGCGTTGTTGTTGTTTGTTGGAGATATCGCTTGCTGGGCACGCAGCAGTTGTTGCTGCATCGTGTTGAGCTCACTGAGCGGCAAACCCAGCAGCGCGAACAGTTTGGCAAAGCTGGCGCGGCCAGAAATGGAGGCTTGGCCGTTCTCTATCAGGTTGCGCACATTCAGGCGCGACTGGGCGTCGGTGATGGAGCCCGACAAAAAGACCTCCGGGTCGCCTTCCCGCGTTTGTTTGTCTTGCGATAAAAAGGCTGACAACTTGGACTCCTGCAAGCCCAACGCCCAGGGCTCGGCCAAATGGTCGGCAGGGCCTTTGTCTTCGCGCAAAACCAGCCGAGAGAAATCCAGCGCACCGGTCAGCAGCCAAGCGGTTTGGGCACGCGATCTTTCGGCGCTTTCAATCTCCACATGACGCCACTGCTGCCACAGCGCGGCGCTGGCCAAGGTGGCGACCAAGGTCACGGTGATCATGGCGCTGATCAGCGCTGCGCCGCAGACCCTGTGTGGTCGCAGCAGTCGCCCCGCGCGGTGCGCAAAATAGAGGCGCTCAGCGGCGTTCATGGCGCTCCCCCAGTCAAAGTGGGACTAACCCAATCCAGCGTGAGCTTGCCCGTCAGGCTTTGGCCGGCGGGCAAGTCCAGCAATAGGCGAATGCCGTCTGGCGGGCTGCCGGGAGCGGCGCCGCTGGCGCTGCCTAACGTGGTGGGTGTAACCCCTTCACTTGAAAGCGGGTTACTCCAGGCCCCGCCGCGGTGAAAAAAGATTTGCCATTGCGACAGGGGCCGTACGCTGACCTCTTGCGCTCGATCTTCTGCGCTGGGAGTTTGGCCCCAAGTTTGCGCGCGCGCCCATGCCGTGGTCCAGTCGGCGCGTTGGCTGATGGCGGCTGATTGCCAACGCATCCAGGTGCTACTGCCTGCGCCGTTGCCGCCATCGCTTCTCAGCGTCCAGGCCACCACCTGCACGCTGGCTGGCTCGACCAAGGGGTTGCGGCGCGTGAGGCGCAGCACCCGGCCGTCCCAGTCTAGTGTGGCAGTGCCTGGCAGGCTGACCATGGCGTCCAGGTCAGTGCGCCATTGGGCGAGCCCGACTTGCAGCGTCAAAACATCATCGGCCCGGGTTTGCAATTGGCTTTGGGCTCGGCTCATGCCATCGATGCCTCGCCAGCTGAGCACGGCCATCAAGGCCATGACCGAAATCGCGACCAGCAACTCGATCAAGGTGAAGCCGCGGGCGGGGCTGCGCATCAGTTGCGCCCCATCACTGTGGAGATGCTGAACACGGAAGTGACGCCTTCGCTGACTTTGGCATCGACTCGGCGAAAATTGGGGTTGGGCGTGGTTTGCACAGACACATTCACCTGCAGTGATCGCCCAGCTTGCTCGCAGGGCAAGGCGGTTTCGCCCGTGTCGGGCAGTTGGCGCAGCAGTTTCAATCGACTCAGTTCGTTTTCGGCGCAGACCTGCGCCAAAATGGCCAGCGTTTGCCGGTCGGCGTTGCGCGCCAATGAGGCGGTGGCTTTCAAGCCCGCCATCAGCGCGATGGCCACAATACCTAGCGCCACCAACACCTCGATCAGCGTGAAGCCTTTGGCTTTTGATGCGTTCATGGGGGGCTGGTTTGCACGGTAAAAGGACGCAGCCCGTCTGTACGAACCCACAAGCGGTTGCTTGAAGTGCGGTTGGGGTTGGCCGACGACAAAGCCACCGACTGCGCACCGATCAGCGGCTCAGGACCCAAAAGCACGGGCTCAGGGCTCAGGCTGCGCGTTTGGGCATCCAGCCACTGGTTGGGCAAGGGCGCGCCGGGCAGGCCCTCAAACACAAAGCGCTGGGCATCGCCTTGCATTTGCGTGCGCCAAATCACGGGTACACCGCTGGCGCGCGATCGCGTGCGGGCCGCATCAAGCAAGGCCGCCAGCCGCTGCGCGTCGCGCTCCAAGGCACTTTGCGCCGAGTCACGCATCGACAGGCTGACCCCGGCCGTGCCGATAGCAATAATGGCCAGTACCACCAGCAATTCAATCAAGGTGAAGCCCTGAAGGGTCGAGCGGCGATACGGACCTTGCAAGGGCCAGCGCTTCTTATTGCCAGCTGCCAATGTCGGCATTGTTGCCTTCACCGCCTGATTGACCGTCGGCGCCAAAAGACAGTACATCTACCTCAGCTTTGAGGCCGGGGTTCATGAACAAGTAGGCGCGGCCCCAAGGATCGGCGGGCAGTTTTTCAAGATAAGGCTTCCAGTTAGTGGGCACGGGTTCGGTGCTGGGTTTAGTCACCAGTGCTTGAAGGCCTTGTGCGCTGGAGGGGTAGCGCTGGTTGTCCAGTTTGTACAGCTTGAGCGCTTGCATCAAGTTACCCACATCGGTGCGGGCAGCGGTCACCCGTGCGTCGTCGGCACGGCCCAGTACATTGGGCACGATCAAAGCGGCCAAGACGCCAATGATGGCCAATACCACCATCAATTCAATCAATGTAAACCCGCGTTGTCCGTGGCCTTTTTGGCGGGCATGTTGGTGAACTTTGCGGTGAGCCGTGGTCGGTATGTTTGTGTTTGTTGATGTCATTTCATTCACCTCTTGCAGCGAGTTGGCTGGAGCTTGGGCGCAGGGCATCTTGCCAAGCCCTTTCCATCATAATCCCAGTATGTTGCACACAATCACTTCGACCTTCACGTCACGCTGGCTGGCCAGTTTGTCGACCTTGGTCGTTTGGACGGCCGCGGCTGCCTTGGTGGCCTATTGGGCGATGCAGTTTGCCGGGGTTAGCGGGCCGGGCTCTCAGGCCACCACGGTGGCGCGCTCAACACCGGCTGAGCCTGCTTTGGCAGATGTACAAAGGGCCTTGGGTGCGGCCTCTGCCCCCGCGGCAGTAACCGATGTCGGGGCACGTTTTGTCTTGTCAGGTGTTGTGGCTTTGAACTCGGGCCAGGGCGCTGCATTGATTGCAGTCGATGGACAAGCGGCCAAGGCTTTTAAAGTGGGACAAACCGTGGTCGATGGCATGGTGCTGCAGTCGCTTAGTGCTCGTCAGGCGCGTTTGGCCGCCACGCCAGATGGCCCCGCCTTAACCACGCTGGACATGCCTGCACTTTTAAAGCCTTGACACGCCCAGTGTCCGTAAAGGCCGTACGGCCTTTATTTTTGTAAAAACAAACGGTAGACCGGGTTTTGGGTTTCCTCCACATACGGAAAGCCCAAAGTGTCCAAAAACTTGGCAAAGGCTTTGTCGTCTTTGGCTGGCACTTGCAAGCCCACCAAAATTCGGCCGTAATCAGCGCCCTGGTTACGGTAGTGAAAGAGGCTGATGTTCCAGCCCGGACGCATTAGGCTCAAGAACTTCATCAAAGCCCCCGGCCGCTCAGGAAATTCAAAGCGCATCAGGCGTTCATCTTGCGACAAAGCCGAATGCCCGCCCACCATGTGGCGAATGTGCTCTTTGGCTAATTCGTCGTGCGTCAGGTCCAGTGCCTCAAAACCATGCTGGCTGAAGTTCTTGGCAATTTGCGAACTCTCGCCCTTGCCTTGGGTGGTCAAACCGACAAACACATGGGCCTGGGCCGAATCGTTCATGCGGTAGTTGAATTCAGTCACATTGCGTGGGCCGCCGGGCAGACTGCCAATCAGCTCGCAAAAACGCTTGAAGCTGCCGCGCTCTTCAGGAATGGTGACGGCAAACAAGGCCTCGCGTTCCTCGCCCACCTCAGCCCGCTCGGCGACAAAGCGCAGACGGTCAAAATTCATGTTCGCACCACACAAAATCGCCGCGTAAGTCTGGCCCTTGGTTTTGTGTTTTGCCACGTACTGTTTGATGGCTGCCACGGCCAAAGCCCCTGCCGGCTCGACGATGGATCGCGTGTCGACAAACACGTCTTTGATGGCCGCGCACACCGCGTCGGTGTCCACCGTCATGAACTCGTCCACCAAACCCCGGGTGATGCGGAAGGTTTCCTCGCCCACAAGCTTGACGGCCGTGCCGTCTGAGAAGAGACCCACATCGTTCAAGCTCACGCGTTTTTTGGCGTGCACCGATGCGATCATGGCTTGCGAGTCGTTCATTTGCACGCCAATCACCTTGATCTCAGGGCGCACCGCCTTGATGTAGTTGGCTACGCCGCTGATCAGCCCGCCCCCACCAATGGCCACAAACACCGCGTCCAGCGGACCGGTGTGCTGGCGCAGCATCTCCATGGCGATGGTGCCTTGCCCAGCGATCACATCGGGGTCGTCGTAGGGGTGGACAAATGTCAGTTTCTTTTTCTTCTCTAGCGCAGCCGCGTGTTGGTAAGCGTCCGAGTAACTTTCACCAAACAGCACCACTTCGCCGCCCAGGGCCTTGACCGCGTCGATTTTGAGTTGTGGCGTGGTGGTCGGCATCACGATGATGGCCGTGCAACCCAGGGTTTTGGCGCTCAAGGCCACGCCTTGGGCGTGATTGCCTGCGGAGGCACAAATCACGCCTTTTTTCAACTGCTCAGGCGTTAAATGCGCCATTTTGTTGTACGCCCCGCGCAGTTTGAAGCTGAACACGGGTTGCTGGTCTTCGCGCTTGAGCAACACGGTGTTGTGCAGACGCAAAGACAGGTTTGGAGCTTTATCTAGCGCGGATTCGCGCGCCACGTCGTAGACGTGGGCATTCAAAATACGTTTGAGGTAATCCGCTGGAGTGAGGTGTTTGGTCGCCATGCCCAATGATAACGGGCCAAAAAAATGCCCCGAGCCTTGCGGCTAGGGGCAAATCCACCTTTTCAGAGGGTGGAGGAGACAAGGGGTGCATGCAAAAAAGCACGCCTGTTCGGAAGTTTACCTATTTTTTGCTGCACTGCAACACTTTGCGTGTTTCAGAGTGCAATTTATTGTGATTTAGAGGTGCTGCAGTGCGTTTGGTCTATCGGGCTGAAAGAGGCTTTAGGATTGCGCTTTTGAGCTGCGAAAGAAATAAGATGGAATGCACAGTGAGTTGGACCGGCGCTTCGGGCACCCGTTCGGGTATGGGTTTTGTGGCCGAAACCGGCAGCGGCCATGTGTTGATGATGGATGGTGCCCCCGACGCAGCCAAGCCCGAAAACGGTGGCCAAAACCTAGCCCCGCGCCCCATGGAGACGGTGTTGGCTGGCACTGGCGGCTGTACCGCTTATGACGTCGTGCTAATTTTGAAGCGCGGCCGCCATGACGTGCGCGGCTGCAGCGTCAAGCTCACCTCGGAGCGCGCCGAAGTCGACCCCAAGGTGTTCACCAAGATCAATATGCATTTCACCGTGACCGGCAAAGGCCTTGCGCCTAGCGCAGTTGAGCGCGCTATTGCCATGAGCCACGACAAATACTGCTCGGCAAGCATCATGATGGCCAAAACGGCCGAAATCACCACAAGTTTTGAGTTGATCGAGGCATAAAGGAGGCTTAGACCCGGTGCGCCACCGTGGTCATTACCTTGGCAGCCAGCTTCATCAAGCCTCGCACCGGAAGGGGCAGTTCGACTGCCCCGGCCTTTTCGGCCATTCTGGCGTGCGCCACTTCATCGGTCTTCATTTGCTGCACGATGGCGCGTGAAGCCGAGTCATTAGCGGGCAGATGGTCCATGTGGCTGGCTAAATGCGCTTCCACTTGGCGCTCGGTTTCCACCACAAAACCTAGACTGACACGATCGCCCCCAAGCTTGCCCGCAGCAAAACCAATGGCAAAAGCCCCGGCGTACCACAATGGGTTCAAAAAGGAAGGGCGGTTGCCCAATTCGGCCAGGCGTTCAGCAGTCCAGGCCAAGTGATCGGTTTCTTCGCGGCAAGCCGCGTCCAGCTTCAGACGCAGGGCCGGGTCCTTGCAACTCAGGGCTTGCCCCGTGTAAAGCGCTTGGGCACACACCTCGCCCACATGGTTCACCCGCATTAGAGCGCCTGATAGGCGTTTCTCATCGTCTGTCAAAGGCGCTGCCATGTCTTGCGCTTTGGCCAAAGGCGTGGGCCTGGCCGAGCGGGGTGTGGCAAATAAAGTACGCAAGGCGCTGTCGGCGGCGTGAAGCAAAGCATCGGTGGTCATGGGAGCGAGTTTAGCGCTGTGCAGTATGTAAGGCTTTGACCTTGCGCAGCCTCGCTACAGAGGGACCCAAAGGGGTTTGTTGCATTCGGACAACAAAAATAACGTTTTGAAAGCCCTTTTCTGCGATTTTCTTTGCGCATCAGGTTCCGGTCTGGTGCAATAGCTTCAACTTCCCTCAACGGAGGTTGGCTTGGAGCTAAGGGCGGTGGAATACCACTCCTTCAGTTCCAGCACTTCTTAAACCTTGGAGAAATTTGCAATGAAAAAATCACTGATTGCTTTGGCTGCTTTGGCTGCCACAACAGCTTTCGCTCAATCGTCTGTCACCATCTGGGGCATCGCTGACGCTGGCCTGCAAAGCGCCTCACAAAACGGCGTGACAAAAACACAACTGTCTTCTTCGGGCAACGCCTCTAGCCAGTTGGGCTTCAAAGGTACTGAAGACATGGGCGGCGGTATGACTGCTAGCTTCTGGTTGGAATCTGGTTTGACCATGGATGCTCCTGCTGCAGTGAACTTTGCTCGCCGTCAGACATTGGACTTGGCTGGCAGCCTGGGCGCGATCCGTTTGGGCCGCGACTACACTCCTACCTTCTGGAACCACACTGTGTTTGATCCGTTTGGCACCGTGGGTTCGGGCGCTGGCTCTAACATCACTGGCCGCGGTCAAAACGCAACCACCGGTGCACGTACTAGCAACGGCATCAGCTATTTGTATGGCTACGCTGCTAACGGTGGCTCTTCATTGGGTTCCGGTGTCTATGCTCAAGCCACTTACGCACCTGGTGAGCAACTGTCCACTTCTGCTACCAACAAGTCAGGCGAATACACTGGTGTCCGTATTGGCTACGCCAACGGTCCTTTGAACATCGCTTTGGCTACTGCTGAATCGATTAATGGTGCCTTGAAAGATAAAGAAACCAACATTGGCGCTTCTTACGAACTCGGTTACGCCAACGTGTCGGCTAAGTACGGTACGAACAACTTGAAGACTGCCGTTGCTGCTTCTGGTTTGATTCCTGCTATTGCTGCAGCTGAGTACACTTGGTACTCTATCGGCGCCAAAATCCCGTTGGGCAATGGCTACATTCCCGTGTCTTACAACAACAGCAAAAACAACGTGGACAGCAAAAATGCGAACCAGTTCGCTGTGGGTTATGTCTACAACTTCAGCAAGAAGACTGTTGCTTACGGTACTTACTCCAAGATCACCAACAACAACGGCGCCAACTACGGCTTCAACGGTGGCAACAGTGGCTTTGCCTCCGGCTTGGCTCCTACAGGCAACGGCACAGGCTACGACATCGGACTGCGCACGTCCTTCTAATCTGATGCTGGCGTAAGCCCGTTGAAGATCTGAAAACTCAAACCCCCACCGTGGCAACACGGTGGGGGTTTTTTGTAATGCGCGGGCTCATAATTTTATCTAAGACGCGGCATTGGTTATTCAGCCAAGTGGCACGCGATCTTGATGCCTTTGAGTTCGCGCCATGCGGGTCGTTCAGTTTTGCAGCGATCAGTGACCAACGGGCAACGTGGGTGAAAACTACATCCTGAAGGCGGATTTAGCGGGTTGGGCACCTCGCCTTGAACTGGCGTGCGGGCCTGGCCGGTGTCGTGCATTTTCGGGATCGCGTCCAGCAACATGCGTGTGTAGGGGTGTTGAGGATTGCTGAACAAGCTGTGCTTGTCGGCTAGCTCGACCAACCGGCCCAGGTACATCACGCCCACTTGGTCGCTCACGTGGCGAACCACCGCCAGGTTATGCGAGATAAACAAGTAGGTCAACCCACGCTCGCGCTGCAGGTCTTTCATGATGTTGAGGACTTGAGCTTGCACGCTCACGTCCAACGCCGAGGTTGGCTCGTCACAGACCAAAAATTCAGGCGCTGTGGCCAAGGCGCGGGCAATCGAAATTCTCTGGCGCTGCCCGCCCGAGAACTGGTGCGGGTACTTGGGCATATCCAGTGCCGACAAGCCCACCGAGTGAAGCAACTCGGCCACGCGGGCTTGGAGTTCGCCGGCATTGCTGATCATGCCGTGCTCTTGCAGCGGCTCGCCAATGATGGCTTCGACCGTCCAGCGTGGGTTCAGGCTCGCGTAGGGGTCTTGAAAAATCATCTGGATGCGTTTGCGCATCGCTTTGGCGTTTGGCGATTTGAAGGCCGCGTGCGCGTCTTGTTGGTCAAAAGTGAGTCCGCCGCGTGTGGGCTCGTACAACCCCACCAGCAAACGGGCTACCGTGCTCTTGCCGCAGCCCGACTCGCCCACCAGGG
>CANGEG010000073.1 GCA_947452725.1 Comamonadaceae bacterium | reverse complement strand
GCTTTGCAAATGGACATCAAGATCCAGGGCATCACCAAAGAAATCATGCAAGTCGCATTGGCTCAAGCCAAAGAAGCGCGCATGCACATTTTGGAAGCCATGCAATCTTCGATGGGTGAAGCCAAGACCGAAGTGTCTGACTTCGCGCCCAAACTTTTCACCATGAAGATCAACCCCGAAAAAATCCGTGATGTGATCGGCAAAGGCGGCGCCACCATCCGTGCGTTGACCGAAGAAACCGGTACTCAGATCAACATCAACGAAGACGGCACGATTACCATCGCTGCGACCGACAGTGCCAAGGCTGAAGAAGCCAAGCGCCGTATCGAGCAGATCACTGCCGAAGTTGAAATCGGTAAGATCTACGAAGGTCCTGTGACAAAAGTGCTGGACTTTGGTGCCTTGATCAACCTGTTGCCAGGCAAAGACGGTTTGCTGCACATCAGCCAGATCGCACATGAGCGTGTGGAAAAAGTCTCTGACTATTTGACCGAAGGCCAGATAGTGCGCGTTAAAGTGTTGGAAACTGATGAAAAAGGCCGTGTCAAGCTGTCGATGAAAGCTTTGCTCGATCGTGCACCCGCGCATTCCGGCGAATAACTCTTTCTTTGTTTCAACCTTTATTGCTTCGTTGAATTGACAGGGGCTCCAGCAGTGGAGCCCCTGTTCTGCCTACAAGGTCATGCACATGCAAGTTATCGAAATCAACGCTTACGGTGAACCCTCCGCATTGGTGCCCGGCACACGACCAGCGCCTGTGGCGGGGCAGGGCGAGTTACTCATTCGCGTCACAGCCAGTGGCATCAACAGACCAGACGTTTTGCAGCGCAAAGGTCTGTACCCCGTTCCACCCGGAGCCTCTGACATTCCGGGCCTCGAAGTGGCCGGTGTGGTCGTGTCTGGCGATGGAGTCGCCATGAATGAAGCGGGCTTAAAGGTGGGTGATCGCGTTTGCGCCTTGGTGGCCGGGGGGGGTTACGCACAGCTGTGCGTGGCGCCGGTGGTCCAGTGCCTGGCGGTGCCCGAAGGTTTGAGTGACATCGAAGCGGCTTCTTTACCTGAGACATTCTTTACTGTTTGGAGTAATGTATTTGACCGTGGTCGATTGCAAGCGGGTGAAACCTTGTTGATCCAGGGCGGCTCCAGTGGGATTGGCGTAACGGCTATCCAAATGGCCAAAGCAGCGGGTGCGACAGTGATCGTCACCGCGGGCAGCGACGACAAGTGTCAGGCTTGCTTGGCCTTGGGCGCAGACCATGCTGTCAATTACCGAAGCCATGACTTTGTGGCCGAGGTCAACCGCATCACTGGCGGGGCCGGGGTGAATGTGATTTTGGACATGGTCGCGGGCGACTATGTGGCGCGCGAAATTCAGGTCATGGCAGAAGATGCGCGCTTGGTCATCATTGCAGTGCAAGGCGGTTTGGAGAGCCAATTCAATGCCGGTTTGGTGCTGCGCAAACGGTTGACCATCACCGGTTCCACCTTGCGTCCGCGTCCAGTGGCTTTCAAGGCTGCCATTGCACAACACCTCAAGTCCCGCGTCTGGCCTTGGCTTGCCTCGGGCAAGATCAAGCCAGTGATTCACAGCGTGTTTGACGCCTGCGAGCCAGGTCAAGGCTTGCCCAGTGGCGCGGCTCAAGCGCATGCTTTGATGGAGAGTAATCAGCATGTGGGCAAAATTGTGCTGACTTGGAAAAACGCATGAAGCAAAAGCTGATCGTCGGCAACTGGAAAATGAATGGCAGCCTGGCTACCAATCAGGCTTTGGTGCAAGGCGTTTTAGCAGGCCTCCCAGGCTTGAATGTGCATGCGGCGATTTGTGCGCCTGCGGCGTACTTTGCTTCGTTGCAAATTTTGTTACAAGGGCAAACAGGCTTAGTTTGCGGTGCGCAAGATGTGTCTATGCACGAAACGGGCGCTTACACGGGCGAGATATCGGCCAGTATGTTGCTTGAGTTTGGGGTGCGTTATGTCATCGTCGGTCATTCCGAGCGACGTCTTTACCACGGCGAGCTAGATGCGCAGGTGGCGATCAAAGCTCAACGCGCCTTGAGCGCAGGCATTACGCCAATCGTGTGTGTGGGCGAGACGCTGGCCGAGCGCCAAGCAGGTTGCACCGAAGAAGTTGTTAAGCGCCAATTGGCGGCTGTGATTCACACCAACGGTCACTGCATCAGCGAAATTGTGGTGGCCTATGAGCCGGTATGGGCTATTGGAACTGGCCTGACCGCCACGCCAGAACAAGCCCAGCAGGTGCATCATGTGCTTCGCCAGCAGCTCAAGGCGGCCTCGCCTCGGGCTGACCGAATTGCGCTTTTGTACGGCGGCAGCATGAATGCTGTCAACGCTTTGGATTTACTGCGGCAACCCGACATTGACGGCGGCTTAATCGGCGGGGCCGCGCTCAAAGTTCCCGATTTTCTGGCCATCATGGCCACCGCTTCGCAGTGCGCGATAGCGTAATAACTATTTATGTTTTGGAGTAACCCGTGAACCTAGTTGTTAACCTTATTTTGGCGGCACAAATGTTGTCCGCCTTGGCCATGATTGGCCTGATCCTTATTCAGCACGGCAAGGGTGCCGATATGGGTGCTGCCTTCGGCAGCGGAAGCTCGGGCAGTTTGTTCGGCGCTACCGGTGGTGCCAACTTTTTGTCGCGCACCACAGCGGTGTTGGCGGCGGTGTTTTTCACTTGCACCTTGATGCTGGCGTATTTTGGAACACCGCGACAAGCCAGCACCAGCAGCGTGCTCGAGGGCGCTGCTGTAACGGCGCCGGTGCCGGTTGAGACCGGCCCGGCTTCTCAAATTCCAGGCAATGCCCCTGCAGCTTCGGGTGCGCCTGCAACCCCCGCAGCCCCGGCCAAGTAAGCTGGGGCTCAGTTCCCTTTTTGCCCTTAAATATTCCGATTTTCCGTAAGGGAATGGGCAGTTTTTCAGGGTAAACTACTAGTTGTTTCGGAGAGCAATAGCCTGAAAAGGCGCCTCATGCCATCCAGAGCAAGCAAAACCCGCCGTCGTGGTGAAATTGGTAGACACGCTATCTTGAGGGGGTAGTGGCGAAAGCTGTGCGAGTTCGAGTCTCGCCGACGGCACCAACAATGTAGAAGCGCCTGAATCCAAGCAGGCGCTTCATCCGGTGATTTGCAATTGTCATGATGAACTTAGACCAGTACCTCCCCATCCTGTTGTTCATCTTGGTTGGCGTCGCTGTGGGTATCATCCCGCAGGTGCTGGGATATATCCTGGGCCCCAACCGCCCTGACAGCGAAAAAAATTCCCCCTACGAGTGCGGCTTTGAAGCCTTCGAAGACGCGCGCATGAAGTTCGATGTGCGCTACTACCTCGTGGCGATACTGTTCATTTTGTTTGACCTCGAAATTGCTTTCCTGTTTCCTTGGGCTGTGGCCTTGAAGGAAGTGGGTATGGCCGGTTTCTTGGCTGTGGTGATTTTCTTGGCCATTCTGGTCGTGGGCTTTGTCTACGAGTGGAAAAAAGGCGCCCTCGACTGGGAATGACAGCGAGCTTCAACAAGGATAAATGTAATGATTGAAGGCGTGATGAAAGAAGGCTTTATCACTACGAGTTACGACTCGGTGGTGAATTGGGCCAAGACCGGTTCGCTTTGGCCAATGACCTTTGGTCTGGCCTGCTGTGCGGTGGAAATGATGCATGCAGCTGCGGCCCGTTACGATTTGGGTCGTTTTGGCGCCGAGGTGTTTCGTGCCAGTCCGCGGCAAGCTGATTTGATGATCGTGGCCGGCACCTTATGCAACAAGATGGCTCCCGCTTTACGCAAGGTTTACGACCAAATGTCCGAGCCGCGTTGGGTGATCTCCATGGGCTCCTGCGCCAATGGTGGTGGTTACTACCACTACAGTTATTCGGTGGTGCGCGGCTGTGATCGCATTGTGCCGGTCGATGTGTACGTACCCGGTTGCCCTCCCACGGCCGAGGCTTTGATCTACGGAATCATTCAGTTGCAGCAAAAAATTCGCCGCACTCACACAATTGCGCGGGTCTAAAACCATGACCGATATCGCTCTGCATCCTGAACAAATTAAGCTCAATTTGGCTTCGGCCTTGGGCGACAAGGTCTCAGACATCTCTGTGGCCTTGGGTGAAGTCACTGTGACCGTAGCCTCAACCCACTATGTGGTGGTCATGCAGATCCTGCGTGATGCACCTTCTTGTCAGTTTGAACAATTGGTTGACCTGTGCGGCTTGGACTACTCGGCGTACCGTGAAGTTGGTCGTGATGGTCCGCGCTACGGTGTGGTGTCCCACCTGTTGTCGGTGTCGCTGAACCAACGCGTGCGCGTGATGGTGATGTGCCCTGATGATGACTTCCCCGTCGTGGCTTCGGTCAACGACCTGTGGAATTCGGCTAACTGGTATGAGCGTGAAGCTTTCGACTTGTTTGGCATTGTCTTTGAAGGCCATAACGATTTGCGTCGCATTTTGACCGACTATGGCTTCATTGGCCACCCGTTCCGAAAAGACTTCCCTTTGTCGGGCCATGTCGAAATGCGTTACGACGCCGAGCGTGCACGGGTGATCTATGAGCCGGTCTCGATCGAGCCACGCGAGATCACGCCTCGCATTATTCGCGAAGATAAGTACGGAGGCCTGCATTGAAGCTTTGCTTCGTGTGAAAAAAAACATGGCTGAAATTAAAAACTACACCCTCAACTTTGGACCTCAGCACCCTGCTGCGCACGGTGTGTTGCGTCTGGTGCTGGAGCTCGACGGCGAAGTGGTTCAACGTGCCGACCCCCATATAGGTTTGTTGCACCGCGCGACCGAAAAACTTGCTGAAAGCAAGACCTTCATCCAGTCGCTGCCTTACATGGACCGCTTGGACTATGTGTCGATGATGTGCAACGAGCACGCTTACTGCTTGGCGATTGAAAAATTGCTTGGGCTAGAAGTGCCGATGCGCGCCCAGTACATCCGCGTGATGTTCTCGGAAATCACCCGTTTACTTAACCACCTGATGTGGCTGGGTTCGCACGGCAACGATTGCGGCAGCTCGACCATCCTAATCTACACTTTCCGCGAACGCGAAGACCTGTTTGATATGTACGAAGCCGTATCTGGCGCTCGCATGCATGCAGCTTATTTCCGTCCGGGTGGTGTCTACCGCGACCTGCCTGACAGCATGCCCCAGTACCAGGTTAGCAAGATTAAAAACGCCAAGGCCATTGAGCAACTGAATAAAAATCGTAGCGGCTCTTTGCTCGACTTTATCGACGACTTCACCCAGCGCTTTCCAAAGTGCGTGGACGAATACGAGACTCTGCTTACCGACAACCGCATATGGAAACAGCGCACGGTTGGTATCGGTGTCGTGCCTGCAGAGCGCGCTTTGAATCTTGGCATGACTGGCCCCATGCTGCGCGGATCGGGCATCGCTTGGGATTTGCGCAAAAAACAACCCTACGACGCCTACGATAAGGTCGAGTTTGATGTGCCCGTTGGCAAGACCGGCGACAGCTACGACCGTTATTTGGTTCGCATGCAAGAGATGCGCGAATCCAACCGCATTGTTCAGCAGTGCGTGGCTTGGCTGCGTGCCAACCCCGGCCCCGTCATTACCGATAATCATAAAGTTGCTCCCCCAGCCCGGGAAGGCATGAAATCCAACATGGAAGACTTGATTCATCATTTCAAGCTTTTCACTGAAGGCTTCCATGTACCCGAAGGACAGGCCTATGCAGCGGTCGAGCACCCCAAAGGTGAGTTTGGTATTTACCTCGTGAGCGATGGTGCCAACAAGCCTTACCGATTGAAAATCCGCGCCCCGGGCTTTGCCCATCTGGCAACCCTTGATGAAATGGCCCGTGGCCACATGCTGGCTGACGCGGTCGCCATCATCGGCACCATGGACATTGTGTTTGGAGAGATTGACCGATGATCTCTGAGTCCACTAAAGCCCGCTTCGACCGTGAAGTGGCCAAATTCCCCGCCGATCAAAAGCAGTCGGCTGTGATGGCTTGTCTTTCCATCGTCCAGCAAGAGTTGGGCTGGGTCAGCGCTGAGAGCGAGAAGATCGTGGCTGAGCACCTAGGCATGGCGCCCATGGCTGTGCACGAGGTCACGACCTTCTACAACATGTATAACCAAAAGCCGGTGGGCAAGTTCAAGTTGAACGTGTGCACCAATTTGCCTTGCCAGTTGCGGGGTGGGGCGAATGCCTTGGCCCATTTGGAACAAAAGTTGGGCATTCAAACGGGTGACACTACATCCGATGGTCTTTTCACCCTACAGCCCAGCGAGTGCCAGGGCGCATGCGCCGATTCGCCGGTGTTGTTGGTGAACGATCGCCACATGTGTAGCTTCATGAGCAATGACAAACTCGATCAGTTGATCGACGGCCTCAAGAAAGCAGGAGGAGCAGCCTGATGAACCTTGATCAATTGTTGAGCCAGTTCCAAGCCACCGGTTTGGAGACGTCTTTCCACGAGCGCCATATCACCCCGCAAATCATGGCGGGTTTGAATGGCAGCAACTGGGGCTTGAAAGATTACGAAGCACGCGGCGGCTACCAAGCGCTGCGCAAAATTTTGGGCCAAGATGGCGCGCCAGTCAACTCAGAAACCGGTGTGGCCGGCATGACGCAAGACCAGGTGATCGCCACAGTGAAAGAGTCGGGCCTGCGTGGGCGCGGCGGCGCGGGTTTTCCCACCGGTTTGAAGTGGAGCTTCATGCCCCGTCAATTCCCGGGTCAGAAGTATTTGGTATGTAATTCCGACGAAGGTGAACCGGGGACATGCAAAGACCGCGACATCATGGAGTTCAACCCGCATACGGTGATCGAAGGCATGATCATCGCCGCTTATGCCATGGGCATCAGTGTGGGTTACAACTACATTCACGGTGAAATTTTCCACACCTACGAACGCTTTGAAGTTGCGCTTGAAGAAGCGCGCGCTGCAGGTTACTTAGGCAACCAAATTCTGGGCAGCGCCTTCAGCTTCCAGTTGCACGCGTCGCATGGTTTTGGTGCCTACATCTGCGGTGAGGAAACCGCCTTGCTCGAATCGCTAGAAGGCAAAAAAGGCCAGCCGCGTTTCAAGCCACCGTTTCCTGCCAGCTTTGGTTTGTACGGCAAGCCCACCACCATTAACAACACCGAAACCTTTGCTGCGGTTCCTTGGATCATCCGCAACGGTGGCCAAGCCTATTTGGAATGCGGCAAGCCTAACAACGGAGGCACCAAGATCTTCTCGATCAGTGGTGACGTGGAGCGCCCCGGCAACTACGAAATCCCTATGGGTACGCCATTTGCCAAGCTCTTGGAGTTAGCCGGTGGCGTGCGTGCTGGTCGTCAACTCAAAGCGGTGATTCCTGGTGGATCTTCAGCCCCCGTGCTCACGGCCGACATCATGATGGACACCACCATGGACTACGACTCGATCGCCAAAGCCGGCTCGATGCTTGGTTCGGGCGCGGTTATCGTTATGGACGACAGCCGTTGTATGGTCAAGTCCTTACAGCGTTTGTCTTATTTCTACTCACACGAGTCTTGTGGCCAGTGCACGCCTTGCCGTGAAGGCACGGGATGGCTGTGGCGCATGGTCGATCGGATTGAAAACGGCCATGGCCGCGCCAGTGATTTGGACATGCTTGACAGTGTGGCCGGCAACATCATGGGCCGCACCATTTGCGCTTTGGGTGATGCAGCAGCGATGCCAGTGCGCGGCATGCTCAAGCATTTCCGTCACGAATTTGAATACCACGTTGAGCACAAGACCTGTATGGTCGGTGCATACGTTTGATGGGTGCCCCACATGGTTGAAATTGAACTGGACGGTCAGAAGGTTGAAATTGTCGAAGGCAGCATGATCATGCATGCCGCTGAAAAAGCCGGCACTTACATTCCTCACTTCTGTTATCACAAAAAATTGAGCATTGCAGCTAATTGCCGCATGTGCCTGGTTGACGTTGAAAAAGCCCCTAAACCGATGCCCGCGTGCGCAACGCCCGTCACGCAAGGCATGATCGTGCGCACCAAGACTGACAAAGCCATTCAGGCGCAAAAGTCAGTAATGGAGTTTTTGCTGATCAACCACCCGCTGGACTGCCCGATCTGTGATCAGGGCGGAGAATGCCAGCTGCAAGATTTGGCGGTTGGCTACGGTGGCTCTTCTTCCCGATACGAAGAAGAAAAACGTGTGGTTGCTGTGAAAGATGTGGGCCCGCTCATCAGCATGCAAGAGATGAGCCGATGCATTCACTGCACACGCTGTGTGCGCTTTGGCCAAGAAGTGGCCGGCGTGATGGAACTGGGCATGTCGCACCGCGGTGAACATGCAGAGATTGAAACCTTTGTTGGTCAATCGGTGGACTCCGAGCTGTCTGGCAACATGATCGACATTTGCCCCGTAGGCGCGTTGACCAGTAAGCCTTTCAGATACAGCGCCCGCACTTGGGAGCTTTCACGCCGAAAGTCGATTGCCGCACATGATTCGTCTGGCGCCAACTTGGTGGTGCAAGTTAAGAACAACCACGTGATGCGCGTGGTGCCGCTGGAAAACGAAGAAATCAATGAGTGTTGGATTGCCGACCGCGAACGTTTCTCTTACGAAGCCTTAAATGGCGCTGAGCGCTTGACATCACCCATGCTAAAGCAGGGCGGTGAGTGGAAACAAGTCAACTGGCAAACCGCTTTGGAATACGTGGCTAACGGCCTGAAGAACATCAGTCATGATCACGGTGCCAGCAGCATTGGCGCCTTGGTCAGCCCGCACAGCACGGTTGAAGAGCTTTACCTGACCGGCCAAGTTATGCGCGGTTTGGGTTCAGACAACATCGATTACCGCCTGCGCAACGCCGAGTTCACACCGGCGCAAGGCGTGCGTTACTTGGGCACTTCAGTGGCCTCGTTGTCGCATCTTCAACGTGTGTTGGTGGTCGGCAGCAATTTGCGCAAAGATCATCCGCTGTTTGCTCAGCGCATTCGCCAGGCAGTGCGGGTGGGCGCGCAGGTCAATGCCATCACGTCGACGGCCTTGTTGGCTGACGCGCAAGCATGGGCCATGCCCATGGCCAACCGCTGCATCGACACTGCGTCTAACTGGGCGCAGCATTTGGCCGACATAGCGTCCGTGATCGCTGCTGAAAAAGGCGTTCCAGCCCCTGCGGCCGGCCAAGCCACGTCAATGGCTGCGGCGATCGCCAAGTCCCTTTTGGGCGGCGAGCGCAAAGCGGTGCTGCTGGGCAATGCTGCAGCGCACCACGCCAATGCTTCAACCCTGTTGTCTTTGTCCAATTGGATTGGCGAGCACACGGGTGCCAGCGTAGGCTACCTGACCGAAGCGGCCAACACTGTTGGCGCGCAGTGGATGAAGGCGCAACCGCAAACCGGTGGCGCGAATGCCGCTCAAATGCTGGCCGGCGGTCTAAAAGCTGCTGTGCTGCTGAACACCGAACCTGAATTTGACAGTGCGTCCGGCTCCGATGCTGCGAAGACGTTGGCACAAGCAGAAATGGTCATAACGCTCAGCCCTTTCAAAGCCAATATGGCTTTCTCGGATGTCTTGCTGCCGATCGCACCATTCACCGAAACCTCTGGCAGTTTTGTCAACGCCGAAGGCCGCTTGCAAAGCTTCCATGCCGTGGTCAAGCCTTTGGGGGAAACCCGTCCAGCTTGGAAGGTGATGCGCGTGTTGGCCAATTTGCTTGGTTTGCCGGGATTTGACTTTGAAACCTCGCAAGACGTGTTGGCCAAAGCCACCGCGACAGCGCCGGTGCTGAGCAATGCGATTAGCGCCACTTTGCGCATGGCCGGTGAAGTGGCCACGCCAGTGGTAGCTTCGATCTATCAGTTGGATGGTGTGGTTCGCCGCGCCCCATCACTGCAGTTGACGGCTGACGCCCGCACTGCGCAGGAGGTGGCAGCATGATTGATGCCCTGTACAACGGCGGCTTGAACTTGGTGTCTGCTACGTGGTGGGCCACTTTGGTGTGGCCTGTGCTGTGGATTTTGCTCAAGATCGTCGCCATTTTGGCTCCGCTGATGGGCGCTGTGGCTTACCTAACACTGTGGGAGCGCAAGCTACTGGGCTTTATTCAAGTGCGTCACGGCCCGAACCGTGTTGGCCCCATGGGCTTGTTGCAACCGATTGCTGATGCGGTCAAGTTGCTGACCAAAGAATTGATCAACCCCAGCGCAGCCAGCTTAGGCTTGTTCCGTTTAGGCCCGATCATGGCGATCATGCCGGCCTTGGCCGCTTGGGTGGCGATTCCTTTTGGTCCTGAGGTCGCACTGACCAATATCAACACCGGCTTGATGCTGGTGATGGCCATCACCTCAATCGAAGTCTACGGCGTGATCATCGCCGGTTGGGCCTCCAACTCCAAGTACGCTTTCTTGGGTGCGCTGCGCGCATCGGCGCAGATGGTCAGCTACGAAATTGCCATGGGCTTTTGCTTCTTGGTGGTGCTGATGGTCTCAGGCAGCATGAACCTGACCGACATCGTGTTGGGGCAGGGCAAAGGCTTCGCAGCGCAGATGGGTCTGAACTTCCTGTCGTGGAACTGGTTGCCTCTATTCCCCATCTTCATGGTGTATCTCATCTCTGGTGTGGCCGAAACCAACCGTCACCCGTTTGACGTGGTTGAAGGTGAAGCCGAAATCGTGGCCGGTCACATGGTCGAGTACTCGGGCATGGGCTTTGCCATATTCTTCTTAGCCGAATACGCCAGCATGTGGTTGGTCTCCATCTTGGCCGTGATTATGTTCTTGGGGGGCTGGATGTCGCCCATCGACAGCACCTTGTTCAACATGATCCCTGGCTGGATTTGGTTGGGACTTAAAACCTTCTTAGTGGTGTCCATGTTCATCTGGATTCGTGCCACATTCCCACGCTTTCGATATGACCAGATCATGCGTTTGGGCTGGAAAATCTTCATCCCAGTCACCTTGGTGTGGTTGTTGATAGTGGGCGCGTGGCTGAACTCGCCTTGGAACATCTGGAACTGAGCGGGCGAAACCATGACCACAATGACTGCTTCCTCCTTCTCTTTCAAAGACTTCTTCAAGAGCTTCATGCTCGTGGAGTTGTTCAAAGGCATGGCCTTGACTGGCCGCTACGCGTTTCGTCGTAAAGTAACGATTCAATTCCCTGAAGAAAAAACACCGCTGTCACCGCGCTTTCGTGGCTTGCATGCACTGCGACGTTATGACAACGGCGAAGAGCGTTGCATTGCTTGCAAACTGTGCGAGGCTGTGTGCCCAGCGATGGCCATCACCATTGAAGCCGGTGTGCGCGATGATGGATCACGTCGCACCACGCGTTACGACATTGACCTGACCAAGTGCATCTTCTGCGGTTTTTGCGAAGAGAGCTGTCCCGTCGACTCGATCGTGGAAACCCATATCTTCGAATACCACGGCGAAAAGCGCGGCGATTTGTATTTCACCAAAGACATGCTGCTGGCTGTAGGTGACCGTTACGAGAAAGACATCGCAGCGGCTAAGTCTGCCGATGCGAAGTACCGCTGAAAGAATTGAATCATGGACGTCCAAACCGGTTTTTTCTATCTTTTCTCGGTGGTGCTGCTGTTTGCAGCCTTCCGCGTGGTGACTGCGCGCAACCCCGTGCACGCCGTGCTGTTTCTCATGCTGGCTTTTTCACAAGCTTCAGGAGTGTGGTTCTTGCTGCAAGCCGAGTTCTTAGCCATCACCTTGGTGTTGGTTTACTTGGGCGCAGTGATGGTCCTTTTCCTTTTTGTAGTGATGATGTTGGATATCAACATCGACACCTTGCGTGAAGGTTTTTGGAAGCACTTTCCAATGGCGGCTGCCTTGGGCGCCTTAATTGCCCTCGAAATGGCTGCCGTGCTGATGGGCGGCTTTCGCGCCACCGAAGCTCCTGCTGCCGTGCTGGCCGTGGGCCAAGTGGCCGCACCGGTGTCCAATGCCAAAGCGCTGGGTATCTTGCTCTACACCGATTATTTGATGCCGATCCAAATTGGCGCCGTAATTTTGCTGGTGGCCATGATCACCGCCATTGCTCTGACTTTGCGTGAGCGCAAGGACAGCAAGGCGATCAACGCTTCTATTCAAGTGCGTGTTCGCGCAGCTGACCGCTTGTCTATTGTGAAAGTTGGCGTGACACAAGCCGGCGCAGCCCCCCAACCCGTAACCTCCGTAGCCCCAGACGCTGCAGTGCAGGAGAACAAGTAATGACTTTGACGCTTGGACATTACCTCTCCTTGGGCGCAATGTTGTTTGCCCTATCGGTGATCGGTATCTTTTTGAACCGTAAAAATCTGATCGTTTTGTTGATGGCTATCGAACTGATGCTGCTGGCCGTCAATATGAACTTTGTCGCTTTCTCTCACTTCTTGGGTGATATGCGCGGCCAAGTCTTCGTGTTCTTCATTCTCACTGTGGCAGCGGCTGAATCCGCTATCGGCCTGGCCATCCTCGTTTTGTTGTTCCGTAACAAGAACAGCATTAATGTGGATGAACTCAATTCGCTCAAGGGTTAATAAAAATATGAGTCAAACCCTCAACGCAAGCACGCTGCTGGTCGTGCCCCTCGCCCCGCTGGTGGGCTCGGTACTGGCGGGTATTTTTGGCACGCAGTTTGGTGGCAACTGGATCGGTCGTCGCCTGTCCCACACGCTGACTATTTTTGGTGTGCTGCTCGCCTTTATCTTGTCGGCTATGACCCTCAAGAGCGTGGCCCTGGACGGCGCTCGTTTGAACGAAACCCTCTACACATGGATGGTGGTGGGCGACTTGAAGATGGAAGTCGGCTTCATGATCGATGGCCTGACCGCCATGATGATGTGCGTCGTGACCTTTGTATCTTTGATGGTGCACATCTACACCATTGGCTACATGGAAGAAGACGAAGGCTACAACCGCTTCTTCGCCTACATTTCGCTGTTCACCTTCTCTATGCTGATGCTGGTGATGAGTAACAACATGTTGCAGCTCTTCTTCGGCTGGGAGGCCGTGGGCTTGGTGTCGTATTTGTTGATCGGTTTTTGGTTCAACAAACCGACT
>CANGEG010000072.1 GCA_947452725.1 Comamonadaceae bacterium | reverse complement strand
GCGCTGTTGATCGCAGACAGGTTGCTGGCGTCCACGCCCGTCACCCCTGCGTTTGCATACACCGACAAAGCTGGTGTCGTCGCACTGGCGCTGTTGCTCTCAGCCGCCGCGCTGATGGTGCTCAATGCGGCTGCGGCCGCATTGACGGCTTGGGTCACAATGCTTTGTAGCTCCCCTTTGGTATCCACACCCGAGCCGTCGTCAGCTGTTGCTTTGATAGCGGCCACTACAGCCGCTAAGTTGCCATCCGTCACACCCGTGAGACCCAGCAGTTGCAGTTGCGTCAGCGTCAGCGTCGGCGTCGCTCCGACACCAGCACTAGTGATCACCGCAGACACTGCGTCAGCCAGCACCTGAACCTCAACAGCAGTATCCACATCAGCGGTGTTTTTAAGATCAATCACATCGCCCAGCAAACTTACCTTGACAGCGCTGTCCACACCGGTGACGCCGATCAACCCGTATTGGGTCTGGCTGGGGTTGGCGGCGTTGGCCACGTTGTCTGCGCCGTCGGCACTGACAAGAATGGCGTTATACGCGTTCACTATGGCCTGAACTTTGGCTTTGGTGTCTGTGGCAACGCCATTGACCAGCGCACTGTCCAAAGCGCTGTTGATCGCAGCCAAGTTACCACCAGTGGTCACGCCTGTCACGCCAGCCAATTCGTACACGCTGGCCATTAAGTTGCCACTACTTGCGCTGTTAGCTTGGGCCGCTGTCATTAAGGTGCTCAAGGCCGCTGTGAGCGCGAATGTCGTCACGAAGGGTGCGCTGCCGTTGCCTGTGGCGTCGGTACTGATAGCGCTGACACTGTAATTGCCGTCTTCGCTCACGAAGCTGGCTGGCACAGTCAGGCTGGTGCTGGTTGTGCTCAGGTCGGCGACGCTTACCGTGTGGGTGAAGGTGCGCACATCGCCGCTGGGGTCGGTGATGACGATGCTCAATGAATCGCCCGCCACGCTTCCGCTGGGCAGAGTGATCTGGACTTGGATGCCGTCGCTCAGCTTAGCGGCGGTGATCCCGCCCAGCGCTTCGGCAATTGCCATCACGGGTGTTGGCGTAGCCGCTGGCGTGCCATCTGCATTTTTCCCTGGGGCTTGTGTGTCGAGCACAAAGGGTACGGGCGTGCCAGGCACGCTGAGATTGCCGGCCACATCGCGCATCAGGGCGTTCAGGCTATAGTTGCCGTTGGCGCCCAGCAAACTGGCGGGCACGGTGACTAAAGTAGGCCTGTTGGAGGCAGCCGTTGCCACGTCCACCGCGGTCACGGTGTACTCATGGCTGACCACCGAGTTGTTGGGCAAGGTGACGGTAAAGACGATCACATCCCCTTCGGCAGTGCCTGCTGCCAGCGTCACGCTCACTTGCAGGCCATTGGCCGCCTCTGCAGCGCTTACGCCGTTTGCAAATTCAGCTACTGCAAGGGTAGGCGCGCCCGTGGCCACGGTGTCAATTTTGACGGTTTGATTCAAAACAGCACGGCTCCCAAACTCGTTGGTCACGCTCAAGGCCAGCGTCTTATCTCCCTCGTTCAGGGCGCTCACGATGGCAGCTGGAATGGTGATGCTGAAGCTGTTGACAGTGCTGCTGCCGGGCGCACTGGCTTGAACTTGTCCGGTGTATGGCACACCCCCTAGCGTGACCGTCACTGTGCTGCCCACTGCCGCGTCGGTGCGCCCAGTAAGGATCACCGCTTGGGTGTATTCAGCTTTATTGATGATGTTGTCTGCAGCCACAGGAGCCAGCGTGAGCGTTGGCAAGTTGGTGTTGATTTGCAGTTCACCCGCGCTGACATCGTTTTTGGTGATGCCTCCGGCAGTCACCTGCACGCCCACGTCGTAGGTACCGTTGCTGCGCGCCGCAAAGCCAGTGACTGCGCCGGTGTCCAGCGACCAGGCGTGGGTCGTTGTGTTGTAACTGAAACCAGGCGTGGCTGCACCTAAGGTTACGGTCGCGACGTTAGTGCCGTTCAACACAATCTGCATAGAGTCGCCGCTGGCCAAGGCGGTGTAGTTAGACATACTGTCCAAATCACCGTTAGGGTCGATCACCTTGAGTGCTTTACCAGTCAACACCGGTGTGGTGTCGTTGGTCTTGAGCGCGTTGATGGTGGGCACGTCAGGTCGAGCCGTGTTAATTCGCAGGCTGTAGTGTGCGTTGTCGCTGGTGACGTTCCCAGCCGTATCGACAGCTTGCACGCTGACACTGTAAGTGCTCCCGTGCACCAGCATCACCGCATCAGCGTCAGGCACGGTCAGGGTCCAGGGGTTGGCTTGCGATGGCGCTCCCGCTTGCACACTGGCTTGGTAGGTTTTGCCATTCAGGGTGACCAACACGTTGGTGCCGACTTCAGCGTCCGTCGTACCAGCCACCACCACGGGCGTGACCAAGCTGGTGAGCGATGTGCCGCGCTCGACGGCATTAAGTTCGCCCTCACCGGCTGCGCCGCCTGCTGCGGTCACGGCATTGCCTGCAATGCTGCTAACCGCAAGCACGGGGGGCAATGTGTCCAGCGAGAATGTAATTTGATGAGGCGCCGTGGCCACGCCGTTGGGGTTGGTGGCGGTGGTGACCACTTTGTAGACGCCATTCACCGGCACACCGCCCACCGTGCTCGCCGCCAGGGTTAGTGCAATAACACCGCTAGCCACTTCTTGTGCTGTGATGGTGTGGTTGGTGACCTGCGCAGTGCCCAAGGGCTGCAGCGTGATTTCCAGCTTCAATGCGGCGCCAGTGATCACGTTCGCAGGCAAAGCCACGCTCAATTGAATGCCGTTGGCCAACTCCTGCGCGCTGATACCGTTGACGGCTTCGGCAATGGTGGTGGTGGCTTGGGCGTTGGAAAGGTTGATCGTATCGATCAATGCCTGCAGCTTTGCAAGGGTATCCACAGCGCTGGCGTCGTTGTTGGTGGCAGCGATAGCGGCCAAGACTTGGCTGAGCAACGCGGCGTTGACGTGGGTCAGGCCAATGGAAGCCAGATCGGCAGTCGTGAGAGCCAAGGCAGGTGTTTGGTCAGCAGCAGTTTGGGCGATCCGATCGGCGATGCTGGCCAAGGCCAAGATCTTTGAAGCCTGATCAGCGCCGGTGGAAGATCGGCTGTCCAGTATGTCAGTGAACATCGTTCGCTTGGCGTCAGAGTTGATGACCGCGCCCAGGCCCAGCGCCGTGATGGCGGCGCTGCTTAGGTCCACCGCTCTGTTGATGCTGCCGTCTGCAAGACTCTCGATTTGTTTAATCGCATCAACCAGTGCTTGGATTTGTGCGGTGCTGGCCACGCTGGTGGCGTTGATGTTCGCAGTGTCCAGCATTTCTCGAATAAGGGGCAGATCGGCAGATGCAACATTCGTCACGCCGGCAGCGCTGAACACACTCAAGTCCAAAGCGGTGCTGACGGCGGTGTTGCCCTGCGCGGCTTGCACGATTTGATCCAGCGCCTGGATGATGATGTTGACGGCGTTGACCAGCGTTTGTACTTTGGTTTGAGTATCAGCCCCGCCAACGGCTTGCTGGAGTACCAAAGCATTGACAGCAGCCAAATTAGCTGTGGAGACGCCAATTACCCCTGCCATCACATAGTCGGCCACTGTCAATGGCAAGGGCGTAGTTCCGTTGCCGTTGTTGTAAGCCTCTATTTTGGCAAGTGCATCGGTTTGTGGATTAGGTGATGTAGTCCCACCGCTGCCCGAGCCCGTACCACTTTCACTTGCGCGGTTACTTTTGCTCACTCCAAGCGCGGCCAGTCCCAAACCACCCAAAGCAACGGCTCCACCACCTGAACCTGTGGCGCCATGCACCATCGCCTGAATGGCCTGCGAGTCGATCGCGCTGGTCGGTACAGCCACGACGCCTTCGCCACCCAACGTCAACGACTCCACGTTTGAGATCTGCCAACCCAACCCATCTAGCGATGCACCTTCGGTGCCGAAGAAATTTTCAATCTGCGCAAAGGATTCGCCATCGATTTCAAAGACCAGATTTTTTTCTATTTTTTTCAGCCTTATCTGCTTGCCGTTGATCGATTCGGCACCGCTGTACTTAACACCATCAATGAACAACTCAACTCGCTCGTTGGCAACTGCTTTGACGCTAACAGGCCCTGCTGGAAAAAGTTTGTCTTTAGCTGAAGACACTGAACTGATCGGGAGTTTTTTGACTTGGAGTTGCATAAACGACATTTCCACTATGGTTTATAGATTTGATAGATTGATATTCGCACCAGATCTTTTGTGTTGACAGATCAAGTGACGTGCGTCTTTGCTTTTTGCAAATGAGACTTGAGGGTCAAATTCAAGTCAGTGGTGAGAGACAATTTGGTGTTTTGCCCGAAACCAACTTGGACAAAAACGTCGATATTTTTGTGAAATTATGAGTTTTATTACATTTTATATAATATTGATTCCATATTTGATAAAATTCAATATAGTCACAAATAATTAAAAATAGAGCTTTCAGTATTGGCTGTAACGAGGATCAAAAGCACGAGGTCAATGCGCTTGACGCGACGATCTATAGGACTGTGAACTGGAAGTCAAAAGTCGATGACCCGTTCAATTTATGCGATTCGAACTCAATGCGCAGGAGTCAAAAGCTGCAGACGATTTGACAAATGCCGGTCAAAACGAAGGTTTTGTTAAAAATGTAACAAAAAAATAGAATTTGGTAATTGCTTAATTTTATAAGAATTTTGTTATACTTAGGTTCAAATTTAAATTCATTTAACCCATTTAATAGCCAACTTCTCGAAGTCAAAGTAGGGCTACACGACTAAGGCGAGGTATGTACTTGAGACTTGTAAAACAAAGCAATGGCAAATCCAGCAAAAGTGAAATGCCACTTTGGATGGCCATGGGATGCCTAGGCTTGGCGCTACATGTTGGCCCGGTTTGGGGGCAAACGCAGGCCCAGCAACCAGGACCGCAAGCGCTGACAGTCAATGCACTGTACGCCGCCGCCAACCAAACCCACCCCCTGCTTGTGGCAGCGCGGCTGGAAACGCAGGCCGGCAAGATCGACATCAACGCGGTGGAGCGTCAGCGCTGGCCCAGCGTGTCTGCGGTGGTGGAGTCGAACACGGGCAACACCTCTTCGCTGCCGTCGCACAGCCTGCGCTTGCAGCAAATCGTCTGGGACGGGGGGCTGGTGTCCTCCAGGGTCAATGAAGCCGAAAACCAGCTGATCATCAGCAAGCTCAGAGTGGGGCTGCAGCAAAAGCAACTTTTTCTGCAAATTACCAACGCTTGGCAATCTCTTTTGGCGGCCAATGCGCGCGTGCAGGTGGCGCAAAAAACCATGAGCCGGCTCGATGGTTTTAAAGTTCAAATGCAGCGGCGCGTGGACGCCGAAGCGTCGTCGCGCATTGACCTGGTGTTGGCCAACTCCCGCCAACTGCAGACCCAGGTGGAATTGGATGCCGCACAACGAAACCTCAAAGTAGCACTCCTCAAACTAGAGCAGTTGTCCGGCGAAGTGAATTTGCGCCAGCGCCTGCCCAGCCTGGCGCCCTTTGAGCCCTTGCCCAGCGCCGCGCCTTTTCTTGCGCAACTGCAGCAAGCCGACTGGCTGGACTTGGCCACGCGCGCGCCTGCGGTGCAAATTGCCAAAAGCGATGTGATTTCGGCGCAAAACCGCTTGCGCAGCAAAGAGGCCGAGAGATGGCCCCAGTTGTATGTGCGCGTGGATAAACCTGTGGGCAACAACTACCTGAACGCCAATAACTCCACAGTGACCTTTGCCGGCTTGAGCTACACGCCTGGGGCCGGATTTGCCAACGTGGTGGAAGCTGAAGCCTTGGCCAAACGCATCGCCAAGGCCGACCAAGGCGTGGACGTGGCGATGAAAGACATTCAAGAAACGTTGCAAAACGACCGTGAAGAGTTCCTAAACGCCTACGCACAAATTTCTGCGCTTGAAAGGTCAGTTTCCGGCTCCGACATGGTGCTGGCCTCATTTGAGCGCCAGTTTCAGGCAAACCGCAAAACCTGGTTGGATCTGCTTAACCAGGTGCGTGAGTTGGCGCAAAACGAATATGCGTTGGTCGATGCGCAAGCCAGCTTAATCGGCTCCCGCTTGCGACTGGAGATCAATATGGACCTCAACACTTTAGCCACGGCACAGCCATGATCAATCAAAAACAATTCGAATGGGCCATGCAGCGCCTGGCGCAAATGCAAGGCACCACCGTGGATGTCTTGTCACTGCGCGCCAGTTTGGCGGGCTTGGATGGCGCGGCACCTTTGGTGCAGTTGCAAAAAATTGCGGCCCACATGGGCCTGGACGAACCTTTGCTGCTGGACGGGCCAGACCGCGCCCACCTGCCCTTGATCGCCCATACACCCGAGCTGGGTTGGGTTTTGGTGATCGACAGCGATCCGTCTCACCAATGGGTCTTGGCCAATGCACAGGGGCAACACACCGTGGGTCAAGATGCGTTGCAGGGCAAGGTGGCCTTGGTCAAGTTCAACCCTCACGAAGACGCGCACAAACTGTCGCAGGCCCTGGGTGAAAAGCCCGCGATGAAAACCTTTGCGCAGCAGTTGCAGCAAACTTTGCGTCAGTACCGATTGCCGATGATTGAAGCGGGTTTGGCGTCGGCTTTCATTGGCATCATTGCGCTGGCCACGTCGCTGTTTTCCATGCAGGTGTATGACCGCGTGATTCCCTCGCGCAGCGAGTACACCTTGGTGGTGCTCAGCTTGGGGGTGCTGCTCAGCATCTTGATTGAATACGCCATGAAGTTGGCGCGCTCACATTTAATGGACTACGTGGTGGTGGGGTTTGATCACCGCTTGTCGCGCGAAGTGTTTCAACAACTACTGAACTTGCGCGTAGACCAAGTGCCCAGCTCGGTGGGCAGTTTGGCGGGCCAGTTGCGCGGCTATGAACAGGTGCGCAGCTTTTACACCGCCAACACTTTGTTCACCTTGATCGACTTGCCCATGAGCTTGTTGTTCCTGGTGATCATCGCCTTGATTGCCAGCCCTTTGGTGGCACTGGTGCCCCTGGTGTTTGGCGGGATTGCGCTTTTTGTGGGCCTGCGCATTCGCTCCAAGGTCAAAGAACTGGCCAAAGAAAGTGCAGCCCTGTCCAACATGCGCACCGGCTTGTTGGTCGAGGCGGTCGAGGGCATTGAAACCATCAAGGCTGGCTCGGGCGGTTGGAAGTTTTTGTCGCGCTGGATCAACTACAACAAGATGACCATCCAGGGCGATCTGCGCATGCGAAGTGCCACCGAGAGTGTGGGCTATCTCTCAGCGGTGCTGCAGCAACTGAGCTACGCGGGCTTGGTGGTAGCCGGCTCACTGCTGGTGATGCAAGGCCACATGACCATGGGCTCCTTGATTGCTTGCTCCATTTTGAGCGGCCGCATTTTGGCGCCGGTGATGGCGTTGCCCGGTTTGCTGGTTCAGCACTCGCACGCCAGCGCCGCGCTGGAAGGGTTGGAGCGCCTGTACACGCTGCAATCGGACAACCACGGCATTGCACACCCCTTGGTGCCCACGCACATCAAGGGCCATTACCAGATGAGCGATGTGCAGTTTGCCTATGGCCAAAATCCGCCGGTGATTGTGGTGCCCAAACTGGAGATCAAACCGGGCGAGCGCATTGCCATCGTAGGCCCCATTGGCGCGGGCAAGTCTACCTTGCTGCGCATGCTCAGCGGCATGTACCACCCCCAAAAGGGCAGCATCCGCATCGACGGCTTGGAGCTGGGCCATGTCAGCCGTCAACTCCTGAGTCAAAAAATCGGTTACTTGCAACAAGACCACCGACTGTTCCAAGGCTCCTTGCGCGAGAACTTGCTCATTGGCCTGCCCGACCCGGGCGACGAAGTGCTGTTTGCCGCCATGACGCGCACCGGCATGGACCGCATCGTCGCCAGCCACCCCAAGGGCTTGGAGCGCCCCATCATGGAAGGCGGCAAAGGCTTGAGCAACGGACAAAAGCAACTCGTGGCCTTCACCCGCTTGATTTTGTGTCAGCCTGACATTTACCTTTTGGACGAACCCACCGCCACCATGGACGATATGCAAGAGCGCCAGTGCATGGCTGTCTTGGCCGAGGAAGCCAACGCCGGTAAAACCTTGGTGATCGTGACGCACAAGCCCGGCACCTTGGCCCTGGTCAACCGAATCATCGTGGTCGCAGGAAGCTCCATCGTTTTAGATGGCCCGCGCGACGCCGTGCTGCAACAACTTCAACAGCGCCCCAACGCGCAACCTGCGAGCTGATCATGTCATTGCCAAACAACCCACTCCCCCAAACGCCAAGGCCCATCGGCAACAGCGAGATGTCACAAACGCGCAGCGACATGACGATCAGTGACGTGACGGCCAAGCCGCCCGCCCGGCCTGCGCATATCGGCGACTTGAAACCACCCCACCGCTCACGCGCCACCTTGCTCGTGTTCATGGTCTCGCTGATGGCAGCCGTGTTCTGGGCGTCGGTGGGCAAGATTGACCAAGTCACGCGCGCCCAAGGCCAAATCATTGCCACTGAACGCACGCAAATTATTCAATCGCCTGACGGCGGCGTCTTGACTGCAATGCATGTGAAGGAAGGCGACTTTGTGAAAGCGGGCCAGTTGCTGGCGACGTTGCAAAAAGAACGCGCGCAGGCGGCGGTGTCCGATACCAGCGCCAAAGTGGCGGCCCTGCGCATCACCTTGGCACGGCTGCAAGCTGAAATTTTTGAAAAGCCTTTGAAGTTTGACGCGTCTTTGCTGTCCTATAAGGATTACATCCACAACCAAACCGATCTGTACACCAAGCGCCAGCGCGCTTTCAAAGACGAAGTCAATGCGTTGGTCAAAATCTTGGCGCTGGCCGATGATGAGCTCAGAATCAACCGCCAGCTCGAAGCCACGGGTGACGTCAGCCGGGCTGAACTGTTGCGCTTGGAGCGCTCAAGCGCCGACATTTCGGCGCAACTGACCGGCAAACGCAACAAGTACTTTCAAGATGCGCAGGCCGAGATGACCAAAACCCAAGAGGATTTGAGCACGCAAATTGAGCAATTGAATGACCGCACCAGCTTACTGGAACACACCGAGTTGGTGGCCCCGGTGGACGGTGTGGTGAACAACATCAAAGTCAACACCCTGGGCGGCGTGGTGCGTCAGGGCGACACGGTGATGGAGCTGCTGCCAGGGGGCAACCACTTGATCGTGGAGACCAAGATCCAGCCCGCAGACATTGGCTTTGTAAAAATCGGCCAGACGGCCAGCGTCAAGCTCGATGCCTACGATTACTCAATCTACGGCGGCATGCGGGGCCAGGTGAACTACATCAGCCCGGACGTCTTGACCGAAGAAACCAAACAAGGCCCCATGACGTACTACCGCGTGCGCGTCATGATCACCGGCACGGAGTTCAAAGGCGACAAGGCCAGTCAAATTCAGGTGCGCCCCGGCTTGACGGCCAACGTGGAGATCAAAGCCATGGACCGCACAGTGCTGAGCTACCTGACCAAGCCTTTGACCAAGACCATCAGCATGTCGATGGGCGAGAAGTAAAAAAAAGGGAGACGAAAAAAGAGGCGTGCTTGTGACAGCACGCCCGCTGAGGACTTCTCAAGGCCACAGCTGCGAGCTTAGCGCGAAGGCGGGCGGCGCGGCGCCGCTGGGCCCGGTGCGCGGCCAGCCAGGTGACGAAAGCTGATGCGGCCTTTGGTCAGGTCGTAAGGAGACAGCTCCAAAGTCACACGGTCACCCGCCAAGATGCGGATGTGGTTCTTACGCATCTTGCCTGCGGAGTAAGCGATCAATTGGTGGCCGTTGTCCAGCGTCACGCGAAAACGCGTGTCGGGCAACACTTCGTTGACCACACCCATTTGTTCGATCAGATCTTCTTTTGCCATTCAGTTCTCTTTCGTTAATCGTTGAGGGCTCAGTGGGGCTGCGTCGTTGCGCGCACCCAATCCAAACCCTGTGCCAATGCAAAACTTGCTGCCGCATCGCGTGTCGCGAAATCGCTGGTGAAACACATCACGCGGTCGGTACAGGCACTGCCTCGTCCACTGGCCACGGAAACCTGCGCCGCAAAGCGGCCGGTGGGCAAAGCACGCGGACAAGCGGCAATGCGGTATTTTCCCACGGTGACGGGGGAGTTTTCAAATGTAATTGTATGAATCATGTCTAAGTATGAGAAATATCAGCGCCGTGGCGGTAAAAAGCCACATGAAGATAAAGGGGTCGGCCTGCCCAGGGCCGTAAAACCGTCTGTCAAGCAGACGGTGAAAATCTCAAAAAGTATCTATTTGAGGCTACGCAAGGGTCAATGGGGACGGGAACACCTCTGTGTCAAGAGGGTGCGCAATATGAACGAGTTTCGTTCGATCGCGCTGATCTGTCGCCTTAAGCGATACGTTTAATGTAACACAAATTCATCAAAGCCATTTGGTCAAAGCCATTTAGCGACCACACTGGCCACCACGCTGATCAATACGGTCGTGGCGATGGGTAGGAAAAACTCTCGCCCCCACAGTGTGAAACGAAAGTCACCGGGCAGCTCCCCCAAGCCCAGCTTTTTCAGCCACGGGCGCAGCCCGCTGATGAACACCAGCGCCAGCAACGTGACGACAAGCCAACGGATCATGAAGCGTGATTCACAACCGGGCTCACAATCGGTGGCTGCGGTCGCCCGCCGCAAAACCCAAGGCCTGCCAATCGTCTTGAGTCGAAAAACCCACCACCTTAAAGAGCTCGCCCATCTCATGCTCGGCAACCAAGCGCTGGGCCTGACTGCGCTCGGCCAAGCTTTCTGCAGCCATGGTTTGTGCCAATCCCAGGTTGAGTAAAAAGCGGGCTTGACTGGTGTAGCCCAGCACGTTCAATCCGCAGTTTTGACCGGCCAGGGCGATGCCTGTGAAATTCACATGCGCGGTGATGTCTTTCAAGCCCACGGCAACCAAAGGGTTCATGTCGGACTGGTGCGCCTGGTGACACATCACCGTGCCCATGTGGCGCTGGGGGTGAAAGTACTCGGCTTGAGGAAAGCCGTAGTCCAGAAAAAATGCCGCGCCTCCGCGTCGACTGGCCAGCATGCGCTCGGCAAGGCTGGCGATAAAGGCCTCAGCCTGAGGCTGAATTTCAGTCAGGTAGTCATGCTCGCCCTCAACCTCACAGGGCGGGCGCAAGTCGCTGGGCTGGTCAGCCCAAGTCAGTTGCCCCTCATGCAGGGCCACGCCCCGCTCATGCCAGACGCCCTTGATGCGCGCCAACAGTTTGACCGGCATCGCATCCAGCACCTCGTTGCCCACCACCACGCCTTGCATGGCGTCAGGCAAGGCATCAAGCCATCGCACTTGCTCGCCAAACGGGGCCAGGGTTCGCTGTTGCCTTGCTCGTAAATTGCCTGACAGGTCAACGATGTTGTAAGCATCGACGTCGCCCCCGATCTGGCTCAGCAACTGCTGCGCTAGGGCGCCGGTACCCGCTCCAAACTCATAAACCTCACGCGTACCGCTGGCTTGCAGGGCTTGCTGCACCTGCACCGACAAGGCGCGGCCAAACAGGGGCGAGAGCTCGGGGGCCGTGACAAAATCGCTGCCCGAGGCCGGGCCTGCACCAAACTTGGGCAAGGCATTGGCGTAGTAGCCCAGCCCCGGTTGGTACAAAGCCAAGGCTTCAAAATGGTCAAAACCGATCCAGCCGCCCGCGGTTTGGATGGCGTCACCGATAATCTGGGTCAGTTGCGCCGAAATGTCTTCGGCCGTCATGTGGGACTTCATAGGGTGTTCAATTTCGAAGTGATTATCAGGCCGAACGGTGCGCACGCTCGGTGGTGCGCAATGCACGAGGCAGCGCTTGATGGCACCCCAACTGCCAGCTTCGGGGCGGCGCATGCCTAAGCGCGCGTCTGGACCCCTGTCTCGGCGCGTTCTGGTCACTGGCGGTGCGCACCGGCTGGGCGCGCTGATTTGCCAGCAATTTGCCCAAGACGGATGGCAGGTGTGGTGCCATGCGCAAAACTCCGCGGCCGCGGCCCAGGCGCTGTGCCAGCACATCACCTCCCAAGGCGGCCACGCCCAGGTGGTGCAAGCCGACTTAGCCTCGGGCGCCGATCGCCAACGCATGATGGCGCAGATCGAAGCGCAAGGCGGCCCCCTGGACTGCCTGGTGAACAACGCGTCAAGCTTTGAGCCCGATGGCGCACGCGACTTTGACGAGAACGCCATGCGCGCGCAATTGGAAGTGAATTTGATCGCCCCACTGGCGCTGTCTCGCCTGATGGCGCAAAGCCTGGTGGCGAGCGAAGCGTGTGCAGACTCTGGCAACTCTGTGCTGTCTGGCGCGCGAAGCATCATCCATGTGCTGGACCAAAAGGTGCTGAACCTGAATCCTGACTATTTTTCCTATACCGTCTCCAAGCTGGCGCTCGAGCGCAGCGTGGCCTTGCAAGCACAAGCCTTGGCGCCGCAGATTCGGGTGTGCGGCGTAGCCCCGGGCCTGATGTTTATAAGTGGCCCGCAAACCCAGGCCAATTTTGACCAAGCCAGCCAAATGAATTTACTCCAACGCGCCATTGACCCAGCCCAAGTGGCCGCCACCTGCTTGTTTCTGGCCAACAACCCGGCCCTGAACGGCGTGACCCTGGCCGTAGACAACGGCCAGCACCTGGTGCCCTTGTCGCGCGACGTGATGTTTGTGGTGGACGGTGCTGCGAAAGAACCCCATGCTTGACCCGATTACGCGCCTCACTTTGGAGTGCCGGCGCATTTTTTTGCGCAACCATGCCGCGGCGGTGCGCATTGGCGCGCACGACTTTGAGAAAACACAAGCCCAGCAGGTCGTGTTCAACGTCGAGCTGTTTGTGCCCTATGAAGTGTCAACGCCGCAGGCGGACGATTTGGCCGAAGTGGTGGACTACGACTTTGTGCGTGAGCTGATTGCCGCGCGCATCGGCCAAGGCCATGTGGAGCTGCAAGAAACACTGTGCGACGACCTGGCCGCTCAAATGCTGGCCCATCCCCGGGTGCAGGCCGTGCGCTTGTCCAGCAACAAGCCCGATGTATACCCCGACTGCGAAGCCGTGGGCGTGGAAGTGTTTCGCATGAAAGCGTGGGCAGCATGAAAT
>CANGEG010000071.1 GCA_947452725.1 Comamonadaceae bacterium | reverse complement strand
CACCACGTTCACGCGGTCGCCTTTGGGGTCGGGCTGGCGCACGATGTCCATGCTGAAGTCGATGGCACTCATGATGCCGTCGCCAAACTCTTCGTGAATCAGCTCTTTGATGGTGGTGCCGTACACGCTGACGATTTCGTACCAGCGGTAGATCAACGGATCGGTCGGCACGGGTGTGGGCAAGGAGCCTTTGTAGGGCACCACTTGCAGCCACTTGATCTCTTCGGCGGTGAGGCCAAAGATTTTGCCGATGATCTTGGCCTGCTTGAGGTCAAACGTCATCTGGCCGAGGCACCCGGCGGTCACCCATTCTTTGGACAGGCCGACTTTGTCGGCCACGTCGCTCCACTTGATGCCCTTGGACACTTTGGTGGAGATGATTTTTTCGGTTACGTCTAAACGGTTCATGAAAGGCCTCTTGAAGGGGTTGATAAAAAAGCAGGTTGAATCAATGCGCTTTGGCGCGTGACACCAAAAAGTCGACGATGTGGTTGCGCATGTCGTAGTAGCCGGGCAGGTGGTGCAGTTGCGCGCGGGTGCGTTCGCGCGGCAGCGGGTTCACCACCACCTCGGCCAAGCCGCCGGGCGCATAGTGGCCATCGGTTTCGTTGCCGTTGCTCATGAGCAAGATGCGGTCCGACAACAAAATCGCTTCGTCCACGTCGTGCGTGATCATGAACACGGTTTGCTGCGTCTGGCGCACGATGGTCATCAACTCGTCTTGAATCGTGCCGCGCGTCAGCGCATCCAGCGCGCCAAAGGGCTCGTCCAGCAACAGCATCTTGGGCTGGATGGCAAAAGCGCGGGCAATGCCCACACGCTGCTTCATGCCGCCTGACAGCTGGCTGGGTTTTTTGTCAATAGCTTGCAGAAGGCCCACCATGGCGATGTGCTTTTCCACGTGCACGTTGACCTGCGGCGTCTTCCACTCCGGCCACTTGGACTTCACGGCAAAAGCGATGTTTTGCCGCACCGTGAGCCAGGGCATAAGCGCATGGCTTTGGAACACCACACCTCGCTCCAGGCTCGGGCCTGCGATCTCGCGCCCATCCATGAAGGCATGTCCAACGCTGGCAGTGTCCAAGCCCGCCAGCACGTTCAGGATGGTGGTCTTGCCGCAACCCGAATGGCCAATGATGCAAACAAATTCACCCTTGTCGATGGTGAAGGACACGTCCGAGAAAACGGGCTTGTCGCTTTGGTAAGCCTTGCCCAGTTTTTCGATCTTGAGGAAACCTGTCATGGCTGAGCCTTTATTCAACATAAGTCACCGCCTTTTGCACCTGGGCAAACGCCAGGTCCAGCAACATGCCGACCACGCCGATCACCAGCACAGCAAAAATCACGTTCACCAGCGACAGGTTGTTCCACTCGTTCCACACAAAGTAGCCCACGCCTGTGCCGCCCACCAGCATCTCGGCGGCCACGATCACCAGCCAGGCAATGCCCATGCTGATGCGCATACCGGTCAGGATGGTGGGCGCCGCAGCGGGCAAGATCACCAGGAAAGCTTTGCGCAGCGGCGTCACCTCCAGCGTGCTGGCCACGTTCAGCCACTCGCGTTTGACCGCAGACACACCGAACGCGGTGTTGATCAACATCGGCCAGACCGAGCAGATGAAGATCACAAAGATGCCACTCACATCCGAGTCTTTCAAGGTGTAAAGGGCCAGCGGCATCCAGGCCAATGGGCTGATGGGCTTGAGCACCTGAATGAACGGGTCAAAGGCTTTGCGCATGAGCGGCGACATGCCGATCATGAAGCCCAAAGGCAAGGCCACGATCACGGCCAGAAAAAAGCCCAAGCCGACGCGCCCCAAAGAATGCGCCAATTGAATGCCAATGCCTTTGTCGTTCGGGCCTTTGTCGTAGAAGGGATCCGCCAAGTGACCCACAATGGCTTTGCCCACTTCCAACGGCGGTGGAAACCCCGTGCTTTTAACGGCGCCGGGGTCCTTGCCCATCATCTTTTGGTACTCGATCTCATCGGCGGTCATGCCCGCTTTGGCAGCGCCGCCGACCGACGGCGCCGTGGCCGCCAACTGCCACACGCCCAGAAAAACCAGGAACATGAACAGCGAGACCAAGGCCGCTCGGGCATTGAGCGAAGTTGTTTTCATACGGCTCAACCCATCTTGCTGATGGCAAAGCTCTTGAGGTAGTCCTCAGGCTTGGCGGCATCAAAGGCTTTGCCCATGATGGTGTGCTTGGCATAGGTGGGGCCCGCTGCAAACGGTTGGCCCAGGTCTTTCATGTGCTTGCGCGCATCGGTGATCAAGAACACTTTTTCCGCGATCTGTTTGTAGTCCACGCTGCCTTTGATGTAGCCCCAGCGCTTCATTTGCGTCAGCATCCACACGGCCATGCTCTGCCACGGCATGGGGTCAAAGTCGGCACGGTCCGGCACGTTCATGACTTTGCCCAAACCGTCGGCAAACTTGCCGGTCAGCACCTGGTTCAGCACCGCTTCGGGCTGGTTCAGGTACTGCGCGGGCGCAATCACTTTGGCGATCAGTTCGCGGTTGCCGGGCTGGCGCGCCATTGCCGCCGCAGTCAGCACGGCACGGTACAAGGCCGCAAAAGTGTTGGGGTTCTTTTGAATGAACTCGGTACTGGTGCCAAAAGCGCAGCAAGGGTGGCCGTTCCACAGGTCTTTGGTCAGCATGTGGATAAAGCCAACTTCGTCAAACACCGCGCGCTGGTTAAAGGGATCAGGTCCCAAGAAGCCATCGATGTTGCCGGCGCGCAAATTGGCTACCATCTCGGCCGGTGGGATCACGCGGATTTGCACGTCCGTGTCGGGGTTGATGCCGTTTTCGGCCAGGTAGTAGCGCAACAAAAAGTTGTGCATGGAGTAATCAAACGGCACGCCAAACTTGAAGCCTTTCCAGTTCTTCGGGTCGCGGTTGTCTTTGTGACGCAGGCTCAAGGTGATGGCCTGGCCGTTGATGTTCTGGATGGTGGCCACATTCATGGGCGTAGCGTTGGCACCCAGGCCCATGCTGATGGCAAGGGGCATGGGTGAGAGGAAATGCGAGGCGTCGTATTCCTTGTTGATCATCTTGTCGCGAACCAAGGCCCACCCAGCGGTCTTGGTGACTTCCACATTCAAGCCTTGCTTGCTGTAAAAGCCCAAAGGGTGCGCCATGATGAGTGGCGTGGCGCAGGTGATCGGGATGAAGCCGATCTTGAGATTGGTTTTTTCCAGCGGCCCTTTCTCCTGCGCCATCGCTTGCAAGCTGGCCATGGGCAACACGCTGGCAATGGCCGCCATGGCGGTCTTTTTGCCCACCGCGCGCAAGAACATGCGGCGCTCTTCGTCGTGCGGGAACAAGGATTTGACCAAGGTCGCCTCGATGAATTCTTGGCTGTAGGCCTCGAACTCTGCGGTCTCGGAACGGGCACGCAACTGAGCAGCTGCGGCATCGGCCACCACTTCGGCGTGGTGATCGGCGGGGCTGTGGTCGCGCCCGCAGCTGCACTTGAGCATCAGGGGGCGGTCGGCGTTGTACGGGTCAAAGAATTCAGACATGGCAACCTCGCTTGTTGAAGATGTCCATATCTATGCAAGCTGTGGGCCAGAAAGGCACTTGCGCGCGGTGCGACTCAGCACACCAGCATTTCGCGGCGATCTCACCGATGCGGCGTAGGGGCAGCACTACAAACGGCGCTCGCTCGGCCTGGCAACGCCTCAGTTCAAAGGACTGAGGCCATTGGCGCCCAGGCTTTGTGCATACAAAGCCAACTCGACATCGTTCTTGGTCCTGGTCTTTTCCAAAATACGTGCACGGTAAGTGCTCACCGTATTGGGGGCCAAACTCAGTTGCGCACCAATCTCGCTCACCGTGTGGCCTTGCGTTAACAAAAGATAGACCTGGTGCTCGCGGTGCGACAAGACGTCTATCCCTTTTTTGGTGCGCCCATGACTCACCAGCTTGGCCAGGGCCTCGGCCGTGCTGGAGGAGACATGCATGCCGCCTGCGGCCACGTGGTGCAAGACCGCGATCAATTCATCGGGGTCGGTGCTTTTGTTCAGATAACCCGAGGCGCCCAGCTGGATGCAGCGCACCGCATATTGTTTTTCGGGGTAGGTGCTGAGCATCAGCACCGGCAAGAGTGGCCAGTCACGCCGCAGACTTTGCAAAACATCCAAGCCGTCCATGCTGGGCATGGCGATGTCCAGCAAAACCACATCGATGCCCAGCGGACCTTGCAGTTGATGCACCGCATCCAAAACGGCAGGGCCAGTGTCTGCTTCGGCCACCACTTGCAAGCGGGGGTCTTCCGCCAAAACCATTTTCAGACCCTCGCGCACGATTTTGTGATCGTCTCCCAAGAGCACGCGCACCGACGTTGCGGCAGCGACGCTCATCTGGTGACCTCTTTCAAAGGCATGGTCAAGCGCATGCAGGTGCCACGCGCGCGTTGGCTGTCGATCTCGACCACGCCGCCAAAGTGGCGCGCTCGCTCGCGCATGCCCATGATGCCGTAGGCCTGCGGTGATTCAAAGGCCTCAGAGTCGGCACCACAGCCGTCGTCTTCTACCGACAAATACAAACAGCCCTGACGTTCAACGATGTCCACATCCACGGTGCGCGCCTTCGCATGGCGCCCGATATTGCTGAGCATTTCCTGAAAGATCCGAAACACCGCCATGGCCAAGGGCTCAGGCAGTTCCATTTGCTCGTTCACGTCCATCCGCCATTTCAAAACTTGCTCAGCCGACTGCACAAACTCCTGCGCCTGCCACTCCAGTGCGCCCCACAAGCCTTGATGGTCCAAGATACTAGGACGCAGGTCGGTGATGATGCGCCCCACATTGACCACCGCGTTCTCGATCAAACGCCCCATGTTCTGGCATTTGCCGCGCATCTTCTCGCGCATGCGTTGCGCCTCGATGGCCGCCCGTTGTTCTTGCTCTGACAAGCGCTTGTCCAGCCAGCCCACGTCCATCTTCAGGGCCACCAGCAAGCTGCCCAGCTCGTCGTGCACCTCGCGGGCAATGCGTGTGCGCTCTTCTTCGCGCACGGTTTCCGACCAGGCGGCCAGCTCGCGCAGTTGCTGCAAAGCCGTCTCCAGCGCGTGGGTGCGCTCGGCCACGCGAGCTTCCAAATCGTTTTTGGCTTGGTGCAGCGCATCTTCCGCCCGCTTGCGCGCCGTGATATCCACAAACGTAACCACGGCCCCGCGCACCTGGCCTTGGTCAAACACAGGGTAGCTTGAATACTCCACCGGGAAACTGCTGCCGTCCTGCCGCCAAAACACTTCGCGGTCTATGCGGCAAGGCTGGCCTTGACGAAAGGCGTTGTAAATTGGGCAGTCGTCCATGGGGTAGTGCGCCCCATCGCCATGCGAATGGTGGGTCAGGATGTGCATGTTCTGTCCCAGCACCTGATGCGGTTCGAAACCAATCATGCGGGCGCCTGCCGGGTTGATGAATACGCACAAGCCCTCCAAGTCCACGCCAAAAAAGCCCTCGCCAGTAGAAGCCAACATCAGGCCCAAAGGGTCTCTCCAGGCGTCGGTGACGCCTGATCCGACAGGTTTGAGATGTTGTAAATCCAGGTGCATGAACACACCATGCAAGCTGTATGCCACAACACGCATCCACAGGCTCGGCGCCCAGGAGATGTCGCACGCAGCAACCCGACCCGCACACCAGAGCGACGACAATTTGCGCAATGTCTCAACGATTGAATGCCATGCACCCGGTTTCATCTCTCACGCTGCAAGGCGCCTCCAATTTCCGCGATGTCGGCGGCTACCTCACGGCCGATGGCGGACGCGTTCGGCGCGGTCATGTGTTTCGCTCGGACCACCTGGCGGGCTTGACGGCGCAAGACCTGGCGCGCCTTGGCCAGCTGGGCGTGACGCACAGCTTGGACTTTCGTGGTGCGGCCGAGTGCCAGACCACGCCCTACAACATTCACGGTGTGCAGCGGGTGGCGCTGACGATTGAGCCAAGCGTGATTGCCAAAATGCAAGCGTTGGTGGCGCGCGGCATAGAACCCAGCGCAGAAGACACGGTGGAGTTGATGCGCGGCACCTACCGCGACTTTGTGAACCACAACGCCGGCACCTTTGGCCGCTTTTTAAAGCACTTGCTCCAAGTGCCCACACCGCAGGTGTTTCACTGCACCGCCGGCAAAGACCGCACCGGCTTTGCCGCTGCGCTGCTGCTGTCGGCGTTAGGCGTGGACCGCGCCACCATCGAGCACGACTACCTGCTCACCAACCAGCTGTACCGCCGCGACCCCAACTTGGAAGGCAAAGGCCCACCCCATGTGATGCAGGTGCTGTGGCAGGTGCAGCCCGCGTTTTTGAACGCCGCTTATGAGGCGGTGGATGCGCAGCACGGCAGCATGCAGGACTACCTGCACGGCGCCATTGGTCTGAGTCCGCAAGAGCTGACCGCGTTGCGCGCCCTGTTGCTCGAACGCGCTTAAAGACCTTCCGCTCAGGGCCTAACGCCCGGTGTAGCGCCGCTCGCGTTTTTCTAAAAAGGCCTGCTTGCCTTCGCTGAAGTCGTCGCTTTGCGTGCACAGAATTTGCTGCCGGTCTTTCATGGCCATCACGGCCTCCAGGCTGACCATGTCCAGGCTGTGGCCCAGCGCCTCCTTGGTCAGTCGCAAGCCCAAAGGGTTGGTGCGCAGCATATCGACAGCCAAGGCCTGGGCTTCTGTGCGCAATTTATCCAAAGGCGCCACTGTACTCACCAGGCCCAGCCCGTAGACGCGCTGCGCGTCCATGAAGCGGCCCGTCAACAGGTATTTCGACGCCACCGAGCGGCCCTCCATGCGCGGTAAAAAGTTACTCACGCCCATGTCGCGACCGGTCAAGCCAATGCGCAAGAACGAAGCGTTCATGCGGGCATTGAGCGTGGCCAGACGGATGTGACTGGCCAGCGCCAGCGCAAAGCCGCCCCCACTGGCCGCCCCTTGCATCACGCTGATGACGGGCTGCAGCGCATCGCGATCATGGTGTCGCGGTGCTGTACTGCACGTCCATCATCTCGGCTACGCCCAAGTCTTTACCAGGGGCCTGCTCTTTCAGGTCCAGCCCGGCGCAAAAGCTTAGGCCTGCGCCTTGCAGGATCACCACCCGAATGTGTTTGCGCCGGTATTGCCCTTGAAAGCACTCGCGCAAGGCCGTGGCCAAGGCCGGGTTTGGGGCATTGAGCCGCTCGGGCCGGTTCAGCGTGAGCACATCACGCCGCCCTATTCTTGAATGTCGAGGATGTCTTGCATGGGGCCTCCAAATGTAGACCCAGTGTCTACAGCATGAAGTCTCACCCCGTCACCTGCAGGGCAGGCTCTGTCGGGGTCTCAGACCGCTTCTTTGTAGAAAAAGCCGCTGTGCACGTTGCGCGGCGCCAAAGGGGCCACGGCGCGGGTGATGGCACCAATGTGGTCCGGCGTCGTGCCGCAGCAGCCGCCTACAATGTTGACCAGCCCTTCGGCCGCAAACTCGTGAAGCAAGCGGCTGGTCACATCGGGCGTTTCGTCAAAGCCGGTGTCGCTCATAGGGTTGGGCAGACCGGCGTTGGGGTAGCAGCTGATGAAGGTATCACCCGCCACTTTGTGCAGCTCTTGAATGTAGGGGCGCATCAGCGTCGCACCCAAAGCACAGTTCAGGCCAATGGCCAGGGGCTGGGCATGGCGCACGCTGTGCCAAAACGCGGTGACAGTCTGGCCGCTCAGAATGCGGCCTGAAGCGTCGGTCACGGTGCCGCTGATGATGAGCGGCAGGCGCTGACCACTGGCTTCAAAAAACTCATCGATCGCAAACAGCGCGGCTTTGGCGTTGAGCGTGTCGAAAATGGTTTCCACCAGCAGCACATCGGCGCCGCCTTCGACCAGGGCTTCGACCTGTTCGTAATACGCTGCGCGCAACTCTTCAAAGGTCACGTTGCGGGCACCGGCGTCGTTCACGTCGGGGCTGATGCTGGCGGTCTTGGGCGTGGGGCCCAAAGCACCGACCACAAAGCGCGGCTTGTCGGGGGTGGAGAACTTGTCGCAAGCGGCGCGGGCCAACTTGGCGGACTGCAGGTTCATCTCGCGCGCCAAATGCTGCATGTCGTAGTCGGCCTGGGCCACCGTGGTGGCACCAAAGGTGTTGGTCTCGATCAAGTCAGCGCCCGCCGCCAAATAGCCTTCGTGGATATCGCGAATCACATCTGGGCGAGTCAGGCTCAGGAGCTCGTTGTTGCCTTTGATGTCTTTGGGAAAGTCTTTGAATCGCTCACCCCGGTAATCGGTCTCAGTCAGCTTGAAGCGCTGGATCATGGTGCCCATGGCGCCGTCAAGGATGGCGATACGATTTTTCAGGATTTCGGGCAGCGCTTGGCCGCGGGTGTAGGTGAGGGAGGCAGAACGATTCATGCCCCTATTGTATGAATTCAGCCCTGACCTTAAACAAGCTCAGTGCCTGGCCAATAGAAAAAGCCGCGCAAGGGATGGGCGACAATCGCCGCTGTGTCTAATTTATCTGTACTGCGCGAAGTTTTTGGCTACGAGTCTTTCCGTGGCCCCCAGCAAAGCATCATTGAGCATGTCGGTGCGGGGGGCGATGCGCTGGTATTGATGCCCACAGGGGGCGGCAAAAGCCTGTGCTACCAAATTCCCGCTATCGTGCGCCAGCAAGCTGGGCACGGCATCACCATCGTGGTCTCGCCCTTGATTGCGCTGATGCACGACCAAGTAGGCGCCCTGCATGAGGCCGGGGTCAGCGCCGAGTTCCTCAATTCGACCCAGACCTTGGAGGAGGCGCAAGACATTGAGCAGCGAGTGCGCCGTGGAGACATCACCCTGCTCTATGCCGCGCCAGAGCGGTTAACCACACCTCGCTTTTTGGCGCAACTCGATGCGCTACATGCACGCGGCCTGCTCAGCCTGTTTGCAATTGACGAGGCGCATTGCGTCAGCCAATGGGGCCATGACTTTCGACCCGAATACCGCGCCCTGACCGTGCTGCACGAGCGCTATGCGGGTGTCCCGCGCATGGCCCTGACAGCAACGGCCGATGCGTTGACGCGCGCCGACATTGTGGAGCGCTTAAGGCTTGAAGACGCGCAGCAATTCGTGAGCAGCTTTGACCGACCCAACATCCGTTACACGATTGTCGAGAAAAAAGATGCCTCGACCCAGTTGATGCGCTTCATCGAGCGCGAGCACGAGGGCGATGCGGGTGTGGTGTACTGCCAGTCGCGCCGCCGGGTTGAAGAAATTGCCCAGATGCTGCTCGAATCGGGAATCGACGCGCTGCCTTATCACGCCGGACTCGACGCCAAGCTGCGGCAAACCCACCAAGATCGCTTTTTGCGCGACGAAGGCGTGGTGATGGTGGCGACCATCGCATTTGGCATGGGTATCGACAAGCCCGACGTGCGCTTTGTGGCGCACCTGGACATGCCGAAAAACATCGAAGGCTACTATCAAGAAACGGGCCGTGCCGGGCGTGACGGCCTGGCTGCAGATGCTTGGATGGCCTATGGCCTTCAAGACGTGGTGAATCAGCGGCGCATGATTGACGAGAGCCCGGCGGGTGAAGAATTCAAGCAAGTCATGCGCGGCAAACTCGACGCCCTGCTGGCTCTGGCCGAGGCCACCGATTGCCGCCGCGCGCGCTTGCTGGGCTACTTTGACGAGGCCTACACCGGGCCACAAGAGCCTAGCCAGGGCGTGTACATGCCGTTTTGCGGCAACTGCGACAACTGCCTAAATCCACCCGAAGTGTGGGACGGCACAGATGCAGCGCGCAAAATATTGTCCACCGTGTACCGCACCCAGCAAAGTAACGGCACCCACTTTGGCGCGGGCCACACCATGGATATCGTGCGCGGCAAACGGACCGACAAAGTGGAGCAACGCGGCCACGAAACCCTCAGCACCTTTGGTGTGGGCAGCAACTACAGCGAGCAGCAACTTCGCGCCGTGATGCGCCAGCTGATCGCCATTGGCGCGCTGCATGTGCACACCAGCGAGGGCTTCAGCACCCTGCACCTGACCGAAGGCTCACGCGCCGTGCTACGCGGCGAGGTATTGGTGCAATTGCGCGAGTCCACCAGCCAGCGCCCAGATAAGCGCAGCAAGAGCCGCACGGCACCCGGCCCAGCCGCAGCCAACCTGGGCCAGGACGCCTTGGTGCGCTTCATCAACCTCAAAGCTTGGCGAGCCGAAGTGGCCAAAGAGCACAATCTCCCCGCTTACGTGATTTTTCACGACGCGACGCTGGCGGCGATTGCCGAGCGCGCGCCGCAGACGCTGACCGACCTGGCGGGCATCAGCGGATTGGGTGTGAAAAAACTCGAAGCCTATGGCGAGCAGGTGGTGCAGGTGTGTCAGGCAACTTGAGGCACTGAGGGCACGCGCACGGACTCCCCAAAATGACTCAACGCATCAAGGGCCACACCTTCAGTTCACGCCCCCCGGTATGGCCGCTGCGATCTGCCGCAGCTTGACTGTTTCAGTGCGAATTTCTTGCACCATGGCCTCGGGCGTACTGCCCACCAAGGTCATGCCCATGCCGTTGAGCTTGCGCTTGACATCGGGGTCAGCCAATGCGGTTTTGACGGACGCATTCAGGCGTGCCTGAATGTCTGGGGGCATGCCTTTGGGGCCAAACAAGCCGACCCAATAGGTAAGGTCATAACCTGTTAAACCCGCCTCGCTCAAGGTCGGCACATCGGGGTAACGCGGGTCTCTGACGGCGCTGGTGGTGCCCAACAACCTGACTTTGCCGGCGTCAATGTGCGGTTTAGCCGCACCGTCAAAAATCACTTGGCACACCCCAGCCAACACATCTTGCATACCGGGGCCGGATCCTTTGTAGGGCACATGGGTCATATTGACTTTGCCCATGGCGTTGAACAACTCACCGGCAAAGTGCAAACCGCTGCCCATGCCCGAGGTGGCGTAATTGATCTGCACTTTGCTGTCACGGGCATAAGTCAAAAACTCAGGCAACGATTTGGCCGGTACGGTGGGATTCACCACCATCAGCAAGCCGTATTTGCCTACCAGTGAGATCGGCGTGAAGTCGCTCACTGGGTCGTACGAAAGAGATTTTTCAACCACCGCCATATATGTGTGCGTGCCATTCGTGGTCAACAGCAACTGGTAACCATCTGCTGGGGCTTTGCTGATGGACTCACTGCCAATTCGCCCACCACCCCCGGCCTTGTTTTCGATGACGATGTTTTGGCCAAGATTTTTAGACATGGCCTCGGCAATGATGCGACTGGCCTGGTCTGAAAAGCCCCCGGCGGCATAAGGCACCACCGCTTTGATGGGACGGCTCGGGTAGGTTTGCGCCCCTGCTGTCCACACCCACCACAGTGCCGAAAGGGCAAGCGCCCGCCGAGTCCACACATTGCACTTGAATGCCATGAATCAAACCTTTATTTGACGGTGAAGGTGCCACGCCCTCCGCAACGATAGTGGCGAATCAGTATGCACAGAGTCGAGGGCGCCTGCAATTGGGGCAAAGCTGGAGTGCGGGTTCTGCTGTCGCTGACTTGCCAGGGTGGCCCGGACTAGCTTTGTAAGATGCGGCGGAATCGTCCGTTTAAACTCTGAAAGCTCCCATGCGTTTAGGCTACTTCACCATGCCCCTGCATCCTTTGCACCGGGACACCACAGAAACTCTGCATGAAGATCGCGAGACCATTCTCTTTGCCGATCAGCTCGGGTTTTACGATGCTTTTGTGGGTGAACATTTGACAGACAAAGCCGAGAATGTCACCAACAGTTTGATTTTTCTGGCTACGTTGATCGCAGAAACACGCACCATCAAACTGGGCAGCGGCACCTCCAATTTGTCGCACTCCCATCCCACCTTACTGGCCTCGCAGGCGGCGATGTTCGACCACTTAGCCAAAGGCCGCTTTATTTTTGGCATCAGCCCAGGCGCCTTGGCCTCGGACGCCGAGGCGCTAGGCATTTTGGACCAAGACCGCAACCAGCTGTTTGCCGAAGCAATCGATGTGATCTTGGCCATCTGGGAGCGCGAGCCACCCTACAACATCGATTTTGAAAACAACCGCTTCAAAGTCAGCACCCAAACCACCGCGGTGCCGGAAATCGGACGTGGCCAGTTGATGAAGCCTTTTCAAAAGCCTTATCCCGAAATCGTAGGCACGGTGGTGGCGCCATTTTCCAAAGGGGTAATTGCGATGGGCAAACGTAACTTCCATCCAATGTCGGCCAACTTCTTGATGGCCCACTGGCTCAATAGCCACTGGGACAACTACCAAGAAGGTAAGGCCTCCGTGCAGCAGACCGCCAACCCCGCCGACTGGCGAGTGGCGCGAACTATTTTTGTAAGCGACGATGCTGCCACCGCCCAGCGCTATGGCCGCGACGACGCGGACAGTCCTTACCGTTATTACTACCGCCAAATGCTTACCAAGATGATGATGTCCAAGCGCCATGTCATCTTCAAAAAGCACATGGATGAGGACGATCGCCACGTGACCCTAGACCGGTTGTTGGACGAATTGGTCATCACCGGCACGGTCGATGAGGTGGTGCAGCAAATCTTGACCTTGCGCGAGCAGGTGGGTCACTTTGGTGAAATCGTCTATGCCGGCATGGACTTGGTCGACCCCGTGTTGGGGCGCCGCTCGATGGAATTGATGGCCCACGAAGTCATGCCCCGCGTGAACCAGGCGCTGGGCCTGGGGTCTGCCATCAATGTGGATGCGCCTTTGGCCTCGGCTTGAGCTGGGCTTGACCCGTGTCTTGCACCCCAGATCCATCCCAGGTCTGGGTTGACTCAGGCCATAGTCAAGGGCAAACCGATCAGCGCCGACAGCGCCTGCAGGGTCAGGCCGGGCACCAAGTCAATCACCTGCAAACCTTCAGCGGTACAGGCCAGGGTGCCCAAGTCGGTGTACACGCGTTTCACACAGGCAATGCCTGTCAAGGGGTAGGTGCATTGCGCCACCAATTTGCTTTTCCCCTGTTTGGTTAAGAGGTCCATCATCACCCAGGTCTGTTTGGCGCCAATGGCCAAGTCCATAGCACCACCCACAGCCGGAATGGCGCCCACCTCACCGGTATGCCAATTGGCCAGATCGCCCGTGGCGCTGACCTGGAAAGCCCCGAGCACGCAAATGTCCAAATGACCGCCCCGCATCATGGCGAAACTGTCGGCATGGTGAAAATAAGCGCCGCCGGGCAACAAGGTGACCGGTTGTTTGCCGGCATTGATCAGGTCGTAGTCTTCCT
>CANGEG010000070.1 GCA_947452725.1 Comamonadaceae bacterium | reverse complement strand
GCGTGGGGAGGAAGCGTAGAGCGTAAACCACGAGCTGATGAACAAGAACTGCATAGAAGGCGATGCCGAGCAGGGCGAGCGGGCCAGGAACCGCGAAGCTCTTGTGACCAAGGCGAGGCAGCGTAGATGCGGCGGTTGTGTGGTGAAGAGTAGCGGCGCATGCGCGCCGATGGTGGTGGAACAGCACCGGTCAAATCAATCGTGTGCTGTCCATTGCTTACTTCGAGAGACTAGGTGTGCCCAGTCTCTATCTCTCATGACCTCAAGCTCTCGAACCCCCGGGTGCGGACCCGCATGCCCGGTGGTGTGGCAGGGGTGTCTTCCATTGCGGGGGGCCCCCTATGCCGATTTTCTGGGAGATAAATATATGGAGAAATCATCTAAGCAATTTCTTATCTGATTTGATTCGTTTTAATCACAAGGCCGCGAGAATAAAGTCACTCCATTGCACAAACAAGGAGTGAATGATGAACAGACGAATTACCCTTTGGGCGTTGGCTTGGGGCCTGTTGGGGGCTGCAGTGGCGCAGGCGCAAGACGCCAAAACAGAGGCGCCCGCCGTGATCCGCATTGGCGTGGCCACCGGGGGCGTGGGCAACCCCATTCGCCATGGCGGCACCAGCACAGCGCTGGCTTATACCGACAAAGCCATTGAGGAAGAGTTCCGCAAAGATGGCACCAAGGTCGAGTGGATTTTCTTCAAAGGCGCAGGTCCTGCCGTCAACGAAGCGCTGATTAACAAGCAGTTGGACTTTGCGTGGCAGGGAGATTTGCCTTCCATCGTGCACCGTGCGGCGGGGGTTAAAACCAAGATCATTGTGGGCAGTGGCGTGCGTGCGGGGTTGTATTTGGGAGTCTTACCCAATTCAGGCGTACAGAAAATTGAAGATCTGAAGGGCAAAAGGGTTGCGGTCTTCAAGGGCACCAACCTGCATTTGGCGGCTGTTCGTGCATTGGCCGACCATGGCCTCAAGGAAAAAGATGTCAAGTTGATCAACTTGGATCATGCAGGGTCCATCGCCGCATTGGCCTCGAGTGACATTGATGCTGTCTTTGGCTATGTGGGCTTATTTGATCTGCGCGACAAAGGGTTGGCCAAAATCATCTGGTCGGCGCACGAGGATAACTTCAAGTACACGCGCCAGACGGCTTTGCTGGTCACTGACGAGTTTGCGACCAAACATCCCCAGACCGTGCAGCGTGTCGTCAAGGCCGTGGTCAAGTATGCGCACAAATACTCTGATGAAAACCGCCGTGCCGAGCTGTTTGAAGCTTGGGGCAAAACCGAGTACCCCGAAAAGATCTGGCGCGAAGATTTTGTGGGACAACCTTTGCGCGTGCGTCTGTCACCGCTGCTGGATCCGTTCCTGGTGGCGCGCTACAAGGACGCGGCCAACGAGTCGTTTGGGCTCAAGCTCACCCGGGCCAAGCCTGAGATCGACAGTTGGTTTGATCGCCGCTATCTGAACGCAACCCTCAAAGAACTCAAGCTCGAAAACTACTGGCCGGCCTATGCGGCCAACGGCCAGCAGGTCGGACGTTGAGTCTTGGAGTTTGAAATGCCAGCGGTATTGAATTTTGCAGTCACCGGTGCTTATGAAGAGCGGCTTGCGGCTCGGCCGTTAGCGCACCCCTTGCCACGCTCAAGGCCGCGAGTGCGTGCCGCTCAGAGCGCTGGGCTTGAGGGCCTGAAAAATTGGGCTACATCATGGCTTTGGGCCTGGGTCGTGCCTTTGCTGCTGCTGGGTCTGTGGACTTTGAGTAGCCACTACCAGTGGATTGCATTGCAGGTCTTGCCGCCGCCCGCTCAGGTGTGGGACACCTTGCTGGAGCTGACGCGCTCTGGCGAACTGCTGGCGAACTTACAGATCAGCGCCCTGCGCGTGCTGTATGGCTTTGCCATCGGTGCGTCAGTAGGCTTGGCGCTGGGGGTGGGCTTGGGTTTGTCACCCAGCTTCAACGCCTATGTGTTTCCGCTCTTCAAAGCCATCAGCCAGGTGCCGGTCATCGGCTGGCTGCCGCTGTTGATGCTACTGGTGGGGATTGACGAAGCGCTCAAATTTTTGTTGATTGCCAAGGCAGCATTGGTGCCGGTGGCGGTCAATACCTGCCAGGGTATTCAAGGTGTGTCCAACAGCTATGTGGAAGTAGCCAAAGTCTTTCGTTTCACACGTTGGCAGTTGCTGAGCAAGGTGGTGTTCCCCGCGGCAATGGCGCAGATCTGGAATGGCTTGCGCTATGGCTTCACGCATGCATGGTTAGCTTTGGTGGTGGTGGAGTTGCTGGCATCGTCTGAGGGCATTGGTTTCATGATCGTCTATGGCCGCCAGTTGTTCCAGCTCGACATCGTTTTGGCGGCTGTGGTAGTGGTGGGCGTGGTGGGGTATCTGATCGACAAGGTGCTGGGCGCAACCGAGTCGTATTTGCTGCGCTGGCGCAAGCCCGCTTTTTGAGGTCGTGCAATGACAATTTTGCAAACAACGTCAAGATATTGGGGGCCATGGCGCGGTGCGCTGTTGCCTCTAGCTTTGTTGGCCCTGTGGTGGCTGGCGGTCGAATTCAAGTGGTCGACCTCGCCCATTTTGGTCTCACCCGTGGCTGTGTGGGATCGCGCCGTGCTGCAAGTCAACAGCGGTGAGCTGTGGGTGGCCTTGTCGGCCAGCCTGTGGCGTGACTTACAAGGTTTCCTAATCGGCACCAGCGTGGGCTTATTGTTTGGCTCATTGCTGGGAGGCTCGCGTTGGTTTGAAAAGTTACTGGGTCCGAGCTTTCATACCCTCAAGCAGATTTCGCTGTTTGCCTGGATTCCGCTGCTGTCGGTGTGGTTCGGTTTGGGAGATGGCGCCAAGATCGCATTCATTGCCATGGCGGCATTCTTTCCGGTGGTGCTCAACACCTTTGAGGGTTTTCGCAGCGTGCCACGCGAACTGATTGAGGTGGCCCGGGTGTTCGCGTTTACGCCCTTGCAACTGTGGCGACGTGTGGTTCTGCCTGCGGCGGCGCCGTCTATCTTTACCGGCATTCATTTGTCGCTTATCTACACCTGGCTGGCTACGTTGGGGGCGGAGTACCTGCTGGTGTCGGGCAAAGGCATTGGCAATACGCTGATTGACGGGCGCGAGCATTTCTGGATGGACCTGGTGCTCTTTGGTGTGGTGGTGATTGGCGCTGTGGGCTATTTGCTCAACCATGTGCTGTCACTGCTGGAGAAACGGTTGTTGGCATGGCGTCAAAACACCATTGCCCAGTATTGAAAGATTCATTCATGGCACATGCCGGAACTTTGGCCATCAAGCGCCTGTACAAAAATTACGAAGTCAAGGGAGATGTCTTGCCTGTTTTGCAAGACATCAACCTGAGCATTGCCCCTGGCGAGTTTGTCAGCATCGTGGGCACCAGTGGCTGCGGTAAGAGCACCTTGCTGCGCTTGATCATTGGCTTGGAAGAAGGCTACGAGGGCGAGATTGAGCTGGATGGAGAGCGCGTCAAAGGCACGAACTTGCAACGCGGCATCGTGTTCCAAGAGCATCGGTTGTTCCCCTGGCTCACGGTGGAAGAAAACATCGGTCTGGGCTTGCTCAACTCCGACCGGACCGAAGGTCAGCGCCGCCTGGCAATCAAAGACCACATTCATCTGGTCGGCCTCAAGGGGTTTGAAAAAGCCTACCCCTATCAATTGTCGGGCGGTATGTCCCAGCGAGTGGCCATTGCCCGCGCCTTGGTCAATCGGCCAGAAATTTTATTGCTGGACGAACCCTTTGGTGCTTTGGACGCGATGACGCGCGCCCATTTGCAGCAAGAGTTGCAACGCATCTGGCAAAGCGAAGGCATCACTATGATTTTGGTAACGCACGACGTGGAAGAGGCCGTATTTTTGGGCGACAAAGTGGTGGTGATGGAGCCACGCCCTGGCCGCATTCGCCGGACCATCGAGGTGAATCTGCCCCACCCGCGCGACCGCGCCAGCTACGCCTTTGCGCAAATCAAAGAACGTGTGTTGGCCGAATTTGCCGAACATTCTGCCGCCGATTTGGCGGCCCCACCTTTGCGCGCCACACCGATCTCCAGCCCGGCCATTGAAGCTTGGCAGTTTGCCGTCTGATTTTTTGAACCTCTGAAAGCACAAAATGAAAAATATTTTGATTCATCGCATACCCCGTCGCGTGGTGGCCTCGGCCTTGTTGGCTGTGGCCAGCTCGGTCGTTTTTTGGTCTGTGGCTGCGCATGCGGCCGACTCGCCCACCGTGATCCGCATCGGCTCGCCCGACCTGGGCACGGCGGGCAAACCGTCCGCCAGCGCTGGGCCGTTCACGGTGGTGCAATCCAACAAATGGCTGGAGCAGGAGTTCGCCAAGGACGGCATCAAGATCGAATGGAATTTCTTTAGGGGTGCAGGGCCGGCCATTGCTGAAGGGCTGGCGGCCAAGCAGCTGGACGTGGTGTTTCTGGGTGACCTGGCTTCGGTGATTGGCCGCGCACGTGGTTTACCGACCAAGTACATCTTTGCCTCGGGCCGAGGCTCCAACAGCTACCTGGCTACCGCGCCGGGCGCGGACATCAAAACCGTGGCCGACCTCAAGGGCAAAAAGATTTCGGTGCTCAAGGGCACGGCCTATCAGCGGCCTTTTGACAACCTGCTGGCCTCGGCAGGCTTGACTGAAAAAGACGTGAAGCTCATCAATCTGGACTGGCCCAGCGCCAAGACGGCGGTGGTGTCCAAAGAAATCGACGCCACCTTTGGCGGCTCAGACCTGTTTTTGCTCAAAGAAAAGGGCGTGAACATTCCGCTCAGCACCAAAGGGCGAGGAGCAGAATTCAAGATCGATGCGGGTGTACTGGCCACCGAAGACTTCATTGCCAAGTTCCCCGATGTCACGGCCCGTCTGGTCAAGCAGCTGGTACGCGCGGCGCACTTTGCATCACAAGAGTCCAATCGCGAGGCCTTCATCAAGTTGTCGGTTGAACACAGCGGCAATCCCGAGCTGGGCATCCGCGTAGAGTTCGAGGGTGAAAATCTCAATGAGCGCTTCTCGCCGCTGATAGATGAAGACCTGGTGGCCGACTATCAGCGTGTGGTGGACGAGGGAATGAAGCTGGGCCTCATCAAGCAGGGCTTTGTGGTCAAGGAATGGTTTGCGCCGCAGTTTGTGCAGCAGGCCGTCAAGGACCTGAAACTGGAGAAATTTTGGACTGAGCTGGACGCCCAAGGCAAAGCTGTCAAGTCAAAGGCCAAGTGATCCCATGAGCGCCAAACAACCGAACATTGTTTTCATCCTGGCCGACGACCTGGGCTGGGCCGACCTGAGCGTGTATGGCCAAACCGCCTTCACTACGCCTCACCTGGACCAAATTGCCGCCGAGGGTGTGCGATTCACGCAAGCTTATGCCAACTCGGCCGTGTGCTCGGCAACGCGCTTTGCGTTGATCACGGGGCGGTACCAGTACCATTTTCGTGGGGGTCTTGAAGAGCCTTTGGTTAAACAAGCGCAGCGCTATGGCCTGCCGCCCGAGCATCCGACGCTGCCTTCACTCTTGGGCTACGCGGGTTACAACACGGCATTGATTGGCAAGTGGCACCTGGGTAATTTGCCCAGTTTTGGACCACTCAAAAGTGGCTATCAAAAGTTCTTTGGCAACTATGGCGGCGCGATCGATTACTTCACACACAAGCCTGGCGTGGGGGAATCCGTGCCACGTGACCTTTACGAGGATGAGGTGCCGGTGGAGCGGGTGGGCTATTACACCCAACTGCTGGCCGATGAGGCTAGTGCCTGGATAGGTGCGCAGTCGGCGGACAAACCCTTCTTTTTGTCGCTGCACTTCACCGCGCCGCATTGGCCTTGGGTGGGACCGGAAGATGAAGAAGTCTCGCGCAACCTGAAAGACTTGTTTCATTACGACGGCGGCAATTTGGCTACCTATGCACGCATGGTGCGCTCGCTCGATGCAGCGGTAGGTCAGGTTCTGCGTCAGCTCAAAGCGCAAGGGGCGGATGAAAACACCTTGGTGGTCTTCAGCAGCGACAACGGTGGCGAGCGCTTTGCCAAGACCTGGCCCTTCACCGGGCAAAAGACAGAACTGCTGGAAGGCGGCTTGCGCGTACCTACACTCTTGCGCTGGCCGGCGGGCTTGAAGCCGCAAGTGAGCGAGCAGGTCACCATCAGCATGGATTGGCTGCCCACCTTGCTTGCGGCCGCAGGCTTGAAGCCCAACCCTGACTATGCGCCCGATGGCGAAAACATCTTGCCTGTGCTGCAAGGCCAAGCACCGGTGCATGAGCGGCAATTGTTTTGGCGCTACAAAGCTCAGGCCCAGCGCGCGGTGCGCGAGGGTGACTACAAATACCTCAAGATCAACGAGCATGAGTTTTTGTTTAACGTGGTCACCGATTCACTGGAGCGCGCTAACCTCAAAGACAAACTGCCCGAGCTCTTTGCGCGTTTACGGAAATCTTGGGAAGATTGGAATGCCAAGTTCATCCCGATCACTGACGATGTGTTTACACACGGCGTGACGCCCGATATTCAAGCGGACCGATATCGCCCCGTGCATGCAGTGAGGCAACTATGAAAAACAACTCTTCTAACCAAGCGCCGCAGCGGTGGCTGACGGGATTGGACTTGGGCATAGCCTTGGTCACGGTGCTTTTGGGGTTGTTCATCTTACTGGGAGACCTGGTGGTTTTTGGCTAATGCCAGGACCTGATGCAAGGGTATGCGACGCTTAACTGTTTTTTGCATATCAAAGCGCATTAACAGTCGTTGCCGTGGGGGCTTGATGTCCATAGAGTGCAGGTTATTGTCTGTAGCCATCGGGGCTACAGCGTTTGACCAGACAAGGTTTCCGCTATGAGCACCACCCTCGAACACACCGCCGAATTGGACGCGTTGGACACCATTCGCGCTACCGCCGCAGCCCAAGACCTGCCTTACGCCGGCCAGTTGCCCCCCGCCTTGGCTTGGGCACTGGTGACGCAAGGTGCAGCGGTGCTGGTGGATGTGCGCTCGGGCGAAGAGCGCAAGTTTGTGGGTCATGTGCCGGGTAGCGTGCATGTGGCTTGGGCAACCGGCACTGCGCTTACGCGTAACCCGCGCTTTGTCCGTGAGTTGGAGGCCAAAGTCAAAAAAGACGCCGTAGTCTTTTTGCTGTGCCGCAGCGGCAAGCGTTCTGCATTGGCCGCCGTGGTGGCCGCGAAGGCCGGTTTTAGCCAAGTTTTCAATGTACTCGAAGGCTTTGAAGGCGAGATCGATGAACAACAACACCGTGGCATTTCCGACGGTTGGCGCATACGCAACTTGCCTTGGGTGCAAGACTGAGCGCCATGAACACGAGGGCTAATGGCCATGAGTGAAATTGAATTGACTGCCACTTTTGACTTGCAAAAAGTTGTCACCGAACTGGCCGAAGTCCGCCAGCGCTGGCGAACCTCGCAGCAACGCTCCACCGAGCCCGGTGGACGCGAGCTGCCCTCGCGCGACGAGTTGACGCGCATTGTCGAAGGGCTGCGCGGCGCGCTGTTTCCGATGCGCTTAGGGCCGCCCGATCTACGTCAAGAGAGCGAAAATTTTTACGTGGGCCACACGCTGGACACGGTGCTGCACGCCTTGCTGCGCCAGGTGCGGCTGGAGCTATATTACAGCCAGCGCAACACCGATACATGGCAGCCCGAGTCGCTGGATGCGCAGGCGATCCGCACCGTGCGCGAGTTTGGCCATGCCTTGCCGCAAATTCGCAGCTTGCTCGACAGCGATGTGATGGCCGCCTTTGAGGGCGACCCGGCAGCGCGCAGTGTGGACGAGGTCTTGCTCAGTTACCCAGGCATCGAAGCCATGATTCACCACCGCGTGGCGCACCGATTGTATGCCGCAGGCGTGCCACTGCTGGCGCGGTTGGTGGCCGAGCTGGCGCATGGCAAAACCGGTATCGACATCCACCCGGGCGCGACCATCGGGCCTGGTTTCTTCATCGACCACGGCACCGGCGTGGTGATTGGCGAGACCGCCGTGATCGGCCAACGTGTGCGCGTTTACCAAGCTGTGACGCTGGGTGCGAAAAGCTTCCCGACCGATGCAGCAGGCCACCCCATCAAAGGCCAGCCCAGGCACCCCACGGTCGAAGACGATGTGGTGATCTACGCCGGTGCCACGGTGTTGGGCCGCGTAACCATTGGCAAGGGCGCCTCCATTGGAGGCAATGTCTGGATCACGCACGACGTGGCCCCAGGTGCCAACGTCGCGCAAGCACGCTCACGCAAAGAAGACCTGATCGAAGGCGGCTGGCTATGAGCGCGTTGGCGGCTCCTTTGGGCACCGCGTTGCGCCAGCTTCGCGATCAGCGCGGCTGGTCGCAAGAGCTGCTGGCCGAAAAGGCCGACCTGAACCGTTCTTACGTCGGTGAGCTCGAGCGTGGCCAGGTGCTGGCTTCGCTGCTGACGCTGGAAAAGCTGGCCCGCGCCTTTGGCCTGAGCACCGCATTTTTACTCTCACATGCCGAGCAAATTGCTACATCGCGCAGTTTGCGCGGCGTGCAGTTGACGTCTATAGCCTGTTGAATGCCGGCCCAAGACACCCGAAACTCATTCTTACTTTTTTCAACTATCCTGGAGTTTATGAATGTCCGAACATAATTCGGCTCAGATCGCACTGAGCGACAACGCCGCAAGGCAACTGGCCAACGCCACCAAGACCGTTCCCGTCTTGTCCACCATCAGCCCGCGTTGGTTGGTGCATTTGTTGCAATGGTCACCGGTGGAAGCGGGTATTTACCGCCTGAACAAGGTCAAGAACCCGCAAGATGTGCTGGTGGCTTGTGTCAAGCGCGATGAGTCAGAACTACCACAAACTTTTGTGGACTACGAAGACGCGCCGCGCGAGTATTTCTTGAACGCCGTGTCCACGGTGCTGGATGTGCACACCCGCGTGAGCGATCTGTACAGCAGCCCGCATGACCAGATCAAAGAGCAGCTGCGCTTGACGATCGAGACGATCAAGGAAAAGCAAGAAAGCGAACTGATCAACAACCCCGACTACGGTTTGTTGGCCAGCGTGGCGCCTGACCAGGTGATTTACCCCCTGACCGGCGCGCCCACGCCCGACGATCTGGACGAACTGCTGACCAAGGTCTGGAAAGAGCCGGCCTTCTTTTTGACTCACCCCTTGGCGATTGCCGCCTTTGGCCGTGAGTGCACACGCCGCGGCGTGCCGCCACCGACGGTGAGCCTGTTCGGTTCGCAGTTCTTGACCTGGCGCGGCATTCCGCTGATCCCCAGCGACAAGGTGCCCGTGGCCGATGGCAAGACCAAGATCTTGCTGATTCGCGTTGGCGAAAAACGCCAAGGCGTGGTCGGTGTGTACCAACCGGGTCTGGCGGGCGAACAAAGCCCGGGCCTGTCGGTGCGCTTCATGGGCATCAACCGTAGCGCGATCTCGTCGTATCTGATCAGCCTGTATTGCTCGTTGGTGGTGCAGTCTGATGACGCACTGGCCGTGTTGGACGATGTTGAAATTGGCAAGTTCCATGAGTATCCAGATACCTACAAGTGAGGTGGGCAACCACGCGGAGTTTGGCAACCTGGCAGACTCTCCACTGGACGTGGCGGCGCTGGCGCAACTGGCGGGGCAGTTTTTTTCTGCGTTGCCAGGGCAAGCGCCCGCATTGACACCGATTCAGACGAGTACGCCAGCCTTGGGCGGTGTGCCTGCGCCGGCGAATGTGTTGCCCGCAGGCAGTTCGCTGGGCCCGTTAGGCAATGGTCCCCAACTGCCGGGCACCCTCGCGGCCGGTGCCAATGCGATCCCTCAGTCACCGCAAAGCGTGCTGAACCTGGGCGCTTCGATTCCGTCGCTGTTGCCTCATTCGGCTGCGCCCAACGGCGTGCCGGATCACGCTGCCATCGTGCCGCCGGCGGTCGATGGCCGTTTGGGCAGCGCCGCGTTGGGTGTGCCACAGGCGTATTCACCAGCTAGTGTGCCGGTGTCGCCGCCTGTACCTTCCTCGCCTTACTACTTTCTGGGTGATGCCAACGGTTATCCGTCGACCTTGCCGCAGTTTGAGGTGCCGCGTGAAGACCGAGTTTCGGCGCAGTCCTTTGGACTGCCCGGTGCCGACGATTTGCGCGCCCTGTTGCTGGATGGCAACCCACGGGCCCATGCCCAACTGGTGACATCACCTGGCAGTGGCCCAACGTTTGGCAGCGCCTTGCCGCAATCGGGTTATTACTTTGCCCAGCCCGACCGTCAGCCGCATGGCTTTGGCGAGCGTGCGCCGCACAGCGAGGCCTCACGCGCCCCGCCGTTTGACGTACATTCAGTGCGCCGGGATTTCCCGATCCTGCAAGAGAGGGTCAACGGCCATCAGCTGGTTTGGTTTGACAACGCCGCAACCACGCACAAGCCGCAGTCGGTGATCGATCGCATCGCGTACTTCTACGCCCACGAGAACTCGAACATTCACCGCGCCGCGCACGAGTTGGCCGCTCGTGCGACCGACGCGTATGAAGGTGCACGTGAAAAAGTGCGGTGTTTTTTGGGCGCGGCGTCAACCGAAGAGATCATCTTTGTGCGCGGTGCGACTGAAGCCATCAACCTGGTGGCCAAGTCCTGGGGGACGCAGAACGTCGGCGAGGGCGATGAGATCATCGTTTCCAACCTGGAGCACCACGCCAACATCGTGCCGTGGCAACAGCTGGCGGCCGCCAAGGGCGCCAAGCTGCGGGTGATTCCGGTGGACGACACCGGTCAGGTGCTGCTGGCTGAATACGCCAAGCTGCTGAACCCTCGCACCAAGATCGTTTCGGTCACGCAAGTGTCCAACGCTTTGGGCACGGTCACGCCGGTCAAAGAAATTGTCGCCATGGCGCATGCCGCAGGTGCGGTGGCCTTGGTGGACGGCGCGCAGTCGGTGAGCCACATGCGGGTGAATGTCCAGGAAATCGGGGCGGACTTTTTTGTCTTCTCCGGTCACAAGGTGTTTGGCCCCACCGGCATTGGGGTGGTCTATGGCCGCCGCGCTTTGCTGGAACAGATGCCACCTTGGCAGGGCGGGGGCAACATGATTGCCGACGTGACTTTTGAGCGCACCCTCTTTCAGCCGCCGCCCAACAAGTTTGAGGCGGGCACCGGCAACATCGCTGACGCGGTGGGCTTGGCTGCGGCGATTGACTATGTGCAGCGCATTGGCATGGACAACATCGCGCGTTACGAGCACGACCTGCTGGCCTATGCCACACACTATTTGCAACCCATCCCAGGTGTGCGGCTGGTGGGCACGGCGCATGAAAAAGCCAGTGTGCTGTCTTTCGTGCTCAAGGGTTACACCACCGAAGAAGTGGGCAAGGCCTTGAACGAGGAGGGAATCGCAGTGCGTACGGGGCATCACTGCGCGCAGCCGATCCTGCGCCGTTTTGGCGTGGAGACCACGGTGCGGCCTTCGCTGGCGTTTTACAACACCTGCGAAGAGGTGGACCGCTTCATTGCGGTGATTCGTCGCTTGAGTTCAGCCCGCTAAACCTGAGCCGTGAAGGCAAGCCCGTCAGTCCGTGCTATGGGCCTGGCGGGCTTCGTCACCTGCTGGTCCTTAATGCATTAAAGGCATAAGCAAACAATAAATCAGTCGTTTGCATAGCAAGGCCGGTCGCTGAAAATCCAACCCATGTCTTCAAATCTGACCCTTGTGATCGTGCCCGGTTGGCGCGATTCTGGCCCTGGCCATTGGCAAAGCCTGTGGGCTGAGTCTTTGCCTGGTGCGGTGCGGGTGGTTCAGGACGACTGGGTCTCGCCGGTGAAAACCGCTTGGGTGGCGGCGATTGGCCGCACGATTTTGGCGCAGCCTGGCCAAGTGGTGATTGCCGCGCACAGCCTGGGCTGCATTGCCACCACGCACCTGCCCAGCGAGGTGGTCAAGCGCATTCAAGGCGCCTTGTTGGTGGCTCCCGCCGACCCTGAACGGAGGGGCGTGCTGTCGGACTTTGCGCCTGTGCCCTACCAGCCCTTGCCTTACCGCAGCATTGTGGTAGCCAGCAACAACGATCCGTTTTGCCCGATCCGTACCGCCGGCGCCTACGCGCGCTCTTGGGGCAGTGAGCTGGTGCGCTTGCAAAACGCCGGGCATATCAACATCGATTCGGGCTTTGGCTCATGGCCTTTGGGCCTGGCTTTGCTGCAGTCCCTCACGGGGGCGTTGGCCTGGACCGGTCAAGCGCCTCCAACTTCTACTCCCTCACTGTCTGAATTGGAAACTGCTTGAAAAAAATCACTTATTTGGCTTTGGTGGCGGCGCTGGCCCTATCGGGCGCTGTCGCTGGTGCGCAGACTTTGCTCAATGCCTCCTACGACGTGGCCCGCGAGTTTTACAAAGACTACAACGCGGCCTTTGTGACCCATTACAAAAAGACCACCGGCAAAGACGTGAAGATTGACCAAGCCCATGGCGGCTCGAGCGCGCAAGCGCGGGCCGTGAACGACGGCCTGGAAGCCGATGTAGTGAGCATGAACACCACTACCGATGTGGACTTTTTGGCCAGCACCGGTGTGTTGGCTAAGGACTGGAACAAACGCTTTCCCTTCAACGCGTCGCCCACTTCATCCACCATGTTGTTTTTGACGCGCAACGGCAACCCCAAGGGCATCAGGGACTGGGACGATTTGATCAAGCCTGGCGTCAAGGTGATCGTGGTCAACCCCAAAACCGGCGGGAATGGCCGCATGGCTTATTTGGCCGCTTGGGGTTATGTGAAGAAGAAGGGCGGCTCGGATGCCGATGCGGCCGAGTTTGTGAGCAAGCTCTACAAAAACGTGCCGGTGTTGGCCAAGGGTGGGCGCGACGCGACCACCATCTTCTTGCAGCGCAATATTGGCGACGTGCTGGTGACCTTTGAGTCCGAAGTGGTCTCGGTAGACAATGAGTTTGGCGTGGGCAAAGTCGATGCGGTGCATCCGTCGATCAGTATCGTGGCCGAGAACCCGGTGGCGGTGGTCGAGCGCACCGTGGCCAAAAAAGGCACAGCCGTTTTGGCCAAAGCGTATCTGGACTATTTGTATTCAGACGAAGCACAAGAGATTGCAGCCAAGCATGCCTTGCGTCCACGCAACGCGGCGATATTGAAGAAATACGCCACCACCTTCAAGCCCATCCAACTGTTCACTGTGAACGAAATTTTTGGCTCTTTCGCTGAAGCCCAAAAAATTCATTTCAACGACGGCGGTCAATTTGACAAGCTGTACACCGTTCAATAACCCCATCTATTCATGACCGCATTGCCTAATGTGGCGTTCACCAAACAGCGAGCGCCAGCCAGAGTATTGCCCGGGTTCAATTTGACCCTGGGCTACACCGTTCTTTATTTGAGCCTGATCGTGCTGATTCCCTTGTCTGCGCTCGTCTTTAAAACCTTCACGCTGACCTGGGACCAGTTTTGGGCCGCGGTCACGGGCCCGCGCGTCATGGCGTCTTACCGCTTGACGTTTGGTGCGTCGTTGATCGCCGCCTTGGTCAATGTAGTGTTTGGCCTGCTGGTGGCCTGGGTGCTGGTGCGCTACAACTTTTTTGGCAAAAAAGTGGTGGACGCGCTGGTGGACTTGCCCTTTGCCTTGCCCACCGCTGTGGCCGGTATTTCGCTCACTGCTTTG
>CANGEG010000069.1 GCA_947452725.1 Comamonadaceae bacterium | reverse complement strand
GATCGCCCTTGTCGGTTTATCGAGAGTTGCTCTTAAATACCCCGCAACATTCCACCCTCATCCATTGAAACCCAGGGTGTTGCACTTCACTTTTGAATCCGCCCTGTCTAGGACCTCATTTTCTTGAAATGAGGTTAAATTCACTAGATTAAAGTAGTAAAAATCAGAGCCCAAGAGCCATCAAACAGTGCAACTGTGAGTCGTTTTATCGATTCGTTCATATTCGAACACCAGTGCTCAATTTATGTGCAAAAGCTCTTTGCAGTACCTACTCTTCAATAATTTTTAAGGGGACTTAGTAAGTCTGATTTACTGACGAAGATCAAATAGATGAAGTGAAGAAAGACGTAAAGTTTCATTTCAAAAACACATTGATTTTGAGCAAACGTAGTGCCTTGAGAGCAGACGACTTGGAATCAATTATTTGAAATAAGTCATGGCCATATTTGTCAAAACGCTTGCCGTAGTTTCACTACTTGCTTTTCAGGCAATAGCATACTCTGACGATTTGTATTCTTACGTCGCACGAATTCGGTGTGGTAAAAACTCGAATATCACCTACAACGAGTATTTTGCTGCATCAAATGATGCTGAAGCTAATGATGAGGTTAAGAAAAATATTTTGAAAAATGATAAATATCGCGGCAAAGACTGTAAGTTGGCTGAGTTGGTCTCTGATAAACCACACAGCCAAAGCAGCAGCGGTCGAAGTCATTTAAAGTGAAAATTAAGTACGGCAGCACCAATAGCAGTGGTTCAACGCAGTACTTTTCTGCGGACAGTGATCTAGAAGCTGAGAACGAAGTAAAGAAAACTTGGAAAACTTAGGAAGTTTGTGATGCAGGGTGCTCTGCCCCGCTAAGCATGGGACAAAACGCGTCTTTCTTGAAGGTGCGTTTTTGTTTTCTGAATCAATACACGACCAGATCCAGGCCCTGTCAGCAAGGCCATTGATGTCTCTTGCCATCATTGGATGCCCGTCTTAGCGCCATATATTCAAACGAACGTGAAGTGCTCCTTGTCCATCTGCATCACCGAGCGGGTCGAGGCCAAAGCAGCTTTGCGGTGTGCCTGGGCCCGGGGCAGGAGGCGGGCAAAGTAGAACTCGGCGGTTTGGATTTTGGCGATGTAAAAGTCAGCTGACTCTGCCCCTTGTTTGTTTCTTAATAAATCTCCGGCTTTGGCCGCTTGTTGCGCCCAGCTGAAAGCCATCATCACGTAGCCGCTGTACATCATGTAATCGACGCTGGCTGATCCCACGAGTTCCCTGTCTTTGGGCGCGCGCAGCATGATGGCCAGGGTCATTAAATTCCATTCGATTGCCTTCCAAGTCAATGTTCGTGCCATGGATCCATTGACGCCGCCTTCTAGCAGCTTGGGACGCGCAAATTGCAGCATCTTGAAAGTGAAGTCACGTACACATTGACCTTTGGAGCCGAGCAAGACTTTGCGGCCCAAAAGGTCTAGCGCCTGGATGCCGGTGGTGCCTTCGTATAGCGTGGCTATGCGGGCGTCACGCACGTTTTGCTCCATGCCGTGCTCTTGAATGTATCCGTGGCCGCCAAAGACTTGCATGCCCAGATTGGCCGCTTCCAAGCCCAGCTCTGTCAAAAAGCCTTTGAGGATAGGCGTGAAGAATCCCAAGTCGGTATAGTGCTTTTTGTAGCCGTCCTCGTCGCCCACGGAGCTGGCATGGAACATGTGGTCGGCAATTTTCAACGCATCGTAGATCATGTGGCGTCCGCCCTCGGCGATTGCTTTTTGAGTCAGTAGCATGCGGCGCACGTCGGGGTGCCAGATCAAGGCATCAGCTTTTTGCGTGGGCTCTTTCTTGCCCGACAAAGCGCGCATGGAACGGCGCTCTTGGGCATAGGGCAAAGCCCCTTGAAAAGCGGCTTCAGCATGGCAAACCCCTTGTACGGCAGTGCCTAAACGGGCGGTGTTCATAAAGGTGAACATGGCTTCCAGACCTCGGTTTGGCTCAGAAATCAAATGGCCTTTGGCTGCATCAAAATTGAGCAAAGCCGTGGCCGATGCGCGAATGCCCATCTTGTGCTCAATTGAGCCGCAGTGCACGCTGTTACGTTTGCCTATGACGGCGTTGCTCTCGTCACCCTCGACATTGAACTTGGGTACGACAAAAAGCGATATACCGCGTGTGCCTTCGGGCGCATCGGGCAGACGTGCCAAGACGATGTGCACGATGTTGTCCGTTAGGTCATGCTCGCCCGCAGAGATGAAAATTTTAGTGCCAGTCAGGGAGTAGCTGCCATCGCTTTGCGGCACGGCTTTGGTGGTGATTTGTGCGAGATCCGTGCCGCAATGCGGTTCGGTTAGACACATGGTGCCAGACCATTCACCCGAAATCAGCTTGGGCAAATACTGCTTTTTTTGCGTGGCGGTGCCGTAGCGCAGCAAGGTATTTATGCAGCCCATGCTCAGGCCCGGATACATCGAGAACGACCAGTTGGCCGTGCCCATCATTTCTGATTTGAAGAGATTGAGCGAGGCGGGCAGACCCTGGCCACCAAATTCAGCAGGGAAGGAGATGCTTTGCCAGCCGCCCGCTTGAAACTGTTGGTAGGCTTCTTTAAAGCCTTTGGGGGTGCTCACTGTGCCTTGAGTGAAGCTGCAGCCTTCCAGATCGCCGGACTGGTTCAGCGGGGCGAGTACGTCTTCGCACAGTTGCGCTGCGCCTTCCAAAATGGCGTTTACGGTCTCGGTATCGGCGTCGTTGCCGCCGGGCAAGGTGGCGTAGTGAGCTGGAAAGTCGAGCACTTCGTTCAAGAGAAAGCGCATATCGCGCAGCGGGGCTTTGTAGGGGATCATGGAGATTGTCGGAGGGTATGGATGTTCAACGTTCGAGGATGGCGACCACGCCTTGGCCGCCCGCCGCGCAGATTGAGATCAGGCCGCGACCGGAGCCTTTTTGCGCTAACATTTTGGCCAGCGTGGCCACGATGCGACCGCCAGTGGCGGCAAAGGGGTGACCTGCTGCCAGTGAGCTGCCGTGGACGTTGAGTTTGCAATGGTCTATGGCGCCCAAAGGCCGGTCCAGGCCGAGTCGGGTTTGGCAAAAAACTGGATCTTCCCAGGCCTTGAGTGTGCACAGCACCTGGGCGGCAAAGGCTTCGTGAATTTCGTAAAAGTCGAAATCTTGCAAGCGCAGTTGTGCGCGAGCCAGCATGCGCGGCACCGCAAAGGCGGGCGCCATTAGCAGACCTTCTTTTTGATTAAAAAAATCTACCGCCGCCACTTCGCTAAAGCTCAGGTAAGCCAAGACGGGCAGGCCACGCGCAGCTGCCCAGTCCTCGCTTGCCAGCAAGACGGCAGAGGCGCCATCGGTCAAGGGGGTGGAGTTGCCGGGGGTCAACGTGCCTTGATCGGGGCGCACCTTTTTGTCGAAGCAGGGTTTCAAGCTGCGCAGCTTGTCCATGCTCAAATCGCTGCGTAAATTATTGTCTTGGCTCACGCCTTGGAATGGCGTCATCAGGTCAGTGAAAAAACCATCGTGGTAGGCACGCGCCAGGTTCTGGTGACTGCTCCAAGCTAGCTGGTCTTGCGCTTCGCGCGGGATGGCCCATTCATGGGCCATCAGCTCACAGTGCTCGCCCATCGACAGCCCAGTGCGCGGCTCGCCGTTGCGCGGCAACGCCGGTTGCAGCAGCATTTGCGGCCGCACTTGGCTCAAGGCGGCCAGGCGTTGGCCAGTCGTTTTGGCGCGGCTCACTTGCAGCAAAATTTTGCGCAAGGCTTCATTCAGTCCCATGGGCGCGTCAGAGGTGGTGTCCACGCCGCCAGCAATGCCGCATTCGATATGGCCCAAGGCAATTTTGTTAGCCACCAGCATGGCCGCTTCAAGGCCGGTGCCGCAGGCTTGCTGAATATCGAAGGCTGGAGTTTCGGGGGCCAGACTGGTGGACAGCACCGACTCGCGCACCAGATTGAAGTCGCGCGAATGCTTCATCACCGCGCCGCCCACCACCTCGCCTAAGCGTTGGCCGTGCAGATTGAAGCGGTCCACCAAACCTTGCAGTGTGGCCGTGAGCATGTCGTGATTTGAGACCTTGGCGTACACGCTGTTGGAGCGGGCAAAGGGGATGCGGTTGCCGCCAAGAATGGCGACACGGCGAGCCGTTGGAGGTGTGGACAGTGTCATGGCTTGTGCAGATAAAGAGGTCGAAAGGGCAGGCCAGGCATCAGCCCAAGGTATAGCTGAGGTTGGCGCGAAGATGGGGTTTGTCGCCTTTGGCACTGCGTACTTCAAACAGTGCGTTGTGCGGCATGGCGCCTTGTATCTCGCTCGTGCTCCACAGCGTGGCAAGGGCGGGCAAGAACAAGGGGGTTTTAAATTCCACCCAAACCTCCGCCTGGGCCAGTCGCTGGCGAGGCAGCATGGCCGCCAGGGCGCGTGCCTGAGTCCACATGCCATGCGCAATAGCACGGCGAAAGCCGAACAGCTTTGCCGATAGAGCGCTCAGGTGGATGGGGTTTAGATCGCCAGATACAAGCCCGTAGCGTCGGCCTATCCCCGCATCGGCCATGAAACTGGCTTGCATAGACAGCGGCTGCTCGTTGTGTAGGGCGCTGACATAGCGCTCACCGCTCGGGTCTGCTACGCCCAGGCGCAGCAAGGTTTGCGTGGCTTCCCACACCAGCGCTTGATTTTTCCAAATTTTGAACTCAAGGGTGAACACCTGGCCTTTTTCATGCGCTTGCAACAGGCCTGGGCGCATCTCAACACAGAGCACATCGTCCACTTGCAGCGGTGCATGTTGATGGACGCGATTGGCCAAATGCACCGTACCTAAGGCGGGCCAGGGGCAGTAGTCCGATGCAAAGTAGGCCATGGCCAGTGGGAAGGTGAGCATTTGCGGGTACAGCAGCGGCACGCCTTGTGTTGGCTGGTAGCCGCACACCTTTGCATAGGCGGCGATGCCTTTGGCTTTCAGCCGCACGGTGCGGCGCAGGTAGCACACCGGCGGTAATGATTCGATGCGGCCAGGCTTTTTGCGGGTGGCTTTGAGCACCGCAGCCAAGCCGGCCAAAGTGCCGGGCGCTTGCACTATCTCGATGGTGGGGGTTGTGCTGATGAGGGCGTCCATCCCTCAAGCCCCCATGATACTTTGACCGCACACCCGAACCACATTGCCCGTGATGCCTCCGGACGCGGGCGAGGAGAGCCAGCAAATGGCTTCAGCCACGTCTTGCGGTAGCCCGCCTTGGCTCATGGAATTCATACGCCGGCCCGCTTCGCGCAGGGCAAAGGGCACGGCCGCAGTCATGGCGGTTTCAATGAAACCGGGCGCCACAGCATTGATAGTGATACCCAATTTAGCCAAGTGCGGCGCCATGCTTTGCACCATGCCAACCACGCCAGCTTTGGACAGGGCGTAATTGGTTTGGCCCATATTGCCGGCAATGCCGGAGATGGACGAGACACAGATGATGCGCGCGCCAGCCTTGAGCGCGCCGAGCTCGACCAAGGCCTCGTTGATGCGCTCTTGTGAGGACAGGTTTACGTTAACCACCATCTCCCAGAAATGGGGCTGCATGTTGGCGATGGTTTTGTCGCGGGTAATGCCAGCGTTGTGCACGATCACGTCCCAGCCGCCATCTGCCAAAGCTGCGTCTGCCAGTTTTTGCGGTGCGTCGGGCGCGCCGATATCCAAATCGATTGCCTTGCCCGCCACTTGTTGGGCAATGGCGTTCAGGCTGTCCCGTGCTTGCGGTACATCCAGACAAATCACGTCCGCGCCTTCACGCGCCATGACCTCGGCGATAGCTGCGCCAATGCCGCGCGACGCCCCGGTAACCAAGACCTTTTTGCCCGCCAGTGGCTGGGCCCAGTCGGCCGGGGCGATGGCAACGTCGAGTGCGGCGCTGACGCGAATGACTTGCCCCGACACATAAGTGCTGCGCGGCGAGAGCAAGAAGCGCAATGTGGATTCCAGCTGCGTTTGCGCGCCTTCGGCCACGTAGACAAGTTGCACGGTAATGGCTTTTTTCAACTCTTTGGCCAGAGACCGCGTCAGTCCTTCCAGCGCCCGTTGCATGGTGGCTTGGCGCGGCCGTGCGCAGGACTCTGGCGGGCGGCCCAGCACAATGACCCTGCCACAGGGCAGGACGGAGCGCACGGCGTCATGGAAAAATAGGTACAACGCGCTGGATTGCTCGCTGTCGGTCAGGCCGGTGGCATCAAACACCAAAGCCTTGACCTTTTCGCCAGGCTGATCCTCAACACCCCAGCGACCGCTCATAAGTCCGGCCTGGTTGGCCAAGGCAGTCCATTGCGGCAATTGCCGATGCGCCAAGGTCTGCGCGCTCATGGATTTGAATACTTGGGCTAGGGTAGGCAGCAAGGCCGATTGGGCGGTACCGCCTACTAACACCGTACCCTGAATCACGGCTTGCCCCGGTTGGTAGCGCTCAAGCACCAATGGCTTTGGCAGACCCAAGACGCCAGCCAGTTTGGCGCCCATGGCGGAATTGGCAAAATTTAAATATGAGTCACTCATGTAGCAGCATTCCATTCACAGTGGGCGTTACCAATGACGAGAAGAATAGCACGACCATGCTTTTTTTTGCTCGTCCCTACACATCGAAAAGACTGAAACGCTGATGTTTCGTCAATCGCGATGGTTAGAATTCACCCGGTCTAACCACTTATTTTTGACCCAATATGAAGCTATTTCTTATACTGATCCTGCTGATGAATTTACAGGCTTGCACAGTTTTGGCGATCGCCGATGCCGCAGGATCGGCGGTCGTTTACGGCGCCAAGACGGCGGTGAACGTGCTCGATGCCGTGACACCCGACATCATCAACAAGAAAAAGTAGAGCAAAAAAAGGGGCTTGATAAGCCCCTTTAAATCAGATTCCCAACCAGCCGTTGGTACGCGCAAAGTGCAGCGCCTGCGTTCGACTGTTGACCCCCAACCGGCGGAACAGTCGCCAAAAGTGCACTTTCACAGTGTGCTCGCTGATACTCAGTTTTTCGGCAATGTCTCGGTTGCTCAGGCCCTGATCCAGCATCAAGATCAATTGCTTTTGGCGTTTGGACAGCTTGGTTGGTGCAGGAGAGGCTTCGTCGGCTTCGTCTGCCGCTTCGTCGGCTGGCAGCAGGCTGCGCAAGCCTTCAATGATGACATTGGGGTTGCTGGCTTTTTCCAAAAACAGATCGGCACCAGCCTCCAGGCAAGTCGCTTCGTAGTCGCTGGCTTCAGAGCCTGTGACGATCACCAACGGGATATCGGGGTACTTGGCCTTGATCGCATGCAGGCCAGACAAGCCCAAAGTGTCTGGCAGTTTCAAGTCTAAACAAAACAGTTCAGGAGCGCCCTGTCTCTCCACGGTGGAGTCGAGTACGTTCAATTTAGGAACTGAAACAACTTTCAGACCGGGACGGACACGGTGGACCAGCATGGTGATCGCATCGCGCATGAGAGGGTGGTCATCAATGACGTAGACGGTCATGGTTTTGAAGCTTAATTAATCTTAAAGTACAAGGATACCAGTAACTAGGAGCGACTAGCAATATCAATTTAGCAGAATTTGTGAAATAAATCTATGTAATCTCTATTTATCACTATTAAAGTGCAAAAAATTCAAATTCTCTAATACCTCGTCGCGAGCATTGGCGTGGAGGGCTTCCAGTTGCGCTTGCAAAGCATCTAACGCACTGGCACCGTTTGCGATCAACTGCGCAATGGCCAAGCCTGCCTCCTTGGGAGAGCTAAAGCCCTTGCTTAGCAACAAAGTGTGGCCCTGAGGGCTTACCAGTTTGAAGTAAAACTGGCCATCTTTTTCTCGGTATTGCTTGAATTGGGGTGCCGAAGCTTTGCTGACTTTTTCAATTTGGAGGCTGGGCTGAGTTGACAGCGAGCGCAAGCCCACGGCGCTGCGCAGTTCGGCCATGAAGGGGGCCGAACGTTGCAGCGCTTTTTCAGCGCCTAACTTTAGAATGCGTTCAACCTTGTCGGGGTTGTGAATCAGGTCTTCATAGCTCGCGCGCATGGGGGCAATTTCGCGGTCGAGGCGTTCAAACAAATGTTGCTTGGCGTCGCCCCAGGCGATGCCGTCAGCAAAAGCCTGTGCCAGTTGCTCAGTCTCTTCGGCGCTGGCAAAGGCTTTGAAGATTTGGAATAGCGCCGAGCCTTCGGTGCTCTTTGGCTCCCCCGGCGCTCGTGAATCGGTGACGATGGCATTGATCTGTTTGCGCATCTGCGCGCTGGGTGCAAACAAAGGAATGGTGTTGTCGTAGCTCTTACTCATCTTGCGGCCATCCAGGCCAGGCAGGAGGGCGACCGATTCTTCTATCACCGCTTCGGGCAAGACAAAGTGCTCGCCGTACAGGTGGTTGAAGCTGGACGCCATGTCGCGCGCCATTTCGATGTGTTGAATCTGGTCGCGCCCCACCGGGACTTTGTGCGCTTTGAACATCAAGATGTCTGCGCCCATTAGGACCGGGTACATGAACAGGCCTGCGGTCACGTCGGCATCGGTGTCGTGGCCGGCGGCATGATTTTTGTCGGTGGCCGCCTTGTAGGCGTGTGCGCGGTTCAGCAGTCCTTTGCCTGTCACGCAGGTCAGCAACCAAGTCAGTTCGGGAATCTGTGGAATGTCCGATTGCCGGTAAAAAGTAACCATTTCAGGGTCTAGGCCGGCGGCAATCCAGCTGGCTGCAATTTCCAGCGTAGAGCGCTGAACGCGGGAGGGATCTCCGCATTTAATCAGCGCATGGTAGTCGGCTAAAAAGTAAAAACCTTCGGTGGCGCTGTTGCGACTAACTTGCACAGTGGGCCGAATGGCGCCGACATAGTTGCCCAGGTGAGGCGTGCCGGTCGTGGTAATCCCGGTCAGGACGCGGGTGCATTCAGAATTCATGGTGTTCACAATGGTCAGAGAAAATCAAGCGAACAAGGCCGCTAAGGGGGACAGGATCAAGGCCAGCAGTTCAAAGGTCAGCTGCATCAATGGCCGCATCCATAAGGCGTTCACCACCCCGGTGATGACCAAGCCCATTACGATGAAGAAACCCCAGGGCTCGACGCGGGCAAACCAAACGGCTTGACGCCAAGGCAAGAGGCCAACCAGGATGCGGCCACCGTCAAGTGGCGGCAGGGGGAACAAATTGAAGGCGAACATCACCACATTGGTCAGCAGGCCGGCTTTACACATTTCTAAAAAGAAAGGTTCGCTCACGCCGTTGCCAACCAACAGGTAGCTTGCTGCGCCCCACAGCAAGGCTTGCGCCAAGTTGGAGGCCGGGCCGGCCAGAGCCACCCAAATCATGTCGGTTTTGGGGTGGCGCATGCGGTCAAAGCGCACCGGTACGGGTTTGGCGTAGCCAAATAAAAACGCGCCGCCCGTGCTGAAGTACAACAGCAAAGGCATCAGCACGGTACCCATCGGATCGATGTGAGCGAAGGGGTTGAGCGTGACCCGTCCCATCATGGCCGCGGTGTTGTCGCCAAAGTGTTGGGCGGCATAACCATGAGCAGCTTCATGCAAGGTGATGGCAAAGATCACCGGCAAAGCATAGATTAGAACGGTTTGAATCAGGTTGGAGATATCCACGGGATCATTGTCTCAGATGCAGTTTATTGGAAGTCCAAGGTCAAAGACCCAGGAGCGCGATGTCGCCTTGGCCTTGACGAATCACCTCGGGTTCGTCGCCGCACAGGTCCACCACCGTGGTCGGTTCGAGCGCGCAGGCGCCGGCATCAATCACGCCGGCAATCTGGTGCTCCAGCTGTTCGCGAATTTCTTGTGGGTCGTTCAAGGGGGCTTCTTCGCCCGGCAAGATCAAAGTGGTGGCGAGCAAGGGGGCGGCGTGCATCGACAACAGCTCTTGAAGCACCTTGTGCTCGGGCACGCGCAGACCTATGGTTTTGCGCTGCGGGTGGCTTACGCGGCGCGGCACTTCTTTGGTGGCTTCCAAAATGAAGGTAAAGGCCCCCGGCGTGGCTTGTTTGATCAGGCGAAACTGGCGGTTGTCCACCTTGGCGTAATTGGCCAGCTCACTCAGGTCGCGGCACAGAAGGGTTAAATGGTGTTTGTCGTCGACGCCGCGAACGCGGCGCAGTTGATCGGCTGCTGCCTTGTCATCCAGGTGGCAGACCAGCGCGTAGCTGGAGTCGGTGGGCACGGCCAGGATGCCGCCGTGGTTCAAAAGCGTCACTGCTTGCTTGAGCAAGCGCGACTGGGGGTTGTCAGGGTGAACGGAGAAAAACTGAGCCATGTGAATGAGTTTACGGTGGTGCTTCAGGATTCGGCGGGTTGCACCACGATGCGGCCTTCGCGCACTGTCAACCAGGCGCCCAAAGCACCACACAGCGCCACCAGGGCCATGCCGATCAAGGTCCATTGGTCTGGCACATGGCTGAAGACTAACCAACCGCCCAGCATTGCAAAACCAATTTGCGTGTACAAATACGGCGTGAGGGTGGCGGCGGGTGCACGCATATAGGCTAGGATCAAAAAGAAATGCCCGACGGTGGCCAATAAGCCCATCAGGCCGAGCTGTGCCCATAGCGTCCAATCGTGCGGCATTTCCCAGACGAAGGGTAGCATCAGCGTTGCCAGCCCGGTGCCGATCCAGCCGGTATACAGGTGCATCGTGATCGGATCTTCGGTGCGCGCCATTTTGCTGGTCAGTACCTGAAAGCTCGAGTTGGTCACCACCAGCGCTAGAGGCAAGATCACTGTCCAGTCAAAGTGCTGGCTACCCGGACGAATGATCACCATGGTGCCTAAAAATCCGCCCACCACCAAGGTCCAACGTAGGGAAGTGACTTTTTCTCCCAAGGTTTTCGATGCCCACAGGGTAATGACCAAGGGGGCCATCAAAACGATGGCTGTGAACTCCCCCACTGGCATGTATTTGAGGCTGAAGAAGGCCAGTAAACTGCTGCAAAAAAGCAGAAAACCGCGCAGCAATTGAAAGCGCGGATGGGAGGTGCGAAGCACGCCCAGGCCCCTGGAGGGCAGCACCACCATGCTCGTGGCCACAGCCTGAAAGCAGTAGCGAAACCACAGGGCCATCAGCAAGGGGATGCTTGTGCTGATGTGTTTAGTGGTGGTGTCCAGGGCGGAGAAGCAGGTGACAGCTAACAGCCCAAAGCCTATCCCAGTCAAGACCTTGTGCGGGTTGTGCTTCACTGGATACGGTCAGCCAGCAGTTCCCACACGGGGGTGAGCTTGCCTGGCAAAAACGGCAGTGTGCCTAAGTCGGTATGGCTTTCGTCGGGACTGTGAAAGTCGCTTCCCCGGGATGCTGCTAACCCAAACTCCAGTGCGGTAGATGCATAGATATTCGCTTCGGCCGCCGAGTGGCTGCCGGTCACAACCTCAACCGCTTGGCCGCCGTGGTTTTTGAATTCTGTGAACAAGGCGTACTCCTCGTTCGGTGTGAAGCCATAGCGTGCAGGATGGGCGATCACGGCAACGCCTTGAGCGCCGGTGATCCACTGCACGGCATCACGTAAATTGGCCCAGCGGTGCGGCACAAAACCGGGTTTGTGCTCAGTTAAAAAGCGCCGAAAGACTTCGGATGTGTCCTGACAAACGCCGGTCTCCACCATGAAACGGGCAAAGTGGGTGCGCGAGATCAATTCCGGGTTGCCGGCGAAACGCAGCGCACCTTCAAACGCGCCATGAATGCCGACTTTGGCCAAACCTTCGGCCATCTCTCGGGCCCGCTCTTCACGCCCGCCACGGGTTTGGCGCAGACCTTGAGCTAGAGCTGTGTTGTGGTGGTCAAAGCCCAGGCCGACAATGTGAACCGTGTGGTTGGCAAAGGTGACCGAAATTTCGGTGCCCGTCAGGTAAGGTAAGGCCAGCGCTTTGGCAGCGGCCAGAGCCCGATCTTGCCCGCCAATTTCGTCATGGTCTGTGAGCGCCCACAGCTCCACGCCGTTGGCTTTGGCGCGGGGCGCCAGCACTTCAGGCGTGAGCGTACCATCGGACACAACGGAGTGGCAATGCAAGTCAGCGTTCAGCAGGGGATTGAGCATAATATTCACAAGCCCATTTTAGACCCTGGGCCAGGGAGTGAACGGCGCGTTGGATAATGTCCTCTTTAGTGGAGTGCCCCATGGCTTTGATGATTACTGACGAATGCATCAATTGCGATGTTTGTGAGCCTGAGTGCCCCAACCAGGCCATTTACTTGGGCCCTGAAATTTACGAAATTGACCACGCCAAGTGCACTGAGTGCGTGGGCCACTTTGATGAGCCGCAATGCGTGCAGGTCTGCCCTGTGGCCTGTATTCCGGTGAACCCTCAGCACATCGAAGGCCAAGAGTCATTGTGGGCCAAGTACCGCCGTTTGCAGGCTGCAGGCTGAGCATCGCCAGCTCAATTGCCAGCTGAAGCGGTCGGTGGTTCTGGCGTTTGAGAGGGCGTAGTCAGGGGCTGCGCAGGGCGAGGCGGTTTGGGGCGTGGCGGTTTGCTGGTATGAATCAGAACCATGGCTTTTTCCATGTCGCCGGCCAGCAGTGGCGGCAAGGCTTTGACGGATCGCACAATGCTCTCCTCAATGGCTTGGCGGTGATCGGGCGAAGGTTTTTTTAACACCCAATTTATGACTTCTGACTTGTCGCCAGGATGGCCCACGCCAATGCGCAAGCGCCAGTAGTCTGGGCCCAATTGCGCATGAATATCCCGCAACCCGTTATGTCCCGCGTGGCTGCCGCCTTTTTTGAGTTTGACCTGACCCGGTTCAATGTCCAGTTCATCGTGCCCCACCAGGATTTCTTCGGGCTTGAGCTTGAAAAACTTGGCCAACGCGCCTACCGATTTGCCTGACAGATTCATGAAGGTTTGTGGCGCCAAAAGCCATACGGTTTGACCGTTGACCTGGGTGCGGGCGGCCAAACCCCAGTAGCTCTTCTCGGGTACCAGGTTGACTTTGAGCTCTCGGGCGATCGCGTCCAGCCACCAAAAACCGGCATTGTGACGCGTGGCCTCGTATTCAGCGCCTGGGTTGCCCAGGCCGACAAAGAGTTTGATCATGATGAGGGATTATCTGTGTTCCCAATGAAAACGGCCCGCACAAGCGGGCCGGATTACCGGGCCGATAACATTTAAGTTATGCAGGCCCTTATTCAAGGGATCGAAGAATTACTTCTTCTTGCCTTTGGCCGGTGCAGCAGCAGCAACCACGGGGGCAACTTCAACTTCGGCAACCGGAGCTACCACAGCGACCAACACGGGGTTGGCTTTACCGTGTGTGACCACCTTCACGCCCTTAGGCAAGACGACGTCGTTCACGTGCAAAGAAACGCCTTTTTGCAGGCCAGACAAGTCCACGTTGATGAACTCTGGCAGATCGGCAGGCAAGCAAGCCACTTCGATTTCATTGGCCACGTGGTTGATCAAGCACTTGTCCACTTTGAACGCTGGCGACTCTTCTTCACCGCTGAAGTGCACTGGCACTTTCATGTGCAAAGTGGTGTTGGCTTCTACGCGTTGAAAATCAATGTGCAACACCAACTGTTTGAAAGGGTGCATCTGGTAGTCACGCAGCAAAACTTTGCTGGACTTGCCGGCCACTTCCATCTCAAGGATGGTGGCGTGGAAAGCTTCTTTTTTCAGTGCGTGCCACAGGGCGTTGTGGTCGAGTTCGACCAACAGGGGGGCTGCTTCACCACCGTACACGATGGCTGGGGT
>CANGEG010000068.1 GCA_947452725.1 Comamonadaceae bacterium | reverse complement strand
GACAATGTTTATGTGGTGGGCCGAGGTATTTCCGCTGACCATGAGGCCTTGGCGGCTATTCGCGTCATGACTATTTCCATGGCGGTAGGGCAAGCCGCGGGAACAGCAGCTGCAATGATATGCAAGTTGACTGGACCCACTTCAACTCGCGCATTGAATGTCCAAAAGCTTCAACAACACCTGCTTGAGGATGGTGGTTTGTTCGGAAGTTTCTAGTCCTGGTTGTCGCTGGTGCTGACGGTCGATCGGCAGAGTGTAATTTCGACTTTAGGCTGGTTTATGTCGTTCAAGGCTGGTCGACTGAGTTAGCCCCCGACCCAATGTCTGAGACGCTTACGTAAAACTGATATGGAGCGGCAGCACCTAACTGAACTATGAAAAGTTTCTAAAGGCTTGGGGGAATACCAATTTATTGGCGCTCACGTACGAGCTGCCTAACAATATCAACCAGCCGCTGGGATATGGGCGTCAAAGGTCGACCGCGGACAGTCATAATTCCCACCGGCGGAAGCTCTACCGGCACCATGAGGCGCAGCGGCTGCACCAAGCCCTGACCTGCAAAATGCTTAGCGACAGAATGAGCCATTAATGCAGCAGCGTCTTGATCACTCACAAAAGTGACTTGTGCTAAAAATGATGCTGATTCCACGACGTCTTGTGGTGGCTGCAGCTCATATTTGAAAAATTGTTGTTCCAGCTTAACCCTTAACGATGCCCAAGGCGGCGGCACCACAAAGCGCAGTGGAACTAAATCTTGCCAAGTCACCACTTTCTTGCGTGTCAATGGATGTCCTGGCCTTACGACGATCGTCATGGTCTCCTCGTACAGAACTTCGGTCAACAAGTCTGGCGATGCATATCCCGGCTCAAGCCTACCCAAAAACAAGTCCAACTCACCCAAACGAAGCTTGGGCAGCAACTGAGTCAGATCGCCCTCATCAACCATCACGGTGGCTGACACCGATTCAGATTTCAATCGCGCTATAGCGGGAGCCAAAAGAGTCGGCATAGCGACAACCATGCAACCAACGCGCGTACGTCCCGCAACGCCACGTTCAATCGCGCTGATTTCATCGCGCGTACGTTCATAGCCGGCCAACACTGAGCGAGCGAATCGCAGCAGTGATTGTCCAGCCTGAGTCGGCTCGGTCCCCCGCCTTGATCGATCGAACAGACGCAAATCCAGCATCGCTTCAATCTCGCCAAGCATCTTGGAGACCGCAGGCTGGCTCACAGACAAGAACTCCGCTGTGCGACCAAGGTGCCGAAATTCATCCAACGCAACAACCAATTGAAGGTGTTTGAGTTTGATGTTGGATCGCAATGCTCGTTCAAATTGTGTCATTCAATGATGATACATAACTTAAAGGTCGTTATTGATTCCTAATAATTCATTAGACGGTTATGAATTAAATGGGCACTATTCGCGGAAAGACATAGTCCATTCAAGAAAGACAACCGAACATGCAACTCATTTCCCCAACGCGGCGTCAATTTCTGAACATTGCAACAACCAGTACAGGCGCAATGCTTGTTCCTTCACTTGTCTATGCCGCCGATGAATTCCCATCACGTCCGATCAACTTCATCTGCCCATGGCCAGCAGGTGGAACTGCAGATCAATCGATGCGCGCTATCTGCCAAGTAGCAGCACGCGTACTAAAGCAGCCAATCACCGTAGAGAACAAAGCGGGAGCCGCTGGAATGATTGGTGCTAAAGCCATTGCAGCTGCTAAGCCAGATGGTTACACCATCGGGCAAATTCCTATTTCTGTCACGCGGTTTTCACAGCTAGGCACGCTGCAGGCGGATCCAATGAAGGACTTCACCTACATCGCCAGAACCTCCGGTCAAACATTCGGCATTGCGGTCGTGCCCGATTCCAAGTTCAAAACCCTGAAAGACATGGTTACCTACGCCAAATCCAACCCTGGCAAAGTGACCTATGCACACGCAGGCGTTGGCGGTGCAACGCATGTCGGCATGGAAGAGTTTGCACTTGCAGCAGGCATCCAATTAAACGCCATTGCTTACAAAGGCGGTTCGGCCGCGCTCAATGACACCCTGGGTGGGCAGGTCGACATGCTGGCCGACTCCAGTTCTTGGGCTCCACATGTTGAAGCAGGAAAACTGCGACTGCTAGCCACATGGGGCGAACAACGCACTCCGCGATTCACTACGACACCAACGCTCAAAGAGCTTGGATTCAAAGTTGTGGTGGATGCACCCAATGGCATCGGGGCACCAGCTGGTCTGGCAGCCAATGTTGAGACTAAATTGCGCGATGCATTCCGGTTTGCCGTTAACAGCGATGAATTCAAAGCCGTTGCATCACGCATCGATGCCCCTTTGATGTACCTGGACGGTCCGGACTACAAAAAATACGTTGCACAAATGTTTCAGCACGAAACTAATCTCATTGAGCGGCTCAAGCTCAAGGAACTGCTGGCAAAAGGCTGACCATGAATCCAAGCATGCTCATTCGCTTGCATGAGTTTGACAACGTCCTCATTGCCAAGTCACCTGTCGCCATTGGACAGTCGCTGAGCGACCTCTCGGTTCGGGCTCGGGCTCAGATTCCCGCCGGGCACAAGGTGGCGGCCTGCCGCATCGCAAAGGGAGACCCCGTACGTAAGTACAACGCGGTGATTGGTGTAGCTGCTCGCGACATAGAGCCAGGAGACTACGTCCATACCCACAATCTGGAATTTGTCGACTTTGAAAGAGACCCGGGTTTTAGCCTAGACGTTCGCCCTGTGGCTTACGTACCCGAATCAGAACAAGCAACTTTTCAGGGCTATGTACGCGAAGACGGTCGAGTTGGAACGCGCAATTTCATTGGCTTGCTCTCATCGGTCAATTGTTCATCTACCGCCATCAGCCGTATTGCCGCTCACTTTACGCCCGAACGACTGAAAGACTATCCTAATGTGGATGGCGTAGCCGCCTTTCCGCAAACCACAGGTTGTGGGATGTCTTCGCCAAGCCCTCACTTCGATTTACTTCGGCGCACATTGGCCGGCTATGCGCGCCATCCCAATATGGCGGGAGTGCTCATCATCGGACTGGGATGCGAGCGCAACCAAGTGGCGGACCTCGTAGATTCTCAAGGCCTGGCCAGCGGCCGGCTGATGCGCACCATGGTCATGCAGGACATTGGTGGTACACAAGCCACGATCGATGCGGGGATCCGCGCAGTGGAGGAGATGCTCCCCATCGCCAATGCCTACCAACGTCAAACTGTTTCAGCAAGCCACATCAGCATTGGGTTGCAGTGCGGTGGATCCGATGGCTTTTCTGGCATTACGGCCAACCCGGCACTTGGGGCCGCTATGGACATTTTGGTCAGTCATGGCGGTACAGCCATCCTGTCCGAAACACCTGAAATACACGGCGTCGAGTACATGCTCACACGGCGTGCAGTGACACCGGAAGTGGGTCAAAAACTGTTGGATCTCCTCACCTGGTGGGCTGATTACACACGCGGACACAATGGCCAATTCAATGGCGTTGTGGGTCCAGGCAATCAGGCCGGAGGCTTGGCCAATATTTTTGAAAAATCCTTAGGCTCAGCCATGAAAGGCGGGACAACACCACTTCAAGGCGTCTATGCCTACGCAGAACCCATCAAGCAAAAGGGATTTGTTTTCATGGATTCGCCAGGCTACGACCCGGTTTCAGCCACAGGGCAAATTGCCAGCGGCGCCAATCTGATTTGCTTCACAACGGGTCGGGGCTCCATGTTCGGCTCCAAACCCGCACCCACCATCAAGCTGGCTAGCAATACCCCCATGTTCGAACGATTGCGCGAAGACATGGACATCAACTGTGGAGCCATTCTCGATGGCGAGGTCAACCTACCAGAGATGGGGCAAAGAATTTTTGAAGCAATTTTGAAATACGCATCAGGTGAATCAACCAAAAGTGAACTTCTGGGGTTGGGCGACCATGAGTTTGTGCCATGGCACCTTGGCATTGTGAGCTAACCCGTGCCCATCCGTTTGACTTCAACTCGTTCATGACCAAAACTGTTTCACTTCATCTAAAGCGCGCCGATTTGATCGTCTCGCATAATTTTATCGCCGGTAACTGGCAAGCGAGTCTTGAGCCTGACCAGCCACTGATGCCGGTCACCGATCCCAGCGATGCGAGCCTGATCACCCACGTAGCAGACAGTGGCGCAGTCGATGCATTGGCTGCGGTGGATGCAGCCCAAAGCGCATTCTCGGATTGGAAATCACGCCCAGCCAAGGAACGCGCCACTGTAATAAAACGCTGGAACGATCTCATTGTTTCCCACAAAGAGGATCTGGGAAAGCTGATCTCCCGCGAACAAGGTAAACCTCTTGCCGAGGGTGAAGGGGAAGTCCTCTATGCCGCCAGCTACGTGGAGTGGTTCGGTGAGCAAGCCACGCGGTCAAACGGCGAGATCATTCCGACACCGGCTAACAACAAACGACTCATGGCGATACGTGAACCGGTGGGCGTTGTCGCGGTGATCACGCCGTGGAACTTTCCTGCGGCCATGATTGCTCGAAAAATTGCACCCGCTCTCGCTGCAGGTTGCACTGTGGTTGCCAAGCCAGCAGAGGACACTCCTCTTACGGCATTGGCGCTGGCTAAGTTAGCGCAGGAAGCGGGCTTGCCTCCAGGGGTACTCAACATAGTGACCACTTCGCGCACACGCGCTGCACAGGTCGTTGACGTCTGGCTCGCTGATGATCGGGTCCGCAAGATCAGCTTCACAGGAAGTACGCCCGTTGGAAAGCACTTGGCTAAAGAATCTGCTTCCACGTTGAAAAAAATTTCGCTCGAACTGGGGGGCAACGCGCCATTTATCGTGTTTGAGGATGCCGACATTGATGCCGCAGTTGAAGGCCTGATGGTGGCTAAATTTCGCAATGGCGGCCAAACTTGTGTCTGCCCAAATCGTGTGTATGTCCAAACACTTGTTCACGACGAATTCGTTCAAAAATTGGCAGTACGCGTAGCTGCTCTCAAAGTGGGCCCCGCGCGCGAACTGGACTCACAAATAGGGCCCATGATCAATGCGCGGGCAGTCGAGAAGATTGAACGCCATGTTCAAGACGCTGTGGCCAAAGGGGCCAAAGTTGTGACAGGAGGCCATCGCATCCAAAGGGCTGAATCGCCTCAAGCGGCCTATTTTTCGCCCACAGTGCTCACCGAAGCCACTCCTGACATGGTGTGTGCTTGTGAGGAAACTTTTGGCCCCGTTGTCCCAGTCACTCGATTTGATACCGAAGCCGAAGTTGTTGGCCAAGCTAATGACACGCCATTTGGCCTGGCTGCCTATTTTTACAGCCAAAACCCGGCTCGCATCTGGAGGGTAATGGAAGCACTCGAATGCGGCATTGTCGGCATCAACGAAGGTGCGCTCGCCGCTGAAGCAGCTCCGTTTGGAGGAGTCAAAGAGTCGGGGTACGGGCGAGAAGGCTCCGTTTACGGCTTGGATGACTATCAGCACATCAAGTATTTTTGCCAAGGCGGTCTTGGCTAAAAAGCGCAAGTAGAGCATCCCTACTAACAACATCAGGAGAAAAACTATGAATGAGACAACCGATCACAAACGCCGCAATTTTCTGCGCGCAGCTTCAGGTAGCGCGCTGGCTGCAGCATCGGCTGGAGCTCTAGCCCAATCGGTAGAATTTAAGCCTAACTCGCGGTATCCAGACACCGCGGTCCAATTGGTTGACCCATCATTTGGTAAATATCGGATCTATTCGTCCTCCGTTGAGCAGTTGGCAACGGGTTTTCGCTGGGCTGAAGGCCCGGTTTGGTTCGGCGATGGTCGATACATTTTGTTGTCTGACATCCCGAATAATCGCATCGTTCGTTGGGATGAAGTTACCGGACAAACCAGCACCTACCGAGCAAATGCCGGCTACACAAACGGTCTTGGCCGCGACCGGCAAGGCCGTTTGATTGCCTGCGAGCATCTGGGCAGACGCATTACGCGAACGGAGTATGACGGCACCATCACTGTTTTGGCGGATCAATTCAACGGAAAACCACTGAACTCGCCCAACGATTTGGCGGTTGGTCGCGACGGCAGTATTTGGTTTACTGATCCTCCATTTGGCATCAGCGGTCATTACGAAGGCGAAAAAGCTAAAGCCGAGCAGCCTCATGGCGTTTACCGTATCGATGGCACAACAGGCAAACTTTCACGCGTACTCGAAGACTTACCGTTCCCCAACGGTATAGCTTTCACGCCCGACGGCAAGGGGGTTTACTTGGTGGGTCGAAGCGCACAAGGCGTCCGTTTGATTTTCCGATATGACGTCACCGCTGATGGCCGGTTGATTAACAAATCCACGGTCTTTGATGCAGGCCTTACGGGGACGTTGGACGGTATCAAATGTGATGAAGACGGCAACATCTGGGCCGGCTGGGGAAGTACCAACAACGCCCCTGGCGCTTTGTCTGCGGATATGGATGGTGTGATTTGCATCAACACCGCAGGAAAAATCATTGGTCACATTCATCTGCCCGAACGATGCGCAAACTTGTGCTTTGGTGGGGCCAAGGGCAACCGGCTTTTCATGGCCAGTAGCCACTCTCTCTACGCTGTGCACGTTGAAACACGCGGCGTGTGATTAACACCTTTACGCCATGAATCCCAATTCCCCTGACCACGCTTGGCAACCCGCAACGCGCTACCCAGATCCAGCGATTGAAGTGCTGGATGCACGGTTCAAGCCCTACCGACTCAATGCAGCCGCTGTAGAGCGTCTACACACTGGCTCGCGATGGACCGAGGGACCAGTCTGGTTCGGGGATGGACGTTACCTGCTTTGGAGTGACATTCCAAACAACCGTATGTTGAAGTGGGAAGAGTCGAATGGTGCTGTGAGCACTTTTCGTCAACCTTCGGGTTTTGCCAACGGAAATACACGTGACCGTCAAGGTCGCCTACTCACATGCGAGCATGGCGGGCGCCGAATAACCCGAACAGAGTACGACGGCTCCATCACGGTGATCGCAGATCAGTATCAGGGAAAGCGTTTGAACTCACCCAATGACATCATCGTCAAAAGTGATGACACGATCTGGTTTAGTGATCCTCCATTTGGAATTCTTGGAAATTACGAAGGCTACGTAGCGCCACCAGAGCTGCCGACAAATCTTTACCGATTTGACCCACGAACGGGAGCACTGACGGTGATGAGCAGTGAGATCAATCGTCCCAATGGCTTAGCGTTCTCACCCGATGAGAAAACACTCTACGTTGTGGAGAGCGGAACTTTACCGCGCAGGATTCGGGCCTTCAATGTGGATGCGGCGGGGCAACTGTCTAACGACCGTGTCTTTCATACGCCCGGTATAGACGGTGCACCTGATGGTTTTCGCTGCGATATTGATGGGAACCTCTGGGCAGGCTGGGGAATGGGTGAAGGTCTAGATGGTGTTCGAATATTTGCCTCGGACGGTGAATCGATTGGGCACATCCATTTGCCCGAAAGATGTGCCAACCTGTGCTTTGGAGGTGCTGCACGAAATCGTCTTTTCATGACAGCCAGTCAGTCCCTTTACGCACTGTATGTGAACACGCAAGGTGCTGCATGATGAGTTATGAGTGGGGATTCTCTGACTTGCTCCCCTATTGGCCTGAACTGTTGGCTGGGGCTTGGCTAACGCTCAAGCTGTCTGCTTGGGCGACAGTTTTGGGATTTGGATTAGGTACAACCAGTGCAGTAGCTCGGCACAGGGGTCCTCCTTGGCTCAAAAAATTGGTGAGCTGCTATGTTGAAATCATTCGCAACACGCCGCTTCTCGTTCAGGTTTTTCTGGTTTACTTTGGTATCGCATCGCTCGGAGTGCGGGTCAATGCCAATATGGCCGCCGTACTTGCGCTGGTATTAAACGTTGGTGCATATACCTGTGAAATCGTGCGAGCAGGCATCGAAAGCGTACAGCGGTCACAGATTGAAGCCGGCGAATGCCTAGGCCTTTCTTGGATGCAGGTCTATCGACACATCGTACTTGCGCCCGCCATAGAGCGGGTTTATCCGGCATTAACGAGTCAATACGTGATGCTGATGTTGGCATCCAGCATTACTTCTCAAATTTCTGCGGAAGAACTTACCGCGGTGGCCAACCGAGTGCAGTCGGACACGTTTCGTGCTTTTGAAACGTACATCGCGGCAGGCCTTGTGTATTTGGTACTTTCATTCGTCATCAGGCTGATCTTCTGGGGTTTCGGGCAGTTGGTTTTTCCCCGTCTTCGCCGTCTGGGAACCTCTCTTTAAGGAAACGTCATGCCGAGTTTCAGTTGGTTGCATTTTGGTTTTTTGATTCAAGGTCTTATGTGGACTGTTGCGCTTTCACTCATTGCTGGAGTTGGCGGCAGCTTAGTCGGGTTTGCTGTTGCCCTGGCGCGTACTTCGCGCGCTATGTGGCTGCGTGGTCTGTCACTCGTTTACGTGCAGATCTTGCAAGGCACTCCATTATTGATCTTAATGTTCCTTGGCTATTTTGGTTTTAGCATGCTCGGTTTTCAACGTTTGCCAGCCATCGTGGCAGCGGGTGTCGCTATGACGCTCTTCGCAAGCGCATACCTGGGCGAGATATGGCGGGGTTGCATCCAATCCGTAGCTCACACCCAGTGGGAAGCGGCTGAGTGCCTAGGACTATCGCGTTGGGAACAATTGCGCTTTGTTGTGCTACCGCAAGCACGACGAATAGCCACGCCGCCAACGGTGGGGTTTGCTGTGCAAATTGTAAAAAACACATCCCTGGCTTCTGTAGTGGGTTTCGTTGAACTCGCTCAGGCCGGCAAGATTGTCAACAACTCGACTTTTCAGCCATTCATTGTCTATGTGGTGGTTGCATTTCTCTATTTTTGCCTCTGCTGGCCGCTGTCGGTCTGGAGCCGCCAGCTGGAAAGGAAGTTCAATGTCGGTCGTTGTTGAATTGAAAAATATTCACAAAAGCTTTGGTCAAACTGAAGTCTTATGTGGTGTCTCTATGTCGGTCAATCGCGGCGAAGTAGTCGCAATCATTGGTCGCTCAGGATCTGGAAAAAGTACGGCTTTGCGATGTATAGACGCATTGGAGTCGATTGATGCGGGCGAAATTTTTGTTTGTGGCCATGCGGTTCACGACAAACGGCTCGCACGATCCCAACTTCGCCGCGACGTTGGTATTGTTTTTCAGAGTTACAACTTGTTTCCACACTTGACGGTGTCTGAGAACATCATGCTCGCGCCGCTGAAAGTCAAAAAAATGACTCCAAAGGCAGCACGCGTACTAGCCGAGGATGTATTGATGCGTGTTGGATTGGGCGACAAGACCGACGTCTATCCCGAGCAACTTTCTGGAGGTCAAGCGCAGCGTGTGGCCATCGCTCGATCACTTGCTATGCAACCTCAGGTCATGCTTTTTGATGAAGTGACCTCGGCGCTGGATCCTCAGCTCACAGGAGAGGTTCTGGAAGTGATTCGTAGTCTTGCGCAAGGGGGCATGACCATGATTTTGGTCACACATGAAATGGCATTTGCTCGTCAGGTGGCCAGCAAAATCGTGTTCATGCATCAAGGACGCGTTTGGGAAAGTGGCCCTGCCAGCATTCTTGAAAATCCCACGACACTGGAACTTAAAGCATTTATCGGCAACGGTCTTTAAAGACCCATTTATTTCAACCAAAGGAGACAATCATGAAAATCATTCGCCGCAGCATCCTCGCCTTGCTAACTCTGGCCGCAGTTGCCAGTGCACAAGCTGACACCTTAGCTGACATCAAAGCTCGTAAAAAAATTATGGTCGCCATTGACATTGGCGTGCCTCCTTATGGCATGACCGATGCCAACCTCAAGCCTACAGGCTCTGATGTAGAGACGGCTCAGTTGTTGGCCAAGGATCTTGGCGTGGAAATGGAACTGGTGCCTGTCACAGGCCCTAACCGAGTGCCATTCCTACTCACTGGAAAGGCCGATATCGTTTTGGCGTCCTTCAGCATTAATGAAGAGCGTAAGCGGGTGATCGACTTTTCTCTGCCCTACGGTGAGGTACAGGTAGCCATTGCTGCACCAGCAGCATTGGGCATCAAGAACTTTGCTGATTTAACGGGAAAACAAGTTGTTGTGACACGAGGCACCACCGCCGATAAAGCTCTGACAACGGGCAATAAGGACGCTCAAATCGTGCGCTACGACGATGATGCCACCCTCATCACCGCAATGATCGCAGGTCAGGCTGATATCGCCGCAACAACACCTTCAATTGTGAAAGCCATCAATGACAGAAAACCACCTAAAGCCTTGGAAGTTCGTTTTGTGATGCAGTCTTTTCCCTATGGCGTTGGCCTGCGCAAAGGAGATGAAAATCTGCGCCGTTGGGTTGATGGCTGGGTGAAGACCAATCTTGCAAATGGAAAACTCAACGAAATTTATCGCAAGTACCATGGCAATGCACTTCCTGCAGCTTTGATTGCGGGTGCGCAATGAGACAAGGCATCGCGACCGGCAATTCATTCAAGGCCGCTTTAGCCGAGCGCAAAGCCCAAGTTGGGCTTTGGCTTTCAATGTCTGACTCTTATCTTGCAGAGGTCAGTGCCACCGCAGGATTTGACTGGCTTTTGATCGATGGCGAGCATGCGCCCAACGACATCCGCACCACCTTGGCAGCATTACAAGCTGTCGCACCATACAGGGCACAACCCGTTGTGCGTGCAGTGCGTGGAGAGGTTTCGCTGATTAAGCAGTTACTCGACATTGGCGTACAAAACTTGTTGATACCGATGGTGGACACCGCCGAGCAAGCGCAGCAAATGGTTAGTGCCACACGCTACCCCCCGCTGGGTATTCGAGGGGTTGGCAGCGCCGTTGGACGCTCCTCACGCTGGAGCAGTCGGGGCGACTATCTGCAAGTGAGTGATCAAGAAATATGTCTACTGGTTCAGGCGGAATCTGTGACAGCGCTCGATAACTTAAAAGAGATATGCGCGGTCGACGGCATTGACGGTGTCTTCATCGGCCCTGCCGACTTAGCCGCTTCCATGGGACATCGAGGTAATCCTGGTCACACGGAAGTTCAGACAGCAATTGAAAACGCCATGCGCACCATCATTGCCAGTGGCAAAGCTGCTGGAACGCTGACCTCGGATCCTGTCTTGGCACGCCGTTATCTTGACCTGGGGTGCACATTTGTCGCAACAGGGGTGGACATACTGCTTTTTGCGAATGCGGCGCGCAAGCTCGCTGCTTCCTTTATTTCTTCAGCCACAGATGCGCCCCAAACGCCCGGCGCTGCTTATTAAATTACATGCCAAATCACCAACGCACCATCGAAGCTTTGTCTGCCATTGTCGGACCTACCGCCTGCCTGACGGAGCCAAGCGATACACAAGGGTATACGACCGACTATCGCAAAATGTATCGAGGTTTGGCCATCGCGGTGGTTCTGCCCTCTACAACCGATGAGGTCAGTCAGGTCGTCACTTGGTGCCATGCGAATGGAGTCAAAATTGTGCCGCAAGGAGGCAACACATCCCTCATGGGTGGTTCCGTTCCAGATGGTGCGGGCGATGCCATCATTTTGAATTTAAGGAGGATGGCGCGCGTGTTGGCAATCGATACGCTCAACGACACAATGACGTTGCAGGCCGGTGTCACGCTCAGCAGCGCCCGTACTTCGGCTGATCAAGCCGAACGACTCTTTCCTTTACGCATTGGCTCTGAGGGCTCATGCCAAATTGGTGGGAATATTGCGACCAATGCAGGTGGGACGGCCGTACTTCGGTATGGAAATATGCGAGATTTAGTGCTGGGGATAGAAGCAGTTCTGCCCGATGGCCAGATTTACTCCTCGCTGCGAGGACTTCGCAAAGACAATACGGGCTATGACCTCAAGCAATTATTCATCGGGTCGGAGGGAACGTTAGGCATCATCACTGCTGCAGTACTCAAACTCATGCCTAGGCCTCAAGCCGCAACAGCCGCCTTCGTCGCTGTCCGCAGTCCTGCCGCTGCCGTGGAACTGCTTGGACTTGCCAAGAAAATGGCTGGCCCTACGGTGACTGCTTTCGAACTGGTCTCGTCTGATGCAATGAATCTTGTTTGCGAGTATTTAAGCAATGCAACGCCACCGCTTCAAGGTCAACCGGCTTGGATGGTGCTTGTGGAGTTCACTTCAACAGGGTCGCAGGATTTACTTGAATCCAGTATGGTGCAAGTACTTGAGCTGGGCATTGAAAATGGGTTGATTAACGATGCAGCGATCGCATCCAGCCTTTCTGATGTACAGGCATTTTGGCGACTTCGTGAGGAGATTTCGGACGCCCAAACCAGAGCCGGGGGAAGCATCAAATGCGATGTATCAGTTCCGTTGTCAAGCATCGCTAATTTTATTGACGAAGCCTACAAGGCCGTAAAAACCATGGCGCCTGAAAGCCGCATGGTGATTTATGGACACATGGGCGACGGGAATGTGCACTTCAATCCCTTGCGTCCTGCTCAACAAGATGCAAAAGAATACTTGATGGCACACTATGAATCAATATCCAACACAGTAGACGGACTGGTTCACAGTTTGAATGGTTCGATCTCAGCCGAACACGGTATCGGTGTCGCTAAACGGGACGATTTATTGAAATACAAGTCCAGCGTTGAACTGGGGTTGATGTGGCAAGTCAAAAAAGCTTTAGATCCCCAAAATTTACTCAATCCTGGCAAGTTGCTTCCAAGTTTGGCTTGACGGATCTTTGTGCTTAGATCGTGGGTGAACTGGCAGATGTGAGCGCTGAGCTGAGGAGATTATTTCGGTGCATAGCACGCCTCCCGGCGCGGCGCCCCGATCCCGCTTTGCAACAATAAGGTGACCTGATGGCGGGATGGCATGGCCGTTACAGCACCTCGTCCTTGAGTTGACAATGCTGCTGCCGCGTTGGCCCAATGCAGCGCATCGGTCCAGTTTTCTTGCCGCGCCAGTGCAGCTGCCAGTGTTCCAGTGAAGGTGTCTCCGGCACCAATGGTGTCAACCACCTGAACTGAATGACCGGGTATCAACAATAGCGGTGTCAAGGGTCTGAACAAGGCGCAGCCGCGTTCGCCTAATGTCACCACAACGGCGCCCACCCCCCTGGCCAACAGTGTCTGGGCCGCTAAATTCAGATCTGTTTCACCGGCCAGCATCAACAATTCACCTTCGTTGGGCGTGAGCACATCGATCATGGGCCACAAGGCCTCTGGCAATGGTGTGGCCGGCGCCGGATTGAGCAGGGTGAGGACACCGCTGGCCCGTGCGAGCTCGAAAGCAGCCTGGGTCGCGCTCAAAGGAACTTCGCATGAAGCCATGACAACGCGGGCATTGCCAAGCATAGAGGCGGCCGCATGCACATGGCTTTCTTCCAAGCCTGCGCCGGCACCGGGGTAAACCGCAATCGAGTTATTGCCGTCTTCATAGACCAAAATCAAGGGTTGGCGCTGTCAGCGGCGTGGGCAATGTCATGCCGTATCTCTTGCAGCGCTTGGTCCATGACTTTGACACCCCGCAGGCGCACCGCGATATGCAGCGCACGCACGAATTTCTGGCCATCTTGGCCGGCTATGGCATGACCGCAGCTTTCAAAGGTGTGATGGCCATTCTCAGTGGTGACGCTGGCTGGCGCGCAGTTCGCGCGCTGTTGGCGCCGACTGAAAACTGACCCACTGGGGGTGCGGACAATAACTTGGACTACTTGGAGGTAGTTCATGTATTCATACGAAGAGCGAATTCGAGCAGTCAAGCTCTACATCAAACTCGGCAAACGCACTGGCCCGACCATTCTGCAGTTGGGCTACCCAACAAAGAATTCACTCAAGGGTTGGTATCGAGAGTACGAACGGGATCGGGACTTGCAGGTTGTGT
>CANGEG010000067.1 GCA_947452725.1 Comamonadaceae bacterium | reverse complement strand
CAACAATCGACCGCGCAAGGGGCTGGGAGTACGATCGCCCTTGTCGGTTTATCGAGAGTTGCTCTTAAATACCCCGCAACATTCCACCCTCATCCATTGAAACCCAGGGTGTTGCACTTCACTTTTGAATCCGCCCACCTTTACATCCCCACTACAGCGTCACTTTCAAATAGTGGGCTCCTGCGTGGGGGTTGTGATAGTAGGGAGGCACCTCGGCAAACCCCAACTCTTCATAAAGCGCCCGAGCTGATTCCATCTCATTTAACGTGTCCAGCAATACACAGCTGTAATCGGCCAGACGCGCCGCATCCAAAATGGCTTCGGCCAATAAGCGACCCAAGCCCAAACGTCGAAACGCTTTGTGGACAAACAAACGCTTCATTTCAGCCGCGTTGGCGTAGTCCACATTGTCAAGCGGTCGCAAGGCGCAGCAACCGGCAACATCGCCATCTACCAATGCCAACAGCAAAGCCCCCCGGGGCGCAGCGTAATCACCCGGTAGTGCCACCAATTCCGATTCAAAGTCTTGGAATTCCAAATCCACCGTGAGCGACTGAGCGTAAGCCAGGAATATATTGCGAACAGCCGCTATCTCGTCGGGCGTTGTCGGGGTGAGCAGTGAAACAACAGGTGCGGTCACAGAGAAATCTTAAAGTCTGAACAGAAAACAGTTTACAGGCATTGAGGGGGGGATCTCTATGCCATGGCCGAAGCTTGTTACCGCCGTCAAGGTGCGAATTGAATCAGGCCATACACCAGCCCCGCCGAAAAGCACCAAAGCAGTAAGCCCAAAAGGCGAGTGCGTGCATCGTCACGCGAGGCGGGCACGGCTTGCGCAAAAAATTGGTCTCCGCTGAGCATGGCGCGCGTCAAATGGCGCTGCTTGAAGCGCCTGTAAAACCAAATGGCAGCGATGTGCACGGCCACCAGCAACAGCAAAATAAGCTTACCGGTTTCGGTGTGCCAGTGTGTGGCCAGGGCCGACATCGAAGACGACACCCAGGGGACAAAAGGGCCTGCGGTCGCAATGTCGTCGTCACTGATCAAACCGCTGGCCACTTGCAGCAGCATCATGGCCAGTAAAGCCAGCGTCGACAGCGACCCCAAGGGGCTGTGGCCGGGTTCTTCACCCTCAGGGGGTCGGCGCACATACGACCAAACCGTCGCAGGAGCGATGCGCAAAGCCGACCAGCGAGACCAACGCCCGCCGGTCAAACCCCAAAGTATGCGAAAAATCAGCAAGCTCAGCGCCATGTAGCCGAAACGGAAATGCCACACCATGGCCCCGCCGCCCACATTGCCCGTGACGACAAGTGCCAAGATGCACAGGGCCAGTACCCAGTGAAATAAGCGGGTGGGCAAATCCCAAACTCGAACCTTGGCCATAGCCTTGCTCCCAAGCTGCTTGAGCGCAGCGAAAAAAAGTAAAACGTGAGAGACTAATGAGCGTCGTCACATTGGCGATATTTCTCGGGCTGCGCGTTCCAAGCGCAGCCCTTCACTCACAAGGGGACCCCATGAATAAATCAATGGCTTTGATCTTAGCCTCAGTCGTCACCGCCGTGGCATTGCCAGCGTCGGCGCAATTTGCCAAGCCAGAAGATGCGGTCAAATACCGCAAAGCCAGCCTCACCTTGATCGGTACGCATTTTGGTCGCGTGGGGGCCATGGTCAATGGCAAAGTGCCGTTCGACGCCAAAATGGCTGCGGAAAACGTGGAGCTGGTGGCGGATTTGGCCAAGTTGCCCTGGACGGCCTTTGGCGAGGGCACGGACAAAGGTGAAACCCGCGCCAAGCCTGAGATCTGGAAAGAGGCCGGTAAATTCAAAGAAGCGGCTGACAAGTTCCAAGCCGAAACCGTGAAACTGCAGGCGGCTGCGAAAACCGGAAATTTGGACACCATCAAAACAGCTTTTGGCGCCACCGGCGCTTCTTGCAAAGCCTGTCACGACAGCTTCCGCAAAGACTGATCGCGTCGGTTCGGTCCGACACCGTATCGCCGCCCACCTCGCAGATGATCTCAGGTGGCGGCGAGCAGCTTTTCAATCAATTGGTGCAGCTCAGCAAAGTTGGGCGCGCCCACATAGCGCTTCACAATCGCGCCTTGTTTGTCCAAAAGGTAAGTGGTTGGCGTGAGCTTGACGTCTCCCCAAGCCTGTGCAATCGCCCCGGTGTTGTCAATGGCCACCTTGAACGGCAATTTGCGCGACTGAGCAAAATTCACCACATAGCTGGGCGGGTCATAACTCATGGCCACGGCCACGGTGTCAAAACCTTGAGCCTGGTACTTGGCGTAGGTCGCAATGACCTGGGGCATTTCAGCCACGCAGGTGGTGCAGCTGGTAGCCCAAAAATTGACCAGTGTTACTTTTCCTCGCAATTGCGAGGTGCCCATGCGTGAGCCATCGAGCAAAACGAAGTTAGATTCGGGGGCGGTTTGTGAGGAGCAAGCCACCATCAGGGCCAAGAGGGCGACGCACAGCCATCTGCCTAAGCGTGTCAAAACAAGTTTCATGAAATCCCAGGGAGTCCGTTCTATGCACCGTCGTCAGTTTAATACCACCGGTCTGATAGGGGCAGTATCGCTCATGGCCTATTCCCGTGCTGCGCAGGCGCTATCTCTGGCCGACCTGAGCGGCGCCGATGCGGCGTCGGGTTTGAAGTTGGCTTTGGAAAAAAGCGCTGTCGCCGCCGTCAGCCTCCTGGGCACGCCTGATGGCTTCATGGGCAATGACAATGTGCGCATCGCCTTGCCGGGCTTTTTAAATGATGCCGCCAGGTGGCTAAAGATGATGGGCCAAAGCCAAAAGGTTGACGAATTGGTGCTGGGTATGAATCGCGCGGCTGAGAATGCGATGCCCTTTGCCAAAGACATGTTGGTGGGCGCTGTGAAAGCCATGAGCGTGAGCGACGCCAAGGCCATTGTGCAGGGGGGCAATACAGCCGCGACGGAGTATTTCAGCAGTAAAACCCGTGTGCCTTTGGGCCAGAAATTTTTACCCGTGATCACTCAAGCCACCGCTAAGTTGGGCTTGACTGAACAATACAACGCCATTGCGGGCAAGGCGCAAAGCTTGGGACTGCTCAAGGCGCAAGAGGCCACGCTGGAGAGTTACGTCACCGGCAGGGCTTTGGATGGTCTGTTCTTGATGATCGGCGAGGAAGAAAAGAAAATCCGCCAAGACCCGATTGGCACCGGTAGCGCTTTGTTGGGCAAAGTGTTTGGTGCGGTGAGGTAATTTGCTCTCCTCAAATGACCCCTTGAGTGCGCAAGTGGTGAATTTGATCGGCTGAATAAGCCAAGACCTGAGTTAAAACTTCGTCAGTCTGCTGGCCCAGCAGGGGCGGCGGCAAATCATTGCGTACCGGCGTTTCACTCAACTTGAGTGGGCTGGCCACCAAGCGCAGATTCGGCTCCACCGGGTGTTGCCAGGGCGTGACCATTTGGCGGGCTTGCACATGTGGGTCGGCAAAGACTTCGGCCAGATTGTTGATGGCGCCGCAAGGCACCTTGGCCGCCTCCAGTGCAGGAAGCCATTCGGCCTTGGTACGGGTCTTCATGATCGCTTCAAGCAAAGGCACCAACTCTGCGCGGTGGCGAACTCGCTCGGTGTTTTTGGCATAGCGGGGGTGGGTCGCCAAGTCAGAGCGATTCGCCACGGCACAGAATTTGGCAAACTGACCGTCGTTACCGACGGCCAAAATCAAATGGTCTTTCGCGCCGGCTTCGGCGTTCAGAGGGGGCTGAACTTCAAACACTTGGTAAGGCACGATGTTTTGATGTGCGTTGCCCGCCCTGCCAGGGACTTTGCCGCTGACCAAGTAGTTGGCACCCAGATTGGCCAGCATGGCCACTTGCGTGTCCAGCAAAGCCATGTCGACCTGTTGCCCTACGCCAGTGTGCTCTGCATGGCGTAGCGCTGCCAAAATCCCTACCGTGGCGTACATGCCTGTAAACAGATCGGCCACGGCCACGCCCACTTTTTGCGGGCCGCCGCCCAGGTCGTCGCGCTCACCGGTGACGCTCATCAAACCGCCAATGCCTTGCACTGCATAGTCGTACCCGGCGCGATCGGCATAGGGCCCGGTCTGGCCAAAGCCCGTCACGCTGCAGTAGACCAGCTTGGGGTTGAGGGCTTTGAGGCTGTCGTAGTCCAGGCCGTAGCGGGCCATGTCGCCGACTTTGAAGTTCTCAATGAACACATCGCAATGCAGCACCAGTTCGCGGATCAGCGCTTGCCCTGCAGGCTGGGCGATATCGCAGGTCACTGAGCGTTTGTTGCGGTTAGTACCCAGATAGTAGGCGGCTTCTGCCGTGTCTTGCCCTTGGGCGTCTTTCAAAAAGGGTGGTCCCCAGGTGCGGGTGTCATCGCCCGCGCCTGGGCGTTCAATTTTGATCACATCGGCGCCCAGGTCGGCCAGTGTTTGGGTACACCAAGGGCCGGCCAACACGCGGGACAGGTCGAGGACGCGAATGCCATGTAATGAGTTCATGCTGTCATTGTCGCGAAATTCAAATCGAGTTTCGGACACGATAATGACAGCCATGAAAAAAATCCCAGGGTCTGCTTCAGGACTCCTTTCCGGCGTCATGGCGCTGTTGCTTTGCGCCTGCCAACCCACATACAACTGGCGCGACATCGGCTTTGAGGGCACGAACGTCAAAGCGCAACTGCCTTGCAAGCCCGATCGAACCCAGCGCGAAGTCACCATCGCCCAAGTGACGGTCAGTTTGCAGGTGGCCGGCTGCGAGGCGGGCGGCGGCATGTGGGTGGTGATGACTGGGCGGCTGCCTGCGGGCATGGACACGTCGCATGTGCTGCAAGGCTGGCAGGCGGCCACTTGGCGCACTTTGCAAGCGCAACAGCCCCAGAGTCAAGCTTGGCCCGTGCCCCATGCCTTGCCGGGTGCTGTGCGCGTACAGGCCCAGGGCCTGCAGGCCAACGGCCAAGCCACGCAGGCCCAAGGGTTGTGGGCCGCATGGCCCGAGAGTGATGGTGTGCAATGGGTCAATGCCATGGTTTATCAGCCGCAAATTCAAGGCGAGATGGCCGACACCTTTTTTGAGAGTATTCGCCAGCCATGAAAATCACCCGTCCAAACGGATTGCTGCCGCGCCGAGCGGCCATTACGGTGTTTCTGGCTTTTGCCAGTGCCTATTTTTTTTCGGCCTTGATCCGTGCCATCACCGCCACCCTCTCGCCCACACTCACGCAGGAGATGGGCCTGAGCGCGCGCGACTTGGGACTGTTGGCGGGCGGGTATTTTTTGGGTTTTTCGCTGACCCAGTTGCCGCTAGGGCGTTGGCTTGATCGCTTTGGTCCTAAAAAAGTCAACATTGCGTTTTTAAGTGTGGCTGTGTTGGGCTGTTTGGCCTTTGCCACGGCCACCAGCTTTATGGGCTTGCTGGCGGCGCGCATGCTGTGCGGCGTGGGTGTGAGCGCCTGCCTGATGGCGCCGTTGACCGGCTACCGCCGCTGGTTGACGCCCTCGTCCCAATTGCGCACCAACTCCTGGATGCTGATGACCGGCTCCCTGGGCATGTTGATGTCCACCTTGCCGGTGCAGTGGCTGATGCCTTGGTTGGGGTGGCGCGTTTTGTTTTTGGGTCTGGCGGTTTTGGTGGTGCTCACCATGCTGCTCATGGCCTGGCTGGTGCCGGCCTGGGAGACGGCGGCCTTTGATGCTGAGGCACCTGTGAGCGGGCTGGAAAAAGGCTATGGCGTTGTGTGGCGCAGTCGGTATTTCTGGCGAATGACGCCCATCGGTTTCGTCAACTATGGCGGCATGGTGGCGATCCAAACGCTGTGGGCCGGGCCTTGGATGACCCAAGTGGGCGGCTGGAGTTCGATCGAGGCGGCCACCGGCTTATTTGCCATCAACCTCACCATGCTGTGCACGTTTTGGAGCTGGGGCATGATCACGCCCAAACTGTCGCGACGCGGCATCCACCCCAACAGTCTGATCGCCTGGGGGCTGCCATGCAGCTTTGGGGTACTGGGCGTGTTGATTGCGATGGCTGACGGATTAGGCTCTTGGACCGCCGCGGTGCTGGCGCTGTTTTGCGTAACCAGCAGCTTTGTGTCTCTGGCACAACCGGCCGTGGGCCAGGCTTTTCCGGCCGCCCTGGCCGGTCGCGCCTTGTCGGCCTACAACCTGGTTATTTTTTCCGGCATCTTTATGGTGCAGTGGGGGATCGGCTTGGCGGTCGACTTGTTCCAAAGCCTGGGCTTGAGCCCCGTGGCCTCGTTCCAAGCGTCTTTGAGCGTGTATTTGCTTTGCTCTATGGTGGCCTACGGCTATTTCCTCTGGTCTAAGCCTGATAATCAAGCCCCATGATCGGCATCCTTATCATCGCTCACGCACCGCTGGCCAACGCCTTGCGCGACTGCGCCCTGCATGTCTTTCCAGAATGTGCCTCGGGCGTGCTGGCCATCGATGTGCCGCCCAATGAAGCGCCCGAAGACACTTTGGAGTCCGTCGCCCAGGCCCTAGACAGCCTGGGGACCAGCGAAGCTTTGTTGCTCACCGATGTATTCGGCGCCACGCCCTGCAATGTTGCCCAAAAATTGACAGACGGCGTTCACACCCGATTGCTGGCCGGGGTGAATTTGCCGATGCTGCTGCGCAGCGTCTGCTATCGCCATGAAAGTCTGGATGCTTTGACCGCACGCGCGCAAGCCGGCGGCGTCCAAGGCGTGATGCCCGTGGGCAGCACCGCCCCCCAAAATCAGTCAGGAAAAAGACATGCTTCAAGCCACCACGATCATCAGCAATAAGTTGGGCCTGCATGCCCGCGCCTCGGCCAAATTGACCAAGCTGGCCGGCAGCTTTCCTTGCGAGGTGTGGATCACCAAAGGCGAACGCCGCGTCAACGCCAAAAGCATCATGGGTGTGATGATGCTGGCTGCCGGCCTGGGCAGCGAAGTTACGGTGGACACCGAGGGTGCCCAAGCCCAAGAGGCGCTGGACGCCTTGTTGGCGTTGATGGCCGACAAGTTTGGCGAGGGCGAATAAGCCTTTTGGCAAAGCGCCCATGACACAAGCCTTTTTACGCCCATGACGTTCAGCATTCACGGTCTTGCAGTGGCCCGAGGCATTGCCATTGGCCGGGCGGTATTGGTGGCGTCGAGCCGCCTTGATGTCGCGCACTACTTCATCACGGCTGAAAAAATTCCGAGCGAGATCCAGCGTTTGCGCGTGGCGCGCGATGCGGTGGTAGAAGAGTTGCAGCGCCTGCAGCACGACATGCCCAAAGACGCACCGCACGAATTGGCCGCGCTGCTGGACGTGCATTTGATGCTGTTGCAAGACGAATTGCTGTCCAATGGCGTCAAGCATTGGGTGGAAGAGCGTTTGTACAACGCTGAATGGGCGTTAACGAGCCAGCTGGAAGTGATTGCTCGCCAGTTTGACGAGATGGAAGACCCTTACTTGCGCGAGCGCAAGGCCGATTTGGAGCAGGTGACTGAGCGCATCTTGCATTGTATGAAGGGCGGCACTTCGCCTGTGGTGCAAACGCGACCCACCTCCCGCCCACAGCAAGAGCTGCAGTTGGGTGACACCATGGATGTGCCGCTGGTGTTGGTCGCGCACGACCTGTCGCCGGCCGACATGATCCAGTTCAAGCAAAGCGTCTTCGTGGGCTTTGTCACAGATGTGGGCGGCAAAACCTCGCACACCGCCATCGTCGCGCGCAGCTTGGATATTCCTGCCGTGGTCGGCGCGCGCACCGCCAGCCAGTTGGTGCGGCAAGACGACTGGGTCATCATCGACGGTGATGCGGGCGTCATCATTGTCGACCCCTCGCCGATCATCTTGGCCGAATATGGCTTCAAGCAGCGTCAGGGCGATCTTGAGCGCGAGCGCTTGTCGCGCCTGCGCCACACGCCGGCCATCACGCTGGACGGGCAAAAAATTGAATTGCTCGCCAATATTGAAATGCCCGAAGATGCCAAAGCCGCCATGCAAGTGGGCGCTGTGGGCGTGGGGTTGTTTCGCAGCGAATTTTTGTTCATGGGCCGCCAAGGTCATTTGCCCGACGAAGAAGAGCAGTTTGAGGCTTACTGCCGCGCGGTTGAAGGCATGAACGGTTTGCCCGTCACCATCCGCACCGTGGATGTGGGCGCTGACAAACCGCTGGACGAGGCAAGGCATGATGCGGCCCACCTGAACCCGGCCTTGGGTCTTCGCGCGATTCGCTGGAGCCTGGCCGATCCGGACATGTTCTTGAACCAGTTGCGCGCCATTTTGCGCGCAGCCGCGCACGGCCGTGTGAACTTGTTAATTCCGATGCTGGCGCATGCCAGCGAGATCCGGCAAACCGTGGCCTTGGTTGCGCAAGCGCAGCGCGACTTGGACCAGCGCGGTCAGGCCTTTGGCACGGTGCGTTTGGGCGCCATGATTGAAATTCCAGCGGCCGCTTTGTCGCTGCGCCTGTTTCTCAAATATTTTGATTTTTTGTCGATCGGCACCAACGATCTGATCCAGTACACCTTGGCGATTGACCGCGCCGATGAGTCTGTCGCGCATTTGTACGACCCTTTGCATCCGGCCGTGTTGAAGCTTGTGGCTGACACGATTGCCGAATGCCAGCGGCAAGGCAAAGGCGTTTCGGTGTGCGGGGAGATGGCGGGCGATGTGAGCATGACCCGGTTGCTGTTGGGCTTGGGGTTGCGCAGTTTCTCCATGCACCCTTCGCAGGTACTGGCGGTCAAGCAACAAATTTTGCGCTCCGATACCGTCAAGCTCAAAGCTTGGGCGCAGATGGTTTTAGAGTCTGAAGACCCGGCGCAAATGATCGTTTAAAGACGTTAAACGCTTGCGACCGTAGGACGCCACTTGCGCCCTCTTAGAGACGGGCACCCTTAACTCTTGCGCGTGCCCACCCAGGCCGCGCCCACAATCAACACCGCAGCCCCCAGGGTCGACAGACTTAGCGCCTCGCCGCGCACCAAAAGCAACACCAGCGTGGAGCCCAGCGGCGTGAGAAAACTGAGCAAGCCAATCTGCCGTGCATCACCCCGTTTCAGCGCGGCATCCCACAGGTAAAACGCCGCGCCCAAGGGCCCAAGGCCCATAGCGATCAGATACAGCCAGTCGCGCAAACTCAGCGCGGTGGCCGGTTCCAGCCAGAAATGGCACAACAGCGCCAACAGCCCCGAGACCAAGCCGAACAGACCCAGCGCTGCTGTAGGAAAGGACGCCACCCGCTGCGTCATCAAGGAGTAACTGGCCCAAACAAAAGCCGCCGCCAAGGCCCACAGGTAACCCCAGCTCGGTGCGGTGGCCAGACTGCTCAGGTCCTGTCCGCCGGTGATGGCTAGCGCCGCACCGGTGAAACCCACGACCGCGGCTGCCAGGTGTTTGCGCGTGACCACCGTACCCGGGAGAAACACAGGGGCCATCACCACCATGCCCAAAGGCCACAGGTAATTGACCAAATTGGCCTGCACTGGCGGCGCATCGCGCAGCGCCATGAACAGCAAAAAATGGTAGCCAAACAGGCCATAAATGCCCAGCGCCAGCGTGGACCAAGGCAGGCGCCAGACACGCCAATTGAAGCGCGACAGGGGCAGCGCCACCAGACTGCCGATCAGCAGCGAAATCCCCGTCAGCAAGAAAGGCGGCACGTGTTGCAGCGAAACGCCGAGCGCGGCCAAACTGACCCACAGGGCAATCGCGCCGAGCGCAAAAAGGTTGGCGCGTGAAAGACCTATCGGACCCAAATTCAGCCTTGCGGGTTGGCGCTCATCGCCGAATGGGCTTGCTGATCTGCATGGTATGAGCTGCGCACCATGGCCCCCACGGCCGCATGGCTAAATCCCATGGCATAGGCCTGGGCTTCAAACATTTTGAAGGTGTCTGGGTGCACGTAGCGGCGCACCGGCAGGTGGCTGTTCGATGGCGCCAGGTACTGACCAATGGTCAGCATCTCGATGTTGTGTGCGCGCATGTCGCGCATCACGTCCAAGATCTCCTCATCGGTCTCGCCCAAGCCCACCATCAGGCCACTTTTGGTGGGTACGTGAGGGAACAGCGCTTTGAATTTTTTCAACAAGTTCAAAGAGAACTGGTAGTCCGAGCCTGGGCGCGCTTCTTTGTATAGCCGCGGCACGGTTTCCATGTTGTGGTTCATCACATCGGGCGGCGCGGCTTTGAGTATTTCCAGGGCGCGATCATCGCGGCCGCGAAAGTCGGGTACCAGAATTTCAATTTGCGTTTGCGGCGACAGCTCGCGCGTGCGGCGGATGCAGTCCACAAAATGCTGGCTGCCGCCATCGCGCAGATCGTCGCGGTCCACGCTGGTGATCACCACATACTGCAGCTTGAGTTGCGCAATGGTTTTGGCCAGGCTTTCCGGTTCGTTCACATCCAGCGGGTCGGGACGGCCATGGCCCACATCGCAAAATGGGCAGCGACGCGTGCACTTGTCGCCCATGATCATGAAGGTCGCCGTGCCTTTGCCAAAGCATTCGCCAATATTTGGACAGCTGGCTTCCTCGCACACTGTGACCAGTTTGTTGGCGCGCAAGGTGTCTTTGATTTCGTAAAAACGGGTAGTTGGCGAGCCGGCTTTGACGCGAATCCAATCTGGCTTTTTCAGCACCTCGCCCGCTTCCACCTTAATCGGGATGCGCGAGAGCTTAGCGGCCGCTTTTTGTTTTGCGTTGGGGTCGTAGTTCTCGACTGTTTGTGCTTCGCGCACCACGTTGGGAGTTGTCATGTTGTCGTTTTAAGGAGCTAAATGGGCCATGAGCTTGTTGCTCAAGATCTGCGCAGCCTCTGACCACGCGACCTGTACCCCGATTGTAGAAAGATCCACGGTGCGCAACCCGGTATAGCCACAGGGGTTGATGCGCTCGAAGGGTGAAAGGTCCATGGCCACGTTCAGCGCCAGGCCGTGATAGGTGCAATGGCGGCTGACTTTGATGCCCAGTGCGCTGATTTTGCCCAGACCTTTGAAAGGGTCGCGCGGGTCGGCCGGGCCGGTCAAGGCGTGGTGCGCAAACGGGTCTTGCAGCCGCACATAAATGCCTGGCGCACCTGCCACACGGTGACCGGTCACGCCCAAGTGGGCCAAGGTGCAAATCACCGCTTCTTCGAGCTTGTAGACATACTCTTTAACGTAGTAACCTGCCCGCCTGAGGTCCAACAAGGGGTAGGCCATCACCTGGCCGGGGCCATGGTAAGTCACTTGCCCGCCGCGGTTGGTTGCCACCACAGGGATGTCGCCGGCGTTTAGAACATGGCTTGCCAAACCGGCCAGGCCCTGAGTGAACACGGGGGGGTGCTCTGCAATCCATAGGACGTCAGGGGTGGCGTCGTCGCGAGCCGCCGTGAAAGCCTGCATTGCTTCATAGGTGGGTACATAGTCCACCCGCCCCAGGTCGCGCAAGTCCATCTGTCCGCCTCAGAGGACGATTTTGACCATGGGGTGCGAGGTCAGCGCCCGGTACAGATCGTCCAGCTGCTCGCGACTGGTGGCGGTCACGGACAGGGTGACGCCCAGGTAATTACCGCCCTTGCTGGGGCGCAGCTCCACGGTGGAGGCATCAAAACCGGGGTCAAATTGCAGTGCAATCTGAACCATGGCGTGCACAAAACCATCGTGCGTCGCCCCCATGACTTTGATGGGGAAAATGCTGGGGTACTCAATCAGCGTGTCCTTACGCGGGTCTGATTCCGAATGGGGCAGGGCGGAGGGGGGGTGGATGGATGCGCTCATGGTGTGCGAAAGCTCAATTTCAAATTAGCGCCAAATCACGACGGCAGCAACTGCCAGCCAGCCCAGCGCAAAGTTCGTCAAGACCAAGGTGTGGATTTGCGCCAGCTGCTTGGCGGCAGACATCCAGTCGGCCATGGCTATGCAGCGCTGCAAGCGGCGAAACGGCACAAAATACAAGTGGCCAAAGATCGCGAACATCACAAACCCTACGCCCAGCATCACATGCCAGCCTTTGGGTGCGATTTTCATGTCCACACCGGCAAACATCAAGCCGCCCGTGACCAGCAAAATGGCAATACATAGCATGACCAGTTTTAAAAAACGCGCCAAGATGGCGCTGAGCAAGGGGATGCGTTGGCTTGGCTCCAAATGAGAGATAAGTACAGGGCGTACGGCCAAAATCAAAATCGTCATGCCACCCAGCCAGATCAAGCCTGCTGCCAAGTGAAAGAATTTGGTGATTTCGTACATGCAGGGGTCTCAGTTAATGCAATGGATCGCTGCAAGTGCAGTGTCTAACGTGACAGATTGTGCCGTAGCCAACAAGAACAAGGGGTGACGTTGCAAAACATGCGCGGCAATTTGCGAAGCATTAGGCTTTTCCCCTATAATCGAAGGCTTCGCTGGACGTGTGTCTGTTTTGTAACCCAGGTGTAATGCTTCGTGACCAAAATCGTACCGCTGGACGAAACAGATAAGCTGCAAGAGGCAGAGACGTTTAGGACGTTGACCGCACAAGAGGTGCGGCAATTACGAGAAAAAATGCCGCTTCTCTCCGTTTGGCGAGTAGTCGGTGTGCAGGTTTTAGTAGGCGGCGTAGCGGCTTTGCTGGCAAAGTGGATCACGCAGAGTTCTGTGGTGGCGCTGTCAGTGGGTTACGGTGCTTTGGCGGTGGCCATCCCTGCGGCCTTGTTTGCACGGGGAGTAACCAGCCCAGCCTCTTCGATAAACGTCGGGGCGGCTGTATTTGGTTTTCTGTTGTGGGAAATCGTCAAAATTGGACTGACCTTGGCCATGCTGTTGGTGGCGCCAAGGGTGGTCGCGCAAGTCAGTTGGCCTGCCATGTTGGTGGGCTTAGTTTTAACAATGAAGGTTTATTGGGTAGCTTTGGGCGTTCGCTCGGTGTTTTACCCAAAAGTCAATTTCAAAACAGAGCAAACGAATGTCAGCTGAAACTGCTCCAACCGCAGGTGAATATATTGGTCACCACTTGACCCATTGGCAAAATAAGCCCATGGAAGGGGTGATTGACTTTTCCGTGTTCAACCTCGACTCCATGATCTGGTCGGTCGTATTGGGCTTGGTGGGTAGTTTGCTTTTGTGGAAGGCTGCGCGCAGCGTGACCTCGGGTGTTCCCGGTCGCTTCCAGGCTGCCGTCGAGATTTTGGTTGAGATGGTGGACAACCAGGCCAAAGGCATAGTGCACAACGCCGAGAGCCGCAAGCTGGTCTCGCCCTTGGCGTTGACTGTGTTTGTCTGGATCTTTTTGCTCAACTCCATGGACTTTTTGCCCGTGGATTTGTTTCACAAGGTCTTTGAGTGGACTGGCGTGGATCACAGCATTCATTACTTTCGCGTGGTGCCAACGGCTGACTTGTCCACCACATTGGGCATGTCTACTTCGGTGCTGTTGATCTGTGTGTTCTACAACATCAAGATCAAAGGCATTGGCGGCTGGTTGCATGAGTTGACAACGGCACCTTTTGGTGCGCATCCCCTGCTGTGGCCTTTCAACTTCGTCTTTCAGATGATTGAGTTTGTTGCCAAAACTGTCTCGCACGGGATGCGACTGTTTGGCAACATGTATGCCGGCGAACTGATTTTTATGTTGATTGCCTTGATGGGCGGTACCGCTGCAATGTCGTTGACGGGCATCTTCTTGCCTATTGGTCACGTGATTGCCGGCTCCATCTGGGCTATCTTTCACATCATGATTGTGGCTTTGCAGGCCTTTATTTTCATGATGTTGACGCTGGTCTACATTGGCCAAGCGCACGACGCTCACTGATTTCCTTTTTCCTTTCCCAACCTTTCCATAAACATCCATAGGAGCAATAAAATGGAACACGTCCTCGGTTATGTAGCACTCGCAGCTGGTTTGATCATTGGTCTGGGCGCTATCGGCGCTTGTATCGGTATCGGCATCATGGGCAGCAAGTACCTCGAATCTGCTGCTCGCCAGCCTGAATTGATGAACGAATTGCAGACCAAAATGTTCTT
>CANGEG010000066.1 GCA_947452725.1 Comamonadaceae bacterium | reverse complement strand
CTCCATTGTAGAATCCCATGGTTTTGCGCCTAATCTTTTGGATGTCGCCCATGAAGTCGATTACTGTTTTTTTGATGACCGCCCTGGTGGCTGGTTCCGTTTTTGCCTCTGACGCAGCGCCTAAAGCTGCTAAGCCTGATCTTGCCAAAGGTGAAGCAAGCTTTGGTGCCGTGTGCGCCGCCTGTCACGCTGCCGACGGCAATTCGGGCACGCCCGCCAACCCCAAATTGGCTCAGCAGCACCCTGAATACCTGATCAAGCAATTGCAGGAATTCAAATCGGGCAAGCGGGCCAATGCCATCATGAGCGGCTTCGCTTCGCAATTGAGCGACGAAGACATGCGCAACATCGCCTACTGGGTGAGCTCGAAAACAGCCAAGCCTGGTTTCGCCAAAGACAAAGACACCGTGGCTTTGGGTGAGCGCATTTACCGCGGCGGCATAGCCGACCGTCAAGTTCCCGCTTGCGCCAGCTGCCACAGCCCCAACGGTGCGGGCATGCCTGCGCAGTACCCCCGTTTGTCGGGTCAGCATGCGGACTACACCACCACCCAAATGTTGTCTTTCCGTGAAGGCGGCCGTAAAAACGGCGCGCAAATGACCATGGTGGCCGCCAAGATGAATGACCGCGAAATCAAAGCGGTCTCTGACTACATCGCCGGTTTGCGTTAAATTCAGCTGGGCCAGCGAGGCCCATCTAGACAAGCGGGTCTTTTGAGACCCGTTTTTTTATTGTTTTTCGATTTGGCCCAGGCCCGTTCCTCAGCCTCCTACATCCATGACCGTTTCCACCCAAGGCCTGCAGATTCAAACCCCCTCACGCCTGTTGCGCGTTGCGGTGGAGTTGCTGTCGTCGATGCGGTTTTCCATCTCGTTGCTGTCGCTCATTTGCATCGCTTCGGTGCTGGGTACGGTGCTAAAGCAGCACGAGCCTTTGTCCAACTACGTCAATCAGTTCGGTCCGTTCTGGGCCGAGGTTTTTGGCGCCATGAGTTTGTACACCGTCTACAGTGCCTGGTGGTTCTTGCTGATTTTGACTTTCCTAGTGCTCAGCACCAGCCTGTGCATTGCACGCAACACGCCCAAAATCTTTACTGACCTGCGCACCTTCAAAGAAAACATCCGGGTGCAAAGCCTCAAAGCCTTTGGTCACCGCTTTGAGACTACGCTGAACGAGACACCGCAATCGGGTGCCCAGCGCATCGGCCACATGTTGGCTGGTGGCGGCTGGAAAGTTCGTCTGCAGTCGCGTGAGACGGCGCAAGGCATGGGTTGGATGGTTGCCGCAAGGGCCGGCGCGGCTAACAAGCTGGGCTACATTGCGGCGCACAGCGCCATCGTCTTGGTGTGCGTAGGCGGTTTGCTGGATGGCGATTTGGTGGTCCGCGCTCAAATGTGGTTGGGTGACAAAACTCCTTACGCCGGTGGCGGCATGATCGCCGATGTCAAGCCCGAGCACCGTTTGTCTGAGCGCAATCCGACCTTTCGCGGCAATTTGATGGTGGCCGAGAACACCTCGTCCAGCACCGCTATCTTGAGCCAGTCCGATGGCATCTTGATTCAAGACTTACCGTTTGCGATCGAGCTGAAAAAATTCATCGTTGAGTACTACTCCACCGGCATGCCCAAGTTATTTGCCAGTGACATCGTGATTCACGATAAAGCCACCGGCGAGAAACATGAGGCTCGGGTGGAGGTGAATCATCCAGCAAAGTTCAAAGGCATTGAGATTTACCAGTCCAGCTTTGACGACGGGGGCTCTCGTGTCAAGCTGCAAGCCTTGCCGATGCAAGCCAACACCAAGTCCTTTGAGATCGAAGGCATCATTGGCAGCAGCGCCGAGTTGACCAATGGCCAAGACAAGTTGAACCTGGAGTTCACCGGACTGCGCGTCATCAATGTGGAAAATTTTGCCGGACAAAATGCCCCGGTGGATGTGCGCAAAGTTGATTTGCGCAGCGCCTTGGACGCCCGCTTGGGCTCCGGCCACAAAACCAGCACCAGCAAAGAGTTGCGCAACGTTGGCCCGAGCATCAGCTACAAGCTGCGCGATGCTGCCGGTCAGGCGCGCGAATTCAACAACTACATGCAGCCCGTGGATACGGGCGACGGCCCGGTGTTCTTGCTCGGCATGCGTGAAAATCCAGGCGAATCCTACCGCTATCTGCGCATGCCGGCTGACGAAAACGGTGCGCCCCTCGGCTTTATGCGCTTGCGCGCGGCCTTGCACAATCCGGACTTACGCGACCAAGCGGTGCGCCGCTACGCCACCAAAGCAGTCGACCCCAAGCGCCCTGATCTGGCCAAACAACTGGAAGGCTCTGCCGCGCGGGCGTTGAGTCTGTTTGCCGGACTTGAAAAAGTCAAAGGCACCAACGTGGCGGGCCTGCAAGCCTTGGCCGACTTCATGGAAACCAATGTGCCGCCAGCCGAGCGCAGCCGCGCAGGCGAAATGCTGGTGCGCATTTTGAACGGCGTGTTGTACGAATTGGAGTCTGTGGCGCGCGAGCAGGCCAGGGTCAAGCCTTTGCCGGGCGACAAAGTTTCGGCTTTCATGGCACAGGCCATCTTGGCGCTGAGCGACTCGGCGCTGTACCCTGCGCCTATGGCATTGATGCTGAAAGACTTCACCCAGGTGCAGGCCAGCGTATTTCAAGTGGCACGCGCGCCCGGCAAGACCATTGTGTACCTGGGCTGCGCGCTGTTGATTGTCGGTGTCTTCTCAATGCTTTATGTGCGCGAGCGCCGCCTGTGGGTGTGGCTTGAGCCGCAAGCCCCCAGCTTGCCGGGCACCGCTCAAACCCATGCCACCATGGCCTTGTCGACCAACCGCAAGACCCTGGATGGCGACCATGAATTTAAACATTTGAGCCGCAAACTGCTCGGCGACGAGGCCGCCTCCGTATGACCACTATCACTTTGAATCCGGGCTATTTCTCGCGCCGCAGCGCGGCCGATTGGGGCTTTGCATTTATGGCGCTCTTGGGCATGGTGTTTGCCTTCTCGCGCTACCAAGCGGCGATGGACATCTATGAGCAAGGCATTTTGGTGGCTAGCGTGCCCGCAGTGGTGTGGCTTGGCTGGTTCTGGCGGCCTTTGCGCCATTTGATGGTGGCCGTGTCCGCGCTGGCTTTGCTGGCGATTTACGCCTACCAAGGCCAGCTTGCACGGGCCGACGAGGTGTTTGTCCTCAAGTATTTTCTGTCCAGCCAGTCGGCCATTTTGTGGATGAGCATGCTGGTCTTCATCAGCACCGTCTTTTACTGGGGCGGCATGTTCCTGCACTCCCACAGCGACTCGCTGGAAACCCTGGGCTCGCGCATTGCTTGGGTGTCGGTGACTCTGGCGCTGGTCGGCACCTTGGTGCGTTGGTATGAAAGCTATTTGATTGGCGCGGACATTGGGCATATTCCGGTGAGCAATTTGTACGAGGTGTTCGTGCTGTTTTGCTGGATGACAACCACCTTTTACCTGTACTACGAAGCCCAATACAAAACCCGCTCCTTGGGGGCTTTTGTGATGCTGGTCGTCAGTGCTGCCGTAGGCTTTTTGCTCTGGTACACCTTGGTGCGTGAGGCGCATGAAATTCAGCCTTTGGTGCCTGCATTGAAGAGTTGGTGGATGAAGCTGCATGTACCCGCCAACTTCATTGGCTACGGCACTTTTGCGCTGGCGGCGATGGTGGCGTTTGCCTATTTAATCAAACAAACCGTGGGCCAAACCCGCTGGTACAAGCTGGCGCCGCTGTGGCTCTTGGGCATCGTCTTGTGCTTTGAGCCGTTTGTGTTTCGCAAGGCCGGTGTGGCCGCACTGAGCGATTACTGGGCGGTGTACTTTGGCATTTCGGCACTGGTGGTGGCCACCATTTTGTTTGGCCGCGAGCGCATTGCCGCCCATTTGCCCAGCTTTGAGGTGCTGGATGACATGATGTACAAATCCATCGCAGTGGGTTTTGCCTTCTTCACCATCGCCACCGTCTTAGGCGCCTTGTGGGCCGCCGAGGCCTGGGGGGGATACTGGAGCTGGGATCCGAAAGAGACTTGGGCGTTGATCGTCTGGCTCAACTATGCCGCTTGGCTGCATATGCGGCTGATGAAGGGCCTGCGCGGCACGGTGGCCGCATGGTGGGCCTTGGGAGGCCTGGGCATCACCTCGTTTGCCTTTTTAGGCGTGAACATGTTCTTGAGCGGTCTGCACAGTTACGGTACTTTGTAAAAGAAGCGAATTTACGTCAGCCTCAAGCCGTTCTTTCTTTAGGGCTGTAACCCTTGGGGCACCTGCGGCGAATACCTGTTTGACACAATGCTGTTTAAGACCGGTTGCTAGCTACCGGTTACTGCATACTGGCTCCGACTTGAAAGACGCCCATGACTTCTTCCACAAATTCTATGTTTCGCCAAGGCTTTGTCCATCCGGTGAGCCATGAGATCACGCCGCAAGACGTGTACCTGCAACGCCGCGACATCATCCGGGGTCTTTTATTAGGGACTGCAGGCTTGGCTGCAGCAGGCTGGGCCGACCGGCAGGCGCTGGCCCAAACCACCAAGCCTGGAGCCTTGCCGGCCTTGGCTGCTGTGCCTTCTAGCTTGGCGGGAGCGATGTCGGTTGACAAAGTCACGGCCTACAAAGATGCCAGTAACTACAACAACTTTTACGAGTTTGGCTACGACAAGGCGGATCCAGCGCGGCATGCACACACCCTGCAAACGAGCCCCTGGACGGTCGAGGTCGAAGGCCTGGTTAAGCGCCCTGGCAAATACACCCTGGAAGATTTGCTCAAACTCAGTCCCATGGAAGTGCGGATTTACCGCATGCGCTGCGTTGAAGGCTGGTCCATGGTGATCCCTTGGGTGGGTTATTCACTGCTGGAATTAATCCGTAAAGTCGAGCCTACCGGCAACGCCAAATTTGTCGAGTTCGTGACCCAGGCCGACCCCAAAACCATGCCGGGCGTGCGCTCGGGAGGCTTGGACTGGCCTTATGTCGAAGGCCTGCGCCTGGACGAGGCCATGCACCCTTTGACACTGTTGTCTTTTGGGATGTACGGCGAAGTCCTGCCCAAGCAAAACGGTGCGCCCGTGCGCTTGGTCGTGCCTTGGAAATACGGCTTCAAGAGCGGAAAAAGCCTGGTAAAGATTCGCTTTGTCGAGAAAATGCCTGTGACCGCCTGGGTCAAAGCGGCGGCGCAAGAGTATGGTTTTTACTCGAACGTGAACCCCACCGTCGACCATCCACGCTGGAGTCAAGCCACCGAACGGCGCATAGGCGACGAGGGTGGACTGTTGGCCAAGAAGCGCAAGACGCTGATGTTTAACGGCTACGAGCCACAGGTGGGCCAGTTATATGCGGGCATGGATCTGAAGAAGCTGTATTGATCGTGCTGAGATTGCGCTCTGCCCAGACTGCTGACTTGCGTAGTGCTGCTCGAGCTGCACTGCGCTCCCCCTGGGCCAAGCCACTGCTGTTCTTGATTTGCTTTGGCCCCATGGCCTGGCTGCTGCGCGGCATCTGGTTGGAGGAGTTGGGTGCTAATCCAGCTGAATTTTTGATCCGCGCCACTGGCGACTGGACTTTGCGCGCTCTGTGTTTGGTCTTGACGGTAACGCCCTTGCGCGTGACTTTGGGTTTGCCTGAATTGGCGCGCTTGCGCCGCATGGCAGGGCTTTTTACAGGCTTTTATGCCTGCTTGCATTTGATTTGCTATGCATGGTTTGACATGGGCTGGGACCTATCGGATATCACGAGCGACATTGTCAAACGGCCCTTCATCCTGGTCGGCTTTATGGGCTGGTTGCTGCTTAGCTTGCTGAGCGCCACATCGTTCAATGCGGCCATTCGCGCCCTGGGCTCAAAGCGCTGGCAGGCTTTGCACCGCGTGGTGTATGGGGTGGCGGCGCTGGCGATGGTGCATTTTTTTTGGATGCGCGCAGGCAAGCAGAACTTTGCTGAGGTGGCCGTCTATGCAGGGATCTTGGGCGGTTTGCTGGGTTGGCGCTTGCGCCGTGCTTGGCGCGTTTGGCTCAGCGCCAAGCCTCAGCGCTGAATCACGCCCCAAAAAATCAAGCAGGTAAGTGCTCGAGTTGAAAGGTATCAAACACCGATTCGCGCTCGCGAATCAAATGCACTTGATCACCATCCACCAAAATTTCTGCTGCACGACCTCGGCTGTTGTAGTTGCTGGCCATGCTCATGCAATAAGCGCCAGCAGACAGCACGGCCAACAGATCACCGGCTCGCACATTCAGGCTGCGGTCACGTCCGATCCAGTCGCCACTCTCGCAGACCGGGCCCACCACGTCATAAACAGTCTCCACGCCGTCCCGCACCTGAAGGGGGGCGATGTGATGAAAGGCTTGGTACATGGCCGGTCGGGGCAAATCATTCATCGCCGCGTCGATGATGCAGAAGTTTTTTTGCTCGCCCGGTTTGAGGTACAGCACTTCGCTCAAGCAGACGCCGGCATTGCCCACCAGGGAGCGGCCGGGCTCGATCATTAAGGGTCGATTGCCAAAGCCGCGCGCATCCAACTTGGCCAGCAACTGGGCCCACAGGGCATCGGCCTCGGGCGGCGTGTCACCGTTGTAGTTGATGCCCAGGCCACCTCCAAAGTCGATGTGGTCAATCGCAATGCCAGCCGCTTCGATCTCGGTAACCAGGTCCAAGACCCGGTCCATCGCGTCCAGGTACGGCGTAACTTCAGTGATTTGTGAACCGATGTGGCAGTCAATACCCACCACTTTGAGACCCGGCAGGCTGGCGGCGTGTTTGTAAATTTGCACAGCGTCCTCGTGCGCGACGCCAAATTTATTGCCTTTGAGACCAGTCGAAATATAGGGGTGGGTTTTGGGGTCCACGTTAGGGTTCACGCGCAGGCTCACCGGTGCTTGTTTGCCCATGGCGTTGGCCACTTCGTTTAACACGTCCAGCTCTGCTGTGCTTTCCACGTTGAAGCAGCCGATGCCCACTTGCAGGGCCTGCTTCATCTCGGCGCGGGTTTTGCCCACGCCTGAAAAAATCACTTTGGCCGGGTCGCCGCCCGCAGCCAGCACCCGCGCCAACTCGCCCGCCGAGACGATGTCAAAACCGCAACCGGCTTGGGCAAACACCTGCAACACCGCCAAGCTGGAGTTGGCTTTCATGGCGTAGCAAATTTGCACTTCGCGTCCGGCAAACCCACGCTGGTAGGCGGCCAAGGCCGACAGCATGGCGGCTTTTGAATACACAAACAAAGGCGTGCCATGGCTCACGGCCAGAGCCTCTAGGCGAACTTGTTCCACGCAAAGCGCGCCATTTTGGTAGGCGATAAAAGGGTGGCCGGGGAGTGTGGATACAGTCATCGTGCAACAGGTTCGGGTGTAAGAGCGGGAGGGGGCGAAGGAAGAGTTTGGGGCAAGGCTTTGTTTGGGCGCAGTGCCTCGGGCGTTAAGCTTTCAAGCAAAGTGGCGCGGCCACGTGCGGCTTCCTCGGTGGGCAGCTTCAAGGGGCCTTTTTGGCCACAGCCGAGCAAAGCCACCATACAAACTGCAAGGCCTAAGCGAGTGACTAGAATTGAATAAACCTTCAACATGCACCGGATTGTAATGACCGACCTCGAATTCCTGGACCAAGCTGAACATCTTTTGTCTGCTATTGAGCAAGCATGTGACCGCCTCAACGATGAAACTGAGGCAGACATCGACAACCAGCGCTCCGGGGGCATGATCACGTTGAGTTTCCCCAACCGCAGCCAGATCATTGTGAATTTGCAAAAACCACTGCACGAGGTCTGGATGGCTGCCAAGTCGGGCGGCTACCACTACAAATGGCTGGCCGGCGCTTGGCAAGACACTAAAGGCCAGGGCGAGTTCTTTGCCAGCCTGAGCCGTTACGCCTCTGAGCAAGCGGGTCTGGCCCTGGTGTTCACTGCGGCGGTCTAAGCCGCCTCAATTTTTAAACAGATCGATGATGCGTGAGCGTTCATCGGCCTTGGGCATGGGGGCGGGGGCCTCTCCCTCTGATTTCCCGGTAGCACTGGTGCCACCTAAATTGCGCACTCCACCACTTGCGCCGTGTTCGCTGTAGTACCACTCACCAGCAATTTGAACCAAGCCTTCTGGCGCACTTGGCTCTTGAACAGGGATGTTGCGCAGGGCGGTTTCCATGAAGCGAATCCAGATCGGCAAGCTTAAACCGCCGCCGGTTTCGCGGTCACCCAATTTGCGCGGCGTGTCGTAGCCAATCCATACAACGGCTGCCAGCGAAGGTTGGTAGCCGGCAAACCAGGCATCCATAGCATCATTGGTGGTGCCGGTCTTGCCGTAGATATCGGGCCGCTTGAGTGTGGCTTGTGCTCGCGCTGCGGTGCCGGAGCGGGCAACTTCTTGCAACAAACTGGTCATCGTGAATGCGTTTCGGGGCGGAATGGCGCGCTGCTCTTCGGTGATTTCGGGCGGCTCGGTTTGCACCAGCACTTTGCCGCGTTGGTCGGTGATTTTGGAAATCAAAAATGGCTGCACTCGATAGCCGCCATTTGCGAAAACCGAATACGCGGTGGCCATTTGCATAGGAGTGACCGAGCCTGCGCCCAATGCCATGGTCAGGTAGGCAGGATGCTTTTCGGCTTCAAAGCCAAAGTTGGTGATCCAGTCTTGCGCATAGCGCGGGCCCACCGATTGCAAGACCCGAATAGAGATCATGTTCTTGGACTTGGCCAGGCCGCGACGCAGCGTCATCGGGCCGTCAAAAGTGCCATCGTAGTTTTTCGGCTCCCAGGGCTGGCCGCCAGTGACGCCAGCGTCAAAAAACAAGGGAGCATCGTTGACTACGGTGGCGGGGGTAAAGCCTTTTTCCAAGGCCGCCGAGTAGATGAAGGGCTTGAAGCTGGAGCCCGGCTGCCGCCAAGCTTGCGTCACATGGTTGAATTTGTTTTTCACAAAATCAAAGCCACCCACTAAGGACTTGATGGAGCCGTCTTTCGGGTTCAGCGCGATCAATGCGCCTTCGACCTCGGGTAATTGCGTGATCTCCCAACCCTTGGGATTTTTGACCACGCGGATCACGGCGCCCCGGCGAATTTGCACTGCAGCAGAGGCTTTGTCAGACAGGCCCGATTGGGCCGGGCGCAAGCCTTCTCCGGTGATATCGAATTGCTCACCGTTTTGCCGGACTGCGACCACTTTACGTGGCGAGGCTTCTAGCACCACCGCCGACATCACATCGCCGTTGTCCGGTGTTTCTTCCAGGGCGTCGTCAATGGCGTCATCCAGGTCTTTGGCGTTGGTCGGCAGGGTGACGAATTTTTCAGGACCGCGGTAGATCTGGCGCCGCTCAAAATCCATGATGCCTTGGCGCAGGGCTTTGTAAGCGGCTTCTTGGTCGCCCGAGTTCAGTGTGGTGACCACGTTCATGCCGCGAGTGTAGGTTTCGGTGCCGTATTGCGCATAGATCAGCTGGCGCACGGTTTCGGCCACGTACTCGGCATGCACCTTTTGCTTGTCAGCGCCAGAGCGAATTTGCAGCACCTCGGCCTTGGCCTTTTCAGCCTGGGCTTCGGTGATGAATTTGTTCTCCAGCATGCGCTCGATGATGTACTGTTGTCGCACCGTGGCGCGCTTGGGGTTGCTGATCGGGTTGTAGGCGGAGGGCGCTTTAGGCAGGCCAGCGAGCATGGCCGCTTCGGCAATGGTGATATCTTTCAGCGGTTTGCCAAAGTAGGCCTCCGAGGCCGAGGCAAAGCCGTAGGCGCGGTTACCCAAGAAAATCTGGTTCATGTAGATTTCCAGGATCTGGTCCTTGGTCAACATGTGTTCTAGCTTGAAGGTCAGCAAGATTTCATAAATCTTGCGGGTATAGGTTTTTTCGGTCGATAGGTATACATTGCGCGCCACCTGCATGGTGATGGTCGATGCCCCCTGACTCTTGCGCTTGCCCAAGTTGGCAAAACCAGCGCGCACGATGCCCAAGTAATCCACGCCGCCGTGTTGGTAAAAGCGTGCGTCTTCAATCGACAGTACCGCGTCTTTCATGATCTGAGGAATCTCTTTGATGGGCGTGAGGTTGCGGCGCTCTTCTCCAAATTCGCCAATCAAGTCGCCCTCGGCCGTGAAAATGCGCAGCGGCAATTTGGGGCTGTACTCGGCCAAGTCTGAAATATCGGGCAGGTTGGGGTAGGCCATCACCAAGGACACACCGGTGATTAGCATCAATGACAGCATGCCCGCCACACTCAAACCGACAATCCACAAAAGAACTCTGACGAGCCAATGGCGAGGGGCAGTGGGTGGGCGAGGAGACTTGTCGGTTGCTTTGAGATCGGTGTTTGGCATGGGCTGAGCAAAAGAGGGCGACTTACATTATCGACGGACGCCGTAAACCCCTCGCTTCAGGCGTTAGATATATGGAATCTATTTTCCCGATCATGTTGCAAACCTCGCGTGAGCTGTATTAAATTACAGTATGGCTTCGGTTGCAAAAAAGTTCAAGGTTCTCATCCAGGAGAAGCACACCAAGGTGCTAGGGCCGTGGGCTCGTTCGGTTAACTTGCCCTCGCAACCACATCAACGAACTCTCAAAGCGCCGCATCCGGGATGCGCCACAAGTTCTTGTCTGATTTGACATTTACTCCTGCACAGTAGGCGCTTGTCACTAAGCGCTCGCTGGGATGGGCACCAGTGAACACAGGCATGGCAACGGACATGGGGCTGGTGGGTCATTGCTGAAAACGATGTTGGAATACAAGAGCCATCAGGCCGGTATCGTTTTTGAAGTCGTGAACGAACAGTTACAACCCAAACTTGCTCGTGCTGCCGATGTCGGCCCGTGGGCCGCCGGTCAGGGGTTTTTAGTTCACCTCGTTAGATCGCTGAATTGCCCCGTCCTGAGCCCTTTGGGATCTCAATGAGTTTCATGAATCCGTGCAACAGCCTTCTGTGCCCACTTGCGCCGCCTCGCATACACTTTAGCCATCGGATGCGCTGGGCACTTTGGGGTGCAGGCGCGCGCTCGTTGAGCTCCATTTTTTTATCTGTTTTATTTTTTTCCCTTTGAGTATCATTTTTGTAGGCCTTCCGGGCTCGGGTAAATCGACGATTGGCCGCCAGTTGGGGCGGCGCCTGGGCTTGCCCTTTGTCGACTCGGACCATGTCATTGAGCAGCGCCTTGGCTGCTCGATTCGCGAGTTTTTCAACCGCGAAGGGGAAGAGCGTTTTCGTGACATTGAGGAGGGCGTGCTGGACGATTTGACTCTGCGTCATCAAGGCGTGCTGTCCACCGGCGGCGGATCAGTGTTGCGCGCCATCAACCGTGAACGTTTGAAAGAGCGTGGCCGAGTGGTGTATTTGCGCTCCACACCCGAAGAGGTGTACCGGCGCGTGCGGCACGATTTGAACCGCCCCTTACTCCAGGTCAGCGACCCGGTCCAGCGACTGCGCAGCCTGTATGAAACCCGTGATCCTTTGTACCGCGAAACCGCCCATTACGTGATTGACACCGGTCGCCCCAGCGTGGCCGCTTTGCTCAACATGATCATCATGCAACTGGAAGTGGCCGGCGACTTGCCGTTAAAAAACCGGGTTTCACCCGACGCGGCCCCTTCGGCCAATGCTTAAGTCAGGATCTCTGCCCTAAACTTGGGGGCTATGACCGACCTCACCACACCGACCTTGGTGCAAATTGCCTTGCAAGAGCGCAGTTATGCAATTGCCATTGCCGCCGGCCTCTTGGGCCAGGCTGCCACCTATGCGGCCGTGCCCCAAGCCGCCACCGCTTTGATCGTCACCAACACCACGGTAGCCCCGTTGTACGAGGCACAGTTGCGTCAGGCGCTGGCAGGGCGATACAAGCAGGTGCTCACGGTCACTTTGCCTGACGGCGAGGCCTACAAGGACTGGGCCACGTTGAATCAAATTTTTGACGCCTTGCTTGGCCAAGGCGCGGACCGAAAAACCGTGCTGTTCGCCTTGGGCGGCGGCGTAGTGGGCGATATGACCGGTTTTGCCGCCGCAAGCTACATGCGCGGCGTGCCTTTTGTGCAGGTGCCAACCACTTTACTGGCGCAGGTGGACTCGTCGGTGGGCGGTAAAACCGCAATCAATCACCCCTTGGGGAAAAACATGATTGGCGCTTTTTACCAGCCGCTTTTGGTGGTCTGTGATCTTGCCACCTTGCAAACTCTGCCGCCGCGCGAGCTGAGCGCCGGTCTGGCCGAAGTGATCAAGTACGGGCCGATTGCAGACATGGTTTTCTTTGACTGGATAGAGGCACACATTGATGCACTGATGGCCCGTGACCCTGCAGCCCTGGCGCACGCGGTGCAGCGTAGCTGCGAAATTAAGGCGAGTGTAGTAGGTCAGGACGAACGGGAATCGGGCCTGCGTGCTATTTTGAATTTTGGCCATACCTTTGGCCACGCGATTGAGGCGGGTCTGGGTTTTGGTGTGTGGCTGCATGGCGAAGCCGTTGGCTGCGGCATGGTCATGGCGGCGCATCTATCAGAACGCCTAGGCTTGGTGGACAGCGCTTTTGTGGCGCGTTTGATCGCGCTGATCGTGCGCGCCGGGTTGCCGACTCGGGCCCCGATCATCGACGCGCACGACAACGCTGGTCATTACCTGGCGCACATGCGGCTGGACAAAAAAGCCGAAGGCGGTGACATCAAGTTTGTGGTGATTCAAAGTCCCGGGCAAGCAGCGGTGCAGGGCGCGCCAGAGGCGATGGTGCGCGAGGTGATTGCGCATTGCTGCGCCCCTCAATGAGTGCAGTATGAACGCTGCTGAACTCGCCCCTTACGCTTGCGATCCAGCGCACTCGCGCGGGCGGCGCTTTGCCGAGCTGGCCGCGCCCACGCGCAGCGATTTTCAGCGCGACCGGGACCGAATCGTGCACTCCACCGCCTTTCGGCGCTTGGTCTACAAAACCCAGGTCTTTTTGAACCACGAGGGCGATTTGTTTCGCACCCGGTTGACCCACTCGCTGGAAGTTGCGCAGTTGGGTCGATCGATTGCACGTGCTCTGGGCTTGAACGAAGACCTGGTTGAAGCCATCGCGCTCGCGCACGATTTGGGCCACACACCGTTTGGCCATGCTGGTCAAGATACCCTGAACGAATGTATGGCTCAGCACGGCGGCTTCGAGCATAACTTGCAAAGCTTGCGTGTGGTTGACCATTTGGAAGAGCGCTACCCCGCGTTTGATGGGTTGAACCTTACTTTTGAGACGCGTGAGGGCGTGCTCAAACACTGCTCCCTTAAAAATGCCGAAGGCATTGAAGCGCAAGAGCCCGGTGGCGTGGCGCGGCGGTTTTTGAACCGAACCCAACCGAGTTTGGAGGCGCAGTTGTGCAATCTGGCTGACGCCATTGCCTACAACGCACACGACATTGATGACGGTGTTCGCTCCGGCTTGATCACCATGGCACAGCTGCAATCGGTGGAGTTGTTTGAGCGCTACCGTGTGCAAGCTCTTGCAGAGCACCCCGATTTGGCGCAACCGCAACGCGCGCGTCGTTTGCTGTACGAAACGATTCGTCGCATGCTCAGCGAGCAGGTCTATGACGTGATCGCCACCACCCGCGAGAACTTGCAGCGTGAGGCGCCCATCAATGCCGATGAAGCGCGACTGGCCGGCCCGTTGGTTGCGTTCAGTGCGGAAATGAAGGCCTTTGCCATTCCGTTAAAACAGTTTTTATTCTCGCAACTCTACCGCCACCCGCAGGTCATGGAGACCACCGGCCATGCGCAAAATGTCGTGTTCGATCTGTACAAGGCTTATGTGCAAGCGCCGGGTGAAATGCCGCAGGACTATGCGCATCGCGCTGACACACACCGCGCCGTGGCGGACTACATTGCCGGTATGACCGACCGGTTTGCTTCGCGAGAGCATGAGCGTTTGACAGGACGGAAGTGGCCAGCATGAAGCATGTATGCGGCCCACAAGCTGACCACACGAAATTGATATGAAAAATCCAAAATGGTCGGCCTGGGTGGTTATTTTGGCGGGCGTGGTCGCCGCCTTGCAGGTGGGTAAATTGCCGCCGGCCTTGCCCGTGCTGCAAGCCGAGTTGGGCGTGAGTTGGGTGCAGTCCGGCTTCTTGTTGTCCATGGTGCAGTTCGCCGGTATGGCCTTGGGCCTTGTACTGGGTTTGCTGG